>CACWLH010000004.1 GCA_902761625.1 uncultured Erysipelotrichaceae bacterium
TCCTTCCAAGGCATATAAAGTGCTTGGCTGGAAGGCTGAGAAGAATCTTGAAGACATGTGCCGCGATGCCTGGAGATGGCAGAGTCAGAATCCGGACGGGTATGGCGAATAAGCATGCTTGCGCAAAGCAGAGAACCGTCTGAAAACATCTTCGAAGACTGGCCGGCATCTTACTACCGCCAGGACAATCCGCTTAAACGCAGAGAATATCTTACGGAACAATTGCGCAGACAGCCTGACTCCGCAGCCGATCAGAGAAGGAAAAGCCTTCATGAAAAACGGTTTGACTGCAAAGGAAAAGAACCGGCTGACCGGTTTATGCGGGCATGGATGATGATCCGCATCTGCGAGAATGATCACATCGGCTTTCTCAACCGCAAAAGCAAGGAAAAGGAACTTCGTCAGAATCTGCAAGCGCTCTGTATTCTCAATGATGAAATGAGCGATGAGCTGATCGCGGAATGGCGCGATTTTGCCAGAAAGTATCTGATCATCTGCTGTGAATCATCCAGCTACCGCTCCGTGGGTTTCGGTCTGATTCATCTGAGCGATGAAAAATCCGCCCTCAAGATCGCATCTGAAATCGATCTGGTCACCCGGATCATTCCGTCCAGATTCAATCTGGAAAGCGAATGTCAGAGCTTCCGTGATACCGTGATTCAGGTTTATTGCGGGCTGCTTGAAAACGGCAGTGAATACTGGGAAAAGTACAATGCATAATAACAGCGGCACTCCTAACGGAATGCCGCCGTTTTATTTTTAAGCTTTTGTTTCGCAATAGATGCAGCGGTAAATGCGGTTTACCCTGTCACTGAGACGGAATTCGTGAACGATCTCCTGCTCTGTCTGCGTGATGCAGCGGGGATTCTTGCAGCGGATGACATTGATCAGAACCTCGGGAAGGTCGAGCTTTTTCTTCTCGACAATCTCGCCGTTTTTGATCACGACGACCGTTGCCTGAGGATCCACAAAACCGACGAGATCCAGGTTCAGATCGAACTCCTGGTCAATCTTGATGATATCCTTTCTGCCCAGTTTCTGAGAGTTTACATTTCTGAGCAGCGCAACCGAGCAGTCAAGACGGTTGAGATCAAGCAGCTCGTAGAGCTTCATGCCGTTGCCGGCGCTGATGTGGTCAATGACAATGCCGTTCTGGATTGAGTCGATATTCATATTGTTCCAGCCTCCTTGAGAAGTTTCATGATCAGGGCCATACGCATATATTTGCCGTTGAGCACCTGCTTGAAATAGCAGGCACGCGGATCATCGTCGATGGCCACGGAGATTTCGTTGACACGTGGCAGCGGATGCATGATGATCATATCCTTACGCGCGTTTTTCAGCTTGTCCGGAGTCAGGATATAGCTGTCTTTCAGACGCAGATAATCCTCTTCATTGAAGAAGCGCTCTCTCTGCACTCTGGTCATATAGAGCACATCCAGCTCACCCATCGCGCTTTCCAGATCAGTGGTCTGCACATAGGGAATGTTGTTTTTCACAAGCACATCCTTTTTGACGTAGCTGGGAACCTTGAGCTCCTCCGGAGAGATCAGAACCATCTTCAGTCCCTTGTATCTGCTCATCGCATTGATCAGGGAATGAACGGTGCGGCCGAACTTGAGGTCGCCGCATACACCGATGGTCAGATTTTCGAATGTGCCCTTTTCACGGCTGATGGTCAGAAGGTCAGCCATGGTCTGGGTGGGATGGTTGTGACCGCCGTCACCGGCATTGATCACCGGCACGGATGCGGCTCTGGAAGCCACTAACGGTGCGCCTTCCTTGGGGTGGCGCATGGCGATGATATCCGCATAGCAGGATACGGTCTTGACGGTGTCCGCAACGCTTTCACCTTTGGCAGCGGATGAACTCTGCGCCTCGGAAAAGCCCAGTACATTGCCGCCGAGCTCATACATCGCCGCCTCAAAGCTCAGACGGGTACGGGTGCTCGGTTCAAAAAACAGCGTGGCAAGCTTCTTGCCGTGACAGACTTCCGCGTACTTTTTCGGGTCCGCGATGATGTCCTGCGCAGTTGCGACAAGCTCATCGATTTCTTCCACGGAAAGATCCAGAATGTCAATAATACTTCTCATACAGCCTTCCTTTCATTTCCAAAAAAAGGTTTCCCCTGTCATTCACAAAGGAAACCTGAAATAACAAAATCAATCGTCTGATTCATGAAAGCATTCGGGTTTTTCAAAGCCTTGATGTTTTTCATGCGTTCTCCAATCGGTTAAACCTAACTTATATAACAACGATTCGTGAACTTTGTCAACGAGGATCAGTATTCAAATGTGCCTTCAAAGGCAATTGATGCCCCGCCAGTCAGGCTCACCCTTCCCTCTTCAATCCGCACGGACATATCGCCGCCGGGCAGCTTGACCGTGATATCCGTGTTTTCTTCACAATATCCCAGCCGGATGGCTGCCGCCGCAGCCGCGCAGGCGCCTGTGCCGCAGGCAAGGGTTGCCCCGTTGCCGCGTTCAAACACCCTGACTCTGAGTGTGCACGGATCGACAATTCTGACAAACTCGGTGTTGATTCTGTCCGGGAACATCTCATGATATTCAAACTGCGGGCCTGTCACTTCCAGATCGATCTGATCAATCGCATCCGCAAAGACAACGCAATGCGGATTGCCTACGGAAAGGCATGTGATCCGGTATTCCTGATCTTTGATCATCAAAGGCTGATCAATCACTTCCGGCTGATCAGAGATCACCGGGATCTTTTCCGCCTTCCATTCAATCTCACCCATATCAGCCGATACCGTGCCGACTTTTCCGTTTCTGGTGAAGACATGAATGGTGCGCACGCCTTCCATCGTTTCAATATTCATGACATCTCTGACGACAATGCCTTTGTCATAAAGGTATTTTCCGATGCAGCGGAGGTTGTTGCCGGCCATATGGCCTTCGGTTCCATCCAGATTGAAGCTTCTCATTTTCGCATCGGCTATTTCTGATTTTTCAACCAGAACAATGCCGTCGGCGCCGATGGAATAATGATGCGCGCAAAGGGTGATGCACAATGATTCAGGTGAGGTGATATGACCTTCCATGTTGTTGATGAAGATGTAATCATTGCCGCAGTCCTGCATCTTGGTGAACTGAATCTGTTCATGAGATTCACGCATATGATTGATATCAACCAGCTCGGTGTTATGCGCACTGTAGCGGCTTTCAATCATATCGGCCAGGGCATTTGCCGTATCGGCACTGGTCAGGCATGGAATTCCCAGCTGCATCGCTTTTCTGTGCAGAGCGGTGTAATCGCCCATGGTGGCGTCCTTGACGGCGCCGGTATAGATGATATAGCTGAGCTTTCCATCCTCCATGAGATTCACAATCTGATCGCTGTCCGTGACGTTATCAACGGAAGTGACCTCAATGCCCATCGTGCGGATGGTTTCAGCGGTGCCCTTTGTCGCATAAAGCTTCATCGCCAGATCATTGAATTTCTTTGCCACATCCAGGATTTCCTGGTAATCATAACTGTCCACGCTGATCAGCACACCGTTCTTCTCCGGCCTTCTTAGATCCGGAACAGTGAAACCGGCCGCGCTGAGTCCTTTGTACAATGCTTCGGGAAGCGTTCTTCCGATGCCAAGCGCCTCACCGGTGGATTTCATTTCCGGACCGAGAATCGAATTGGCATCGCTGAGCTTTTCAAAGGAGAACACCGGCACCTTGACACAGCTGTAAGGCGGAATTCTGTAAAGCCCCGTGCCATAGCCGAGATCTTTCAAAGCCATGCCCAGCATCACTTTCGAGGCAAGATCCGCCATCGGCACACCGGTCACCTTGGATATATAGGGAACGGTACGGCTGGCTCTGGGATTGACCTCAATCACATAAAGCCTGCCGCCGAACATGAGATATTGAATATTGACGAGACCCTTTGTCTTCATTGCCAGAGTCAGTTTTTCGGAAACACTGATAATTCTGGAAAGATCCCGGTCATTGAGATTGAAAGCCGGATAGACCGCGATGGAGTCGCCGGAATGCACACCTGCCCGCTCAATATGTTCCATGATGCCCGGAATCAATACATCCTTTCCATCCGAGATCGCATCGACTTCCAGTTCCACCCCGGGCAGATACTGATCGATGAGCACGGAGTTTTCCTCCTTCTGTTCCAGGATTCTTCCCATATACTCAACCGTATCCGCCTCTTCATGGGCGATGCACATGTTCTGGCCGCCGATGACATAGGAAGGTCTTAACAATACCGGATAGCCGATTGTGCGCGAGGCATCCAGAGCTTCCTGCATCGTTCTGACCGCAGTGCCCTTGGGTCTTAAGACATGAAGCTCCTCCAGCAATGCATCAAAGCGTTCTCTGTCTTCGGCAAGGTCAATGCTGTCAGCGGTTGTGCCAAGGATTCTGATTCCATGCGAATCCAGAAATGAGGTCAGCCGGATGGCGGTCTGGCCGCCAAAGGCCACCACAACGCCCTCAGGCTGTTCGGCTTTGATGATATGCATGACATCCTCAGGACACAACGGTTCAAAATACAGCCTGTCCGCAGTGTCATAATCAGTGGAGACCGTCTCGGGATTGTTGTTCACGATGACTGTCTCATAGCCCATTTCCTTTAACGTCCATACGCAATGCACGGAGGAATAGTCAAACTCAATGCCCTGGCCGATGCGGATCGGACCGGAGCCGAGAACCATGATGACTTTCTTTCCGCTGCGTCTGAATGATCTGGATTCACACTCTTTGTCTGAGGATGAATAGAAATAAGGTGTTTCGGCAGCGAATTCCGCCGCGCATGTATCAACCATCTTGTAGGAAAGATCAATGGACGGAACACTCTGAACACCGCTTAGCCGCATCAATGCCTCATCCGTATAGCCAAGCCGTTTTCCTTCCAGATAATCCTCTTCATCAAAATGTTCCGCAATGCTCTGTTCATAGGATGCCAGATTGGCGATCTTGTACAGGAACCATTCATCAATCATGGTGATCTTATGGATGGTATCCACACTGACGCCTTTCTTCAATGCTTCAAAGATTGTGAAGAGCCTTCTGTCATTCTGATCATGAAGACGCTCCAGAATATCCCGTTCATCATCATTTTTCAGATTCAGGGTATCCAGGCCGATTTCCGCCCCGCGCACCGCTTTCATGAGTGCGGCCTCGAAGTTATTGGCAATCGCCATGACTTCGCCGGTCGCCTTCATCTGGGTGCCCAGCTGTCTGGAAGAGCCTGCAAATTTATCAAAGGGCCATTTGGGAAATTTGACCACCACGTAATCAAGGGCCGGTTCAAAACACGAACAGGTCTGACCGGTGATTTCATTGGTGATTTCATCCAGTGTATAGCCAAGTGCGATCTTCGTGCTCACCTTGGCAATCGGATAGCCGGTTGCCTTGGAAGCCAGGGCACTGGATCTGGAAACACGCGGATTGACCTCGATTACAGCATATTCAAAACTCTCCGGATTCAGGGCAATCTGCACATTGCAGCCGCCGACAATCCCGAGCTCACTGATGATATCCAGTGACGCCTTTCTCAGCATCTGGAATTCTTTGTCCGCAAGGGTCAGACAAGGCGCCGCGACAATCGAGTCGCCGGTATGAATGCCCACCGGATCAAGATTTTCCATGGAACAGACCGCGATCACATTGCCGAGTGCATCGCGCATTGTCTCAAATTCGATTTCCTTCCAGCCGGCAATGGATTTTTCAACCAGCACCTGGGTGATGGGAGAAAGCTCAAGGCCGGTATGGACAACCGTTCTCAGCTCCTGCTCATCATTGACGATTCCGCCGCCGCTGCCGCCGAGTGTGTAGGCCGGACGGATGATCACCGGATAGCCGATGCGCTTAGCCGCTGCGGCTGCCTCATCCTCACTCACTGCGATTTCACTGGCCACCACCGGCTGATTGATCTTCTTCATCGCATCACGGAAAAGCTCACGGTCTTCTGCTCTCTGGATCGCATTGATATCCGAACCCAGCATCCTTACCCCATGCTCGCTCAGCCAGTTGTCCCTGCACAGTTCCATGGCAAGGGTCAGACCGGTCTGGCCGCCTAAGCCCGCCAGAAGGGAGTCGGGTTTTTCTTTTTCGATGATCCGTTTGATCGTATCCGCATTCATCGGTTCCAGATAAATCTCATCGGCAAGATGATGATCGGTCATGATTGTGGCCGGATTGGAGTTGGCCAGCACAACATTGATCCCTTCCTGTTTCAGCACGCGGCATGCCTGGGCGCCGGCATAATCAAATTCCGCCGCCTGGCCGATGATGATCGGGCCGCTGCCGATGACAAGGACTTTTCTGATTGATTGATCCTTCGGCATATCATTCCTCCTCCATCATCTGTATGAAACGGTCAAACAGGAAGCCGGTATCCTTGGGACCCGCACAGGCTTCCGGATGAAACTGAACGGTAAAGCATTTCAGCTGCGGATAATCAATGCCTTCGCATGTTCCGTCATTGGCGTTGACATAGCGCAGCACCGCTTCTTTGGAAAGTGTATCCGTATCCACCGCATAACCATGGTTCTGGGTGGTGATATAAGTCCTTCCGTCCAGAAGATCCTTCACCGGCTGGTTGGCCCCGCGGTGGCCGTATTTGAGTTTATAAGTGGAAGCTCCCAGTGCCAGGGCTGCCATCTGATGACCCAGGCAGATACCGAAAACAGGTTTCACCCCGATCAGTTTTTTCAGCTGTTCAATCACCTGCACATTGTCAGCCGGATCGCCTGGCCCGTTGCTTAACATGATGCCGTCCGGATTCATCGCAAGAATCTGTTCAGCGGATGTGTCCGAAGGCACAATCGTGACATGCGCACCGCGTCTGCGCAGTTCTTCCGAGATGTTCTTCTTGGCCCCGAAATCCATCAGGACAACATGGTGCTTCTCTTCTTCTGTTTCCTTTTCAATCAGATGATCCGTGCTGAGCTGTTCAACAACATCCTCTGCGACACGATAGGAAACAATCTCATCGAGACTTTCCGGCACATGATCAAAAATCCCGGCGTTCACCACTCCGGACTCTCGGATTCTCACAGTCAGTGCCCGGGTATCAATGCCATAGATTCCCGGGATATTCTTTTCTTTCAGATATTCATCGAGGGTTTTCTCGCATCTGAAATTGGATGGTTTTTCACAGTACTCCCGGACGCAGTAACCGAAAAGAGCCGGCTCACCTTCGAAATCATCGGGAATGATTCCGTAATTGCCGATGAGCGGAAAGGTCTGGATCACAATCTGGCCGCCATAGCTCGGGTCAGTCAGTGTTTCAATATATCCGCACATGCCGGTGGTGAATACCAGCTCGCCGGTCCGGTTGCAGGAAGCGCCGAAGCGCTTCCCTTCATAAACGGTCCCGTCCGAAAGCACAAGATATGCTTTCTCATGTTTTTTCATAATGTTGCCGCCATGACCGCCTTGATTGTATGCATGCGGTTTTCAGCTTCCTGGAAAACAAGCGACTGTTTTCCTTCAAATACTTCATCGGTGACTTCCAGCGCATCCATGCCATAGTGCTCACCGACCTCTTTGCCGATTTTCGTGCCGAGGTTGTGATAGCTGGGCAGACAATGCAGGAAGATGCACTGTTCCCCTGCTGTTTCCATTAATTTCTGTGTGACCTGGAAAGGCTTCATCAGCCGGATTCTCTCATCCCAGGCCTCCACCGGCTCGCCCATTGAAACCCAGATATCGGTATAGATGACATCCGCGCCTTTGACGGCGGTATCCGGATCATGGGAAAGATCAATGACTGCTCCGGTTTCTTCCGCAATCTTCTGACACATCGCCACAAATTCATCATCCGGATAATAGCCTTGAGGCGCGCAGGCGGTGAAATGAAGACCGAGCTTGGCGCTGCCCAGCATCAATGATCTGCCCATATTGAAGCGGGCATCTCCCATATAGACCATATGGATGCCTTTGAGCTTGCCGAAGTGTTCCCGTATGGTCAGCATGTCCGCAAGAATCTGGGTGGGATGATATTCATCGGTCAGTCCGTTCCAGACCGGTACAGATGAATACTCTGCGAGCTCTTCAACGATTTCCTGGCCGAAGCCTCTGTATTCAATGCCGTCATACATGCCGGCAAGAACCCTTGCCGTATCGGCAATCGTTTCCTTGATGCCCATCTGGGAACCGGTCGGACCAAGATAAGTGGAGCTCATACCGAGATCAGCTGCCGCCACTTCAAAGGCACAGCGGGTTCTGGTGCTGGTCTTTTCAAAGATCAGTGCGACATTCTTTCCTTCGCAAATCCGGTGCGCTATCCCCGCCTTCTTTTTTTCCTTGAGCTCTTGTGCAAAATCAATCAGCCCGAGAATCTCTTCCGGAGTGAAATCGCTGAGTTTGAGGAAATCTCTTCCTTTGAGATCGATCATGTCACTCACCTGCCTTCGCAAAAGCTTCTTTTATGACATTGACCGCCTGTTCAAGCAGTTCCATCGGAATATTCAAAGCCGGCAGAAGACGGACTTTGTTGCCGCCCGCAGTCAGAACAAGCACATGATTCTTCATGCATTCCTTTGCAATATCAGCTGCCTTTCCTTTTTCCGGCTCAATGCCGATCATCAGGCCCATACCGCTGACAAGCTTCACATTTTCCGCCTGTTCAAGCTGTTTGAACAGATATGCGGATTTATCACTGACTTCCTTCAGGAATGCATCATCCAGACGGGAAAGATTGCTCAAAGCACCGGCACACACGGCGGGATTGCCGCCGAAGGTTGAGCCGTTGTCTCCGGGTTTAAAAATATCCTTCACCTTTTCGCCGAGCATGGTGACGCCGATCGGAAGACCGCCGCCGATTCCTTTTGCGGTGGTGAGTACATCGGGAACCAGATCATAATTCATATAGGCATAGAGCTTTCCGGTACGTCCGTTGCCGGCCTGCACCTCATCATCGATGATGACCAGGTCATATTCCTTCTGCAGCTTTGCAATGCATGAAACAAATTCCTTTGAGAGGGCTTTAACACCGCCTTCTCCCTGCACGCATTCGATCATGATGCCGGCGGTTTTGTTTTCCTTCACCAGTTTTTCAAGACCTTCGCAATCATCCGCCGCCGCATGGACAAAGCCCGGAGTCAACGGCTGAAAGAGCTCATGGAAACGATCCTGTCCGGTCGCCGCAAGGGTTGTCAGCGTACGGCCGTGGAAGCTGTTTTCCAGGGTGATGATCGTTGTATATTCAGGTCCTTTTGTTTCGCATGCATATTTTCTGGCCGCCTTGATCGCGCATTCATTGCTTTCAGCGCCGGAATTGGAGAAGAAAACCTTCTTCATGCCGGTTTTCTGACAGAGCATCTGCGCCAGTTTTGCACAGGGGCCGGTGTAATAAAGATTGGAGGTATGCTGGAGTGTGAACAGCTGCTGTGTGACAGCGTTGCCCCAGGTTTCATCACAATAGCCGAACAGATTGACGGCAATGCCGCTGCCCATGTCAATGTATTCCTCACCCTGATCATCAATAGCGACGGATCCTTTGCCTTTGACGATATTGAGCGGGAATCTCGCATAGGTGGAAGCGACATATTCCTGATCCAGTCTGATAATCTCGTTCATGGTTCACTCCTTTGTAAACAATGTTCCCGCGCCTTCATCGGTCAGGATTTCCATCAATACCGCATGAGGCACACGTCCGTCGATGATGACCGCCGCCTTGACGCCTTCATTCAGGGCATCTGTGCAGCATCTGACCTTCGGGATCATTCCCCCGGAAATAACGCCTTCCTTCGTCAGCTGTTCAGCCTCCTCGATGGTCAGCGAGGAAATCAGAGAATCCGGGTCTTCACGGTCGCGCATGATGCCTTCGATATCGGTCATCATGATCAGTCTTTCCGCACCGATGGCAGAGGCGATTTTGCCTGCTCCGGTATCGCCGTTGATGTTGTAGGTGTTTCCTTCCGTATCACATCCGAGCGTGGAGATGACCGGAATATAGCCGCTGTCCAGAAGGGTTGTGACAACACCGCCGTTGATCCTTGTCACATCGCCCACATAGCCGTATTTGGGATCGCGGATCTTGGCTTCGATCAGTCTGCCGTCCATGCCGGAAAGACCGATGGCCTGTCCGCCCTTCATCTGCAGAAGGTTGACCAGCGACTTGTTGATCTTGCCGGCCAGAACCATCTGGGCCATATCAATCGTTTCCTTGTCGGTCACTCTCAAGCCATCGATGAATTCGGGTTTCTTGCCGAGTCTTTGCATCAGACCGGACAGTTCCGGACCGCCTCCATGCACCAGCACCACGCGGATGCCGACCATGGAAAGCAGAACGATATCCTCCATGACCTGTTCCTTGAGATCCTCACTGGTCATGGCGTTGCCGCCGTATTTGACGACGATTGTCTTGCCGTAATAGCGCTGCAGATAAGGCAGAGCCTGCACGAGCACATGGGCTCTCACACTGTTTGTCACATTGTCCATCTTCATGTTCTGTAATCTCCGTTGATCTGCACATAATCGTATGTCAGGTCGCATCCCCAGCATGTCGCGGATGCGTTTCCTTCGTTCATATTCACATCGATGATGACTTCCGGCTGCTTCAGGATTTCCAAAGCCAGATCCTCATCAAAGGCAAGTCCCTTGCCTGCTTCACACACATCGACCTTTCCCGCATCGGAGGAAAAGGAAATATCCACTTTCAGCGGATCAAAATCACATCCGGAATAGCCGAGCGCACAGATGACTCTGCCCCAGTTGGCATCGCATCCGAAGACCGCCGCCTTGGTCAGGGAAGAGCCGATCACGGATTTGGAAAGTGTTTCCGCCTTCTGCTCATTTTCACATCCCGCAACCGTGCAGGTGATCAGATGTTTTGCGCCTTCGCCATCCGCCGCCATCCGTCTGGCCAGATCCGTGCATAATACCTTCAGCGCCTCTTTGAATATCTGATAAGCTTCAGTATTGATCTCAACCGGATCATTGCCTGCCATTGCATTTGCCAGAATGATCAGAGAGTCATTGGTGGAGGTATCCCCATCCACGGAAATCCGGTTGAAGGTCACATCACAGACTTCCTTCAATACCTGTTTCAATGTCACCGCGTCTATGGCGCAGTCCGTGGTGATATAGCATAACATTGTGCCCATGTTGGGATGGATCATGCCGGAACCTTTGGAAATGCCGCCGATGGTCACTGTCTTTCCGTTGATTTCCGCCTGTACCGCCTGTTCCTTTTTGACTGTATCGGTGGTCATGATCGCTTTGGCGGCTTCATCCGAACCCTTGGCGCCATCACTCAATGATGCAATCAGAGCACCCATGCCCTCTTCAACCGCGGCGATGTTGAGCTCCTGTCCGATCACACCGGTGGAGCCGGTCAGAACCAGATCCGCCTCGATGCCCAGGGCATCCGCGGCACACTTCTGCATTTTCTTGGCATTGAGCATGTCATTGGGAGCACATGCGTTGGCATTGCCGGAATTGGCGATAATTGCCATTGCCTTTCCGCTTTTCACGGTTTCAATATCCAGCTGCACCGGAGCCGCCTTGACCTTGTTTCTGGTAAACAGTCCGGCTGCGGCGCATTCACACTCTGAAACGATCAGAGCCAGATCGTTTTTTGTTTTTCCTTTTTTGATACCGGCATTGATGCCGCCGGCTTTGAATCCTTTTGCGGCAGTTACACCGCCTTCAATCATCTTCACCATGTCATTCTCCGATGACAAGACCTTCTGTCTCATCAATGCCAAGCACGATATTCATATTCTGGATGGCAGCTCCGGACGCCCCTTTGCCAAGGTTGTCAAAGACTGCACATAAAACGATTCTGTCTTCATTTCCTTCCACATGGATGAGCATGTCATCGCGGCCTTTCATATATGCGGCCGAGATCATGCCGTCCTTGGAAATATCCCCATAGCGGACAATGTTTCCCCGATACAGCTTCTGATAAACCTGAATGATATCTTCCGCTGTGCCGTTGATCTCTTCTTTGAACAGCGGAATGATTGTTTCCATGCCGCTGTAGAAGTCCGCCACAACCGGAGAAAAAGCGGGGAAATGTTCCAGGGAACATAAGGCTTTCATTTCCTTCAGATGCTTATGCATCTGGGTCAGACCGTAAAGACGCGGGGCATCCAGCAAAGGATCTCTGTTTTCATCCTCATACTGGGCGATCATCTTTTTCCCGCCGCCGGAATAGCCGGTCAGCGATGTGCATTGCAGAAACTGATCCGCCTTGATGATGCCCGCTTTGACAAGCGGCTCAACCAGAGCGATGAAACCGGTCGCGTGGCAGCCCGGATTTGCGATCCGTTTTGCCTTTGCGATCTTTTCTTTCTGTCCTTCCAGTTCCGGAAGGCCGTATACCCAGCCTTCACTGACACGATGGGCCGTGGAAGTATCGATGATCACGGTATCCAGATCTGCCGCCAGTGCCGCCGATTCCTTTGCGGCATCATCCGGCAGGCACAGGAAGGCGATATCCGCCTTTGCCATCGCATCTTTTCTGACAAGAGGATCATGGCGTTCTTCATAGGGAACACTGATCAGCTCAATATCTTTTCGTTCTGAAAGGCGATCTCTGATTCTGAGTCCTGTGGTTCCGGAACTGCCGTCAATGAATACTTTCGCCATGGTTTTCTCCTCCTTTGATTCAACCGAGTTTTTTCTTCACAAGTGCAATCTGTTCCCTGATCGATGCCCTGGATGTGCCGCCCTTGCTGGTGCGTGTATCCGCCGCATTTTTCAGATCGATCGCGTCATAGAGATCTTCTTCAAACTGATCCCAGTATTTTTTATATTCATCCAGCGGAAGGGTTTCCAGTACCTGTCCGCTTCTGATGCATTCGGCCACGATCAGGCCGGAAATCTTATAGGCGCTTCTGAACGGAAGCCCCTTCTTCACCATATAGTCAGCCAGATCGGTCGCATTGATGAAGCCTTCCCTGGCTGCCTGGTGCATATTGTTCTCATTGACTTTCATGGTGGCGATCATCGGTGTGAACACTTTCAGACACATGATCACCGTGTCAACCGCATCGAATACCGGTTCCTTGTCTTCCTGCATGTCCTTGTTATAGGCAAGCGGAATCCCCTTCATCACAGTCAGCAGACTCACGAGATCCCCATAGACTCTTCCGGTTTTTCCCCTGACCAGCTCTGCCATATCGGAGTTTTTCTTCTGCGGCATGATCGAGGAGCCGGTGGTATAGGAATCGGAAAGTTCCACAAAGCGGAATTCCCAGCTGGTCCACAGAAGCAGCTCTTCGGAGAATCTTGACAGATGCATCATCAGGATGGAGAAGCAGCTCAGCAATTCCAGACAGAAGTCCCGGTCGCTGACCGCATCCATACTGTTGGCTGCGATACCGGAGAAGCCAAGCAGTTCAGCTTCATACATCCGGTCGGTGTCATAGGTTGTTCCGGCCAGTGCACATGCGCCGATCGGCGACTCATCCATTCTTTCCAATGCGTCTTCAAGTCTTGACACATCTCTCAGCAGCATCATTTCATAGGCCAGCAGATGCTGGGCAAAGAAGATCGGCTGCGCTCTTTGCAGATGGGTATAGCCGGGCATGATGACATCGGTATACTTTTCAGCGGATTCATTGAGAACCTCAATCAGCTCTTTGATCAGGGCGATGATCTCACTGCCTTTTTTCCGCATGTACATCCGCATGTCCAGAGCCACCTGGTCATTTCTGCTTCTTGCCGTATGCAGCCCTCATCGCCAATCCGCTCGGTCAGCACCTGTTCGACAAACATGTGGATATCCTCACAGCTCATATCGATTTCCAGTTTTCCGCTCTTCAGATCGGAAAGGATCACTTTCAGTTCCGCGATGATATGATCCGCCGCTTCGGCCGGGATGATTGCCTGCTTCTTAAGCATCGAGGCATGCGCGATGGATCCGGTGATATCCTCTTCAAACAGACGGCAGTCAAAATGGATGGATGAATTGAAATCATCCGCGATCTGATCGGTTGTTCCGTCTGTTCTTCCTGCCCACATCTTTGCCATGGCACATACCTCGTTTCTTTCTTTTATTGTTTACTGTTTGTTTTTCAGCTTTGCATCAAGCATCGCCTGAACTTTGATCGGCAGACCGTAGAGTCTGATGAAGCCCTGTGAATCGGTCTGATCATAATCGGATTCGCCAAAGGAGGCGAGATCCTCATTGTAGAGGGAATAATCGCTAGAGACGCCTGCCTTGATGACATTGCCCTTGTAGAGAACCAGCTTCACCTTTCCGGTGACGGTTTCCTGTGTCTTGTTCACAAATGCGTCAAGCGCTTCCTTGAGCGGTGTGAACCACTGTCCGTTGTAGACAAGATCCGCATAAGTCAGAGCCAGTTCGGCTTTCTTATGGGCGGTCATCTTATCCAGTGTGATGCTTTCCAGATAGGAGTGCGCCTCATAGAGAATGGTGCCGGCCGGAGTTTCATAAACACCTCTGCTCTTCATGCCGACCAGTCTGTTTTCCACCAGGTCAAGAAGGCCGATGCCGTTCTTTCCGCCGATTTCATTGAGCTTGAGAATCATTTCCTTGAAGCTCATCGCTTCGCCATTGAGCGCCACCGGCTTGCCCTGTTCGAAGTCGATTTCAATTTCCGTCGGCTCATCCGGCGCCTGCATCGGGGAAACGCTCATTTCCAGGAAGCCCGGCTTGTCATATGCCGGCATGTTGGCGGGATTTTCAAGGTCAAGTCCCTCGTGGCTCAGATGCCACATGTTCTTGTCCTTGGAATAGTTTGTCTCTCTGGAAATCTTCAGCGGAATGTTATGTGCCTCCGCATAGTCGATTTCCTCATCTCTTGATTTGATATCCCATTCTCTCCAGGGAGCGATGACGGGCATGTTCGGTGCGAAGTGCGCGATTGCCAGTTCGAATCTGACCTGGTCATTGCCTTTGCCTGTGCAGCCATGGCAGATCGCATCCGCTCCTTCTTTCAGAGCGATTTCAACCAGTCCCTTGGCGATCAGAGGTCTTGCATGGCTGGTGCCGAGCAGATAGCCTTCATAGGCTGCGCCTGCCTTGAGGCAGGGAAGAATGTAATCATCCGCATATTCCTCGGTGAGATCGAGAATATACAGTTTGGAAGCGCCTGTCTTCAGTGCCTTTTCCTCAAGGCCTTCGAGTTCGTCATTCTGGCCGACATTGCCGGAAACAGCGATGACTTCGCAGTTGTTGTAGTTTTCCTTGAGCCAGGGGATGATGATCGATGTATCCAGACCGCCGCTGTAAGCGAGTACGACTTTTTTGATGTTTTCCTTATTCATATTGTTTTCTCCTCTTCTTTCTTATGAATGTTCTGTGTATTGCCTGCAGTGTTTATCTCCGGATTTTTCCGTCGCTGTTTCATCTCTGCCTCCCCCGTTAACTAAAAACGTCCTCTGAGCGTATGCTCAAAGGACGATATCATCGCGGTGCCACCTTGATTCCCGCCATATGCCTGGCGGACACTCTTTCCCTTAACGCGGTTTCTACGGGAATTCACTCGGCTTGCGCTTCGCAAATCCTGCTCCGGGACACGTTCTCTCCGCTTTCCTTTACCCTCTTCCACCATCCAGGGCTCGCTTGAAAGCTTTTGCGGAAATACTACTTCCTTTCTCAGCTTTAGCGCCATTATAAATGGTGATTTCAGATTTGCAAGCCTTTTCAGGCAAAAATGAAAATTATTTACACGAAATTATGAAACAATGCATGTAAAAATTTTCATAAATGCATGTTTGCACGCATGAACGGGCACAGAAAAAGCGGATCATGTCCGCTTTTCAGATTACAGATTAAGCTTCTTCCTCTTCTGCCATCATGGCGAGCTTGAGTCCGCCCATCAGACCCTGATCATCATTCAGGCTTGCCGGAACGATGTATGTGTCAAGGTTTTCGAGTTCCTTTGTCTTGAGATAGCTGTTCATCATTTCCGCGACATACTTTCTGATCAGCGGGAACAGGCTTTCCTGGTGCATGACGCCGCCGCCGAGAATGATCTTCTGCGGGGAGAGAACCATGATATAGTCAACCAGCGCCTGGGCGATGTAATAAGCTTCCAGATCCCAGACTTCCGGACGGTCAGTCAGGTCTTTGCCCGGCTTGCCCCATCTTTCCTGGATCGCAGGTCCGGCTGCCATGCCTTCAAGGCAGTTGCCATGGAACGGGCAGTGCCCCTTGTAATTGTCATCCTCGCGGATCTTGAGCAGGATGTGTCCCGCTTCCGGGTGCAGCATGCCGTGCAGCATCTTTCCGTTTGTCATGACGCCTGCGCCGACGCCTGTGCCGATGGTCAGATAGACAGCATCTGTCAGACTCTGTGCGCATCCCCATGTCATTTCGCCAAGCAGCGATCCATTGACATCGGTGTCAAAGCCGATCGGAATGTTGAGCTCTTTCTTCAGAGCGCCGACGATGTCATAGTAGCCCCAGCCCGGTTTCGGTGTGGAGGTGATGTATCCGTATGTTTCGGAATCCTTGTGCAGATCGATCGGTCCGAAGCATGCGATGCCAAGCGCCGCGATTTCCTTGGATTTGAAGTATTCGATGATCGGAGGCATTGTCTCCTCAGGTGTCTGTGTCGGTACGGAAATACGATCAAGAATCTCGCCTTTTTCGTTGCCGACTGCGCAGAGCATTTTTGTTCCGCCCGCTTCTAATGTTCCATAAAGCATTGTAGTCTTTTCCTTTCGCATATCCCTGATGGACATGCTTCCCTTTCTATCCGCCGCACGCGGATCCTCACTGTTTTTATTGTAGCAAATCTGTATATTTTTGGCATTAAATAATGAAACGTTTCACTTAATTTCCATTAAAAAAACATTCTTATACATTCACGGAGTATTCATTTATTGAATTTACCAGCCGGATAAAAAGTCTATAATGTCATTATCAGATCCGGCATCTTCAGGTCATGAATCGTTGTGTTTCACCGTTTTTTTCATTTTCTGGGATACCGGCCGCAGGTGTTATATAAGGAGGATTTTATTTTTTATGGCACTGGATTACAGAAAGTGCGCGGAGGAAATCTTCGCGACACTTGGCGGAAAGGATAATATCGCTTCCGCCGCTCATTGCGCAACACGTCTTCGTCTGGCAATTGTCGACAACGGCAAGGTTGACCTGAAAAAACTGGAAAATGTGGAAGGAGTACAGGGGGTATTCTCCAACGCGGGTCAGCTTCAGATCATCATCGGTACCGGCACCGTCAACAAGGTTTTCGACGAATTCATTGATGTCAGCGGCGTCTCCGCCGGCTCCAAGGACGATGTCAAGGCAGCCGCAGCCGCCAACATGCCGTGGTGGAAGCGTCTGGTCAAGACACTCGGCGACGTATTCGTTCCGATTCTGCCGGCAATCGTTGCGGCAGGTCTCATGATGGGTCTTGTTGAGGCCCTTGGTAATGCGATTCCCTCCTTCAAGGGATCCGACTGGTTCGGCTTCCTCGATATGGCCGCCAACACGGCGTTTGCCTATCTGCCTGTTCTCGTTGCGATCAGCTCCGCAAAGGTCTTCGGCGCCAATGAATTCCTTGGCGCGGTCATGGGCCTGATGATGGTGCATTCTGCTCTGACCAACGGCTGGAACGCAGCTGCGGGCTATGAGAAATGGTATCTCTTCGGCGAAGGTTTCAGGATCGGCGGATATGTCATCGGTCAGATCAACCAGCTCGGCTATCAGGGTCACGTCATCCCGGTTGTCATCTCCATCTGGATGATGGCCAAGATTGAAAAGAAACTCCACCAGGTTGTTCCGGAAGTGATTGACCTGTTCGTCACACCGCTGTCCACCGTTCTGATCACGGCCCTGCTCACATTCATGATCATCGGTCCGATCTTCTCCGGACTTGAAACAATCGTGCTTAACGCGGCAACCGCACTGGTTGCCAACCCGATCGGCGCATGTTTGATGGGTGCGGTCTATCCGCTGACCGTTGTCATGGGTCTTCACCATATGTACAACACCATCGAGCTTGGCATGCTCGGCGCATATGAAGGCGCCCTCAACACCTGGATGCCGATCGCTTCCGCTGCCAACTTCGCCCAGTTCGGCGCATGTCTGGCTGTCGGTCTCAAGGCTAAATCCAACAAGACAAAACAGGTTGCCATTCCTTCCGCCCTTTCCGCTTCCCTGGGTATCACGGAACCGGCTATCTTCGGTGTCAACCTGAGATTCATGAAGCCGTTCATCTTCGCGGCAGCCGGCGGTGCGGTCGGTGCTCTGATCGGTGCGATCTTCCACATCGGCGCTGTCTCCAACGGCGTCACCGGTATCCCGGGCTATCTGATCGCAAAGAACCCGCTTGGCTATACAATCGTTCTGCTTGTCTCCGCAGGCATCGCTTTCGCTCTGACATGGGTGCTTTGGAAAGAAGATCCGGATGATGTCGAAAAGCCTGTCACTGAGACTGTTCCTTATGAAACCGCCATCTCCACAGAAAAAGGCGTTGTCATCCAGCCGGTTGCCGGCAAGATGATCCCCGCTTCCGAAATCGCAGATCCGATGTTTGCGGCGGAGACCATGGGTCCTTCCATCGGTATCGTTCCTACAGGTGAAACAGTCTACGCGCCGTTTGACGGAAAGGTGACCATGCTGTTCCCGACAAAGCATGCGGTCGGCGTCACTTCTGATGACGGCATTGAAGTGCTGATCCATGTCGGTATCGACACCGTTTCCATGAACGGCACAGGCTTTGAAGCTTATGTTGAGCCGGATCAGGTCATCCATGCCGGTGACAAACTGCTTCATTTTGACAGAGCTGAAATCAAAAAAGCAGGTCATCCTGACACAGTCATCGTCGTGATCACCAACGGCGCTGAATTCAAGGAAGTCAAAAAGGCCGCTTAACAATCATTGAACAGTACTGTTCTTTCTGTTTGAAAAGGTTCCGCACATTCAGATTTCTCTCTGAACCGCGGAGCCTTTTCCTTTTTATTCATTCTGATCGCTCTTTCTCACATAGCTGCCGATCACCTGTGAAAGATTTGAGATGATGATACGCTGCATATTGGCATTGAAGCTCAGACGGATGTACATGTCACCGTCTCTTCCGGAAGCCTCCGCCGCTGTGATGCCTGCCTGTGTGCCCTTCTGCGTCGGGGCCTTCATGGTCTTATCTCCGTATGGAATTTCCATGAGATAGCCATTCTTCATCAGCCACGCGTTGATATCTGTCGCTTTCATCGGCTTCATGGCGGGATTGCCGCAGAGGTCCGTGATTCTTCTGCACAGTTCAGAAGCACTGAGCGGTTCTTCGGAATACTGATAACCGCTTAACTGTTCCGGGGTAATTGCGAACGGAACACTGCCTTTGACAATCACTTTCGGATGGAGCTGTTCCTCTTTATATTTTCTCAGTGTCTGTTCGACATATTTCAGATAGATTCTGATCTTCTCCTGGTTGATCACATCCTGCGATGAAACGCGTCTGTGATCCAGAGGATTCACGCCTTCGGAAAGCTCTTTTGTATATTCAATCGCCCGTTCCAGAATTTTCAGATCTCTGCTGTCCATATTGTTCACTTTCCTTTTTTCTCATCATATCATGTGCCCTCATGTTCCGATATAATATGTCCGGGAGGCTTTGATTATGAGAGCTGATTATCATCTGCACTGTGAATTTTCCGATGATTCTTCCGAGAGAATGGAAGATCAGATTGAGCGGGCCATTGAGCTGAAACTCGATGAGATCTGCTTTACCGACCATGTCGACTACGGCATCAAGAAAGACTGGAGTGAAGGCAATATCGTCTGGCGCGGAGGCGATGCGAAAAGCTCCGGTGTAATCAAGATGGACCCGCTGGCCAATGTCAATTATCCGGAATACTTCTCGAAAATCGACCGGATGAGAGAAACCTATAAAAACATCACAATCCGCAAGGGACTGGAATTCGGCATCCAGACCATCACCGCCGATCTGTTTCAGAACCTTTACAACCGTTATAAGGATGAACTGGACTTTGTGCTGCTTTCCATGCACCAGGTGAACAATCTGGAATTCTGGACCCAGGATTTCCAGAGAGGAAAGACACAGAAGGAATACAATGAGGAATACTACCGTGAGATCTATGAAGTCCAGAAGATCTTCAAGGACTATTCCTGCCTTGCCCATCTGGATCTTATTGTCCGCTATGATGAAAACGGTGTTTATCCCTTTGAAAATGTCAAGGATATGATCGCTGAAATCCTGAAGCAGGCTATCAAAGACGGCAAGGGAATCGAACTCAATACTTCAAGCTGGAAGTACGGTCTTGCCGACACCCAGCCTTCCCGTGCGATTCTGAAGCTTTATAAGGACCTTGGCGGAAAGATCATTACAGTTGGCAGCGATGCCCATAATACCAAGCAGCTCGCCGATCATCTGGATGAAGGATACCGCATTCTCAAGGAAGAGATCGGTTTCAGTGAAATCTGCACCTTCGATCATATGAAACCGTTATTCCATCTGCTCTGAAATTCATCAAGTGCTCAGTCAATCCTCTTTGGACCGCAAAGAGGATTATTTTTTTCTTTTGACCGGTTTCACATCCGCCAGATATTTTTTCAGCTCCTCAATATACATTGAACCGACTTCGGAAAGAACGGTGTTCGCCTTTGTGATATAGCCGATTTCCATATATGCATTGGGATTGCTCTCATCGCCTTTGTAGGGAACCGCAATATAATCATCGCCGTTGAGTTCTTCACAGATGATTCCCGAACACAGTGTATATCCGTTTAAGCCGACCATCAGATTGAGCATGGTCGCACGGTCATTCGCCTTGATGATGCGGGGATATTCATTGGTGGAAAGAATTTCCTCCGCAAAGTAGAACGAGGTATCATCACCCTGATCAAACTGCAGGCACGGATATTCCGCCAGCTGTTCCAGACGGATGTATTTGCGTTTTGCCAGAGGATGATCCTTATAGATATAAACATATGCCTGGCAGTCAATCAGGTGATGGAATTCGAGATGGTTGGTCCTTAACAGCTTTGTGATGGCGCTGCGGTTGAAATCGGAAAGATAAAGAATGCCGATCTCACTGCGCAGATTTGCCACATCGAGGATCACTTCCCGTGTTCTTTCCTCCATGATCGCGAATTCATATTCAGAGGTGTCAAACTTCTTGACCATCTCCACATATGCCTTGACCGCAAAGGAGTAATGCTGGGTGGATACGGCGAATTTCTTGCGGATATCCGTATTGCCGGAATATCTGTTTTCCAGATTTTCATACTGCGCATATACCTGACGCGCATAAAGAAGAAACTCCTTTCCGTCATTGGTCAGCGTCACGCCTCTTCCGCTGCGGTTGAAAATGCGGATGCCGATGGACTTTTCAAGTTCCTGGATGGCGCTGGTTAAAGACGGCTGGGAAATGTAGAGGGTTTCAGCGGCTTTGTTGATGGAGCCTTTCTCCGCGATCACAATCGCATATAAGATCTGCTGTATGGTCATAAGACACCTCTTTTTTATATACATTCCGATTTTAGCAGATTTCAGCCTCCGCATGCATAAACATGTATTCATATTATAGATTCAGACTATAACTGATTATCAGTAATTCAGCTACATGCGCCGATACAAAAACCGGTGCGGATCGGTTAAAATGGTTATGTTTCCATATTTTTACGATTTGCTTTTATGCATGCAAATCATTAAGATATTGGTAATATCGGAAGGAACACAGCGTGATCAGAAAGTATGCAGCCGAAAACATGCGAATGCCTTTGCCGCGATGAATAACGGCATCCTTTCGTATGTTTGCACAGATCACAATGAGCTGAAACATACCGGTGCCGCAGAAATGGCACCGGTTATTGATTATATGGAGGTCAGGTATTATGCCAATCAGAATTCCCAATGAGCTGCCCGCAGCCGAAATTCTTGAAAATGAGAATATCTTCGTCATGAGAGAGACAAGAGCTGAAAGCCAGCAGATCAGACCGCTGCGCATTCTTGTCCTCAACCTCATGCCGCTGAAGATTGTCACGGAAACCCAGCTGGCCAGACTGCTTGGCAACACGCCGCTTCAGGTGGAGATGGAACTGCTCACAATCAGCGGCAGACAGCCCAAGCACACACCGCAGGAACATATGCTTGCCTTCTATCAGACCTTTGAGGATGTGAAGGACAGAAACTTCGACGGTATGGTCATCACCGGCGCACCGGTTGAGCATATGCCGTTTGAGGAAGTGGACTACTGGAATGAATTGTGCGAAATCATGGAATGGTCCACCACCCATGTGCACAGCACCTTCCACATCTGCTGGGGTGCCCAGGCGGCGCTTTATTATCACTATGGAATTGAAAAGATTCCTCTGCCGGAAAAGATGTTCGGCGTCTTCCCACACCAGGTGACTCATAAAGGCTCCATTCTGTTCCGCGGCTTTGATGATACCTTCATGGTTCCCCACTCCCGCCATACCGCCATCCGCAAAGAGGATGTGCTCAACACACCGGAACTGAAAATCCTTGCCGAAAGCGAGGAGGCCGGTGTCTATGCGATTTCCACTGACCAGGGCAGACAGATTTTCATCACCGGACATTCCGAATACGATCCTGACACCCTGGAAAAAGAATACCTGCGTGACAAAAACGCCGGACTGCCGATTCATGTGCCGTACAACTACTACCCCGATGACGATGACACCAAGCGGCCGGTATGCACATGGAGATCCAGTGCCAACCTGCTTTATTCCAACTGGCTCAATTACTTCGTCTATCAGGAGACACCGTATGATCTGAGCGAACTGAAACAGTTCAATGCCAGAAGAAAGGCGCAAAAGGTACAGGCAGATGAAGATCAGCAGACTTCTTGAACAGGATAAAATCACCATTTCCTTCGAAGTGTTCCCGCCCAAAAAAGCGGAAAAATTCGAAGCGGTCAAAACAGCTTCGGAACAGATCGCACAGCTTCATCCCGATTTCATGAGCGTCACCTATGGCGCCGGGGGAAGCACGGCCGGCTTTACGGCGGAGCTTGCGGCTGAGCTGAAAAAGGACACCGGTGTGCCGGTGCTGCCCCATCTGACCTGTGTCGGCTCCTCCAAAGAACATGCGGACCGGATGATTGACACATATATCAGGGAAGGCATCGACAATATCATGGTGCTCAGAGGCGACATCCCTTCTGACGGCATCATCGAGCAGGACTTTGCCCATGCGTCCGATCTGATTGCCTATATCAAGGAAAAAACCGATCTGTGCATCGGCGGGGCATGCTATCCGGAAGGCCATATTGAAAGCGTCAATAAAAATGCGGACCTGAAATATCTCAAAGCCAAGGTTGACGCCGGCTGTGATTTTCTGACCACCCAGATGTTCTTCGACAACAACATCTTCTATAACTTCCTATACCGTGCACGTGAAGCCGGTATCCGCGTTCCGGTGCTGGCCGGCATCATGCCCATCACCAACGCCAAACAGCTCTCCCGCTCGGTCGCCCTTTCAGGCACCAATGTGCCGGAGCGTTTCAGAGCGATCGTTGACACCTTCGCCGACAATCCGGCAGCCATGAAACAGGCCGGCATTGTATATGCCTCGGAACAGATCATCGATCTGATCGCCAACGGCGTGAAACATATCCACGTCTACTCCATGAACAAACCGGATGTGGCGGCAGGAATCCTGAACAATCTTTCGGAAATATTAAGATGAATATCAGCAGAAGCGAAATCAGAAGATATCTCGGCATGATGAAAGCGGATGCACATACGCATACAGACGATCTCATCGAGGAGTGCGTCGCATTGCTTGAGGAGACTGCTCATCCGCGTTTTACCTATGCCCGTTTTCCGCTGATTTTCGCGGACGGTTTCCCGTGCATCGAATCCCATGTGATCCGCAGTAAAAACCTCGGCGCCAATCTTTCCGGCTGCCGCGAGGTATGCATCATGGCGGTCACGCTTGGTGCGGATGTGGACCGGCTGATTCAGAAATATGAATTTCTTTCGATGTCCAAAGCAGCGGTGCTTCAGGCAGCCGCAGCCGCAATGACCGAAGAAGTCTGCGATCATGTCAATGCATTGATCCGCAAGGAGGCGGAAAAAGACCGCCTGTATACCAGAGCACGGTTTTCTCCGGGCTATGGGGATCTTTCCCTGGAAACACAGAAACTGATATTTTCACTGATCAATCTTCCGAAGGAAATCGGACTGACCCTGAACAGCTCTTTATTGATGTCACCGTTCAAATCCGTGACTGCTTTCATCGGTCTGTCCCCTTTTGTTTCAGATCAGAAAAGCGGATGTGAAAACTGTGAGCTTTCACCCACATGCGAATACCGCGATAAGGAGGTATCTTGATGAAAACATTCAGAGAACGTCTCGGAAAAGAATGGCTGTTCTTCGATGGCGGAACCGGATCGGTTCTGCAGAAGATGGGCTTGCGCGGAGGCGAACTTCCCGAAACATGGAATCTCATCCATCCTGAAAGAATCAAGGAATTATACAAAGGCTATCTCAATGCCGGAGCCGATGTGTTCAACGCGAACACCTTCGGTGCCAACCGGCTTCATTATCCGGACAATGTGAAGGAGATCATCACCGCAGCCGTCACTCTTGCCAAAGAAGCAAGAAACGAAGCCGGCCGGGAAGATGCCTTCATCACCATTGATATCGGTCCAAGCGGAAAACTGCTTGAACCTCTTGGTGATCTTTCCTTTGAAGAGGCGGTGGATATCTTCTCCGAAGCAATCAGAGCCGGCGCAGAAGCAGGCGCGGATCTTGTATTGATCGAAACAATGAATGACAGCTATGAGGCCAAAGCGGCCGTCATCGCCGCAAAGGAAAGCTGCGATCTGCCCGTATGCATCACCGTGACCTTTGATGAAAACGGCAAGCTTCTGACCGGCGCCTCGGTGGAAAACATCGTGGCAATGCTGGAAGGTCTCAGAGTTGATGCGCTTGGTGTCAACTGTTCACTGGGGCCGCGCGAAATGAAACCGATTGTGGAGCGCTTGTGCAAAGCCGCATCCGTTCCCGTCATCGTCAATCCCAATGCCGGTCTGCCCGTCACACAGCATGGCATGACCGTCTATCCGGTGGGCCCGGATGAATTCGCCTCACTGATGTCAGAGATTGCGGATCTTGGCATCCAGGCATGCGGCGGATGCTGCGGAACTACCCCGAAGCATATTGAAAAACTGATTGAGACCGTCTCAAAGAAGGAATTCAAGGCTCCCGTGAAGAAAAACCGCACGGTGGTGACCTCCTATTCCAGAGAGGTTGTGATCGAAGACAAAACCGTGATCATCGGTGAAAGGATCAATCCCACCGGCAAGAAACTGTTCAAGCAGGCATTACGCGATCACAACATCGATTACATCATCGGCGAAGGTCTGAAACAGGAGGATGCCGGCGCACACATTCTCGATGTCAATGTCGGCCTGCCCGAAATCGATGAGACCGCCATGATGAGTGAAGTGGTGCAGAAGCTTCAGGCGGTCTGCGCACTGCCTTTGCAGCTGGACTCCTCCAATCCGCAGGCGCTTGAAAAAGCGATGCGCCTTTACAACGGCAAGCCGATGATCAACTCGGTCAACGGCAAGGATGAAGTGATCAGAAACATCATACCGTTAGTTGCGAAGTATGGCGGTGTACTGGTCGGTCTGTGTCTGGATGAGGAAATTCCCGAAACCGCAGACGGACGCATCAATGTCGCAAAGAAGATTCTCTCTTGCGCAAAGAAATATGGAATTGATGAGAAGGATATCATCATAGACGGTCTTTGCATGACAGTCTCCGCCAATGATCAATCCGCACTGACAACCCTTGAAACCGTGAAACGCACCCGTGATGAACTGCATGTGAANNNNTGCTGGGCGTCAGCAATATCTCCTTCGGCCTTCCACAGAGAGGTATGGTCAATGCATATTTCCTGGCCATGGCAATGAACAACGGTCTGAATGCCGCCATCATCAATCCCAACAACGATCAGATCATGGCCGCTTATCGCAGTGCCAATGCGCTGCTTGGCAGGGATGCCAACTGCATGGATTATATTTCCGCCTATGCGGGCACCCAGGAAATCAAAACCGTGCAGAGCGTGAAAAAAGCGGAAGAAAAACCGGAAGCGAAATCTTCCGGCATGAATCTTCACGAATGCATTGTCAGAGGTCTGAGTTCCCAATCCGCAGAAGCAGCCGAAACCGCCCTGAACAGCGGAAAGCAGCCGCTGGAGGTGATTGACGAGCTGATCATTCCCGCTCTGGATGAAGTGGGCAAAGGCTTTGAGGCAGGCACCATTTATCTTCCCCAGCTGTTAATGAGCGCGGATGCGGCCAAGGCCGCCTTCGCTCTGATCAAGGAAAAGCTTTCCGGCACCGCCCAGCAGATCAAGGGAAGAGTCATTCTCGCCACAGTCAAAGGCGATATCCATGACATCGGCAAGAACATTGTCAAAGTCATGATGGAAAACTACGGCTATGAGGTGATTGATCTGGGCAAGGATGTGCCTCCCCAGGTGATCGTCGACACAGCCATCAGGGAAAACATCAGACTGGTCGGTCTGTCCGCATTGATGACCACCACCGTGGTTTCGATGGAGGAGACAATCAAACTGTTCAGACAGCAGAAACCCGACACGAAGATCATTGTCGGCGGTGCTGTTCTGACCCAGGAATATGCGGATCAGATCGGTGCGGACGCATATGGAAAAGATGCCATGGCATCCGTCAGATATGCCGACAGCATATTCACACAATGAGGAGACAGGAAAACCTGTTTCCTTTTTTTCACAAAAACCGTCTGTTTTCCGGAAACGGCGGCTGTCACTGTTTTTCAAGGACTGATCCACTGGAAGTAATCACCTGTTAATGTTAGAATTTCAGCTGTTGAGCCCGGAGGACATATTATGGACAAAAACAATAAAAACAATCATCCGGCTTTCGGCAGACTGGCGCTCACAGTATTGATTTTTTTCACCGGTTTATATGCCATCCTGTATGAAGTCAATGAAATTCTCCGCTACAAAAACGGCGGTGAAGTGGACATGGTCCATTCTTTCTACAAACTGAAGAAAGACTCACTGGATGTGCTGGTCATCGGAAGCTCTCATGCTTACTATGGATTTCAGACCAATCAGGCATGGGAGGATTACGGCGTTGCTTCTTACGTAATGGGCAGTCCATCCCAGACAATGATCTGCTCATATTACCTGCTTGAGGAAGCACTTCAATATCAGAAACCTCAGGTTGTTCTGCTGGAAAGCTATTATTTCAGAAGCGGAAAAGTCTTTGTCCAGGACAGCAATCTCAGAGCTGTCACTGACAACATGAAAAACCTTCAGAACAAACGCGAGCTGATCGATCTGGGACTTCCCGAGGCAGACTGGAAAGAAAAGCTTGCATACTATGTTCCTTTCTTCAAATATCACTCCCGCTGGAAGGAACTGGATCAATCTGATTTCACACAGAAATCCTTCTACAAAGGCAGTCTGGTCAGGCTGAAACACAAATCATTCCGTGCCCCTGAACCGACAGACGAAAAGAAGGAAATTCCGGAAACCGCGCTTGAGTATTTCGAAAAAATCAGAGCGTTATGTGAAGAGAATGATATCAGGCTTGTTGTTTTCAAAACGCCCGTCAGCAATGGCAGCGGCGAGAATTCGGACTGGTATCACAATACAATGGGGATCACCAACAGTCTTTCCGATTATCTGGAAGAAAGATCAGTTCCTTATCTGAAACTCCAGGATCAGGTGGGCATTGATTTCGAAAATGATTTCTATGATTACTGTCATTTAAGCTTTACGGGACAGAAGAAAGTGACCGCTTATTTAATGGACTGGCTCACCGCTCAGTATGATCTTCCCTCCCACAAAGGAGATCCCGCGTACAGTTCTTATGACAGAGAATATGAGGAGTTCAAAGACTATATCAACACACAGAAAACTTCCGGTTCGGAGGATCGTGATGATGTATAACATGAACGTTACTGCAAGGAGGAAATATGCTGTTTAATTCAATTGAATTCATGGTCTTCTTTCCTTCTGTCTGCATTCTCTATTATCTGATTCCCTCCCGTGCAAAAAATCTGTTCCTGCTGGCATGCAGTTATTTCTTCTACATGTGCTGGAATCCGAAATATGCACTCATCCTGCTGATTTCCACCGCAATCACATATTATTGCGGATTGCTGCTTGGCAGATCTGACGGAATTGAAGACGAAGAAAAACGCATCCGGAACAAAAAGCTCTGCATCGCATCAGGTTTTATCCTCAATCTGGGTATTCTGTTCTTCTTCAAATATTTCAATCTCTTTTCCAGAACATTGAATTCCGTCTTTGCACTGCTGCACATCCATGTCAATGTACCGTTCTTTGATGTGCTGCTGCCGGCCGGTATTTCCTTCTACACATTCAAGGTATTAAGCTACATCATGGATGTTTACCGCAAGGACATTCCCGCGGAAACAGACTTTATCCGCTATGCTTTATATGTCAGTTTCTTCCCGCAGCTGGCCCAGGGACCGATCGCCCATGCGAAAGATATGCTTCCGCAGTTCAGCGAGGAACACGTCTTTGACTGGTACAACATCCGCAGGGGATTGCTGCTGATGCTGTACGGCTATTTCCAGAAGGCGGTGCTTGCCTCCTGGCTTGGCATGATCGTGGATACGGTCTATGGAAACTGGGCGAACTGTTCCGGTCTGCAGCTGCTGATCGCAACGGTGTGCTTTGCCTTCCAGCTCTACAGTGATTTTGCCGGCTATTCCTGCATAGCCATCGGTGCCGGGGAAGTCATGGGCTTTACGACACTGGACAACTTCAATGTTCCGTATCTGTCAAAATCTGTTTCCGAATTCTGGAGACGCTGGCACATTTCACTTTCCACCTGGTTCCGTGATTATCTGTACATTCCTTTAGGCGGAAACAGAAAAGGAAAGTGGATAAAGTATTTCAACATCATGACAGTCTTCCTCGTCAGCGGCTTATGGCATGGCGCGGAGTATCACTACATCGCATGGGGCGGACTGAACGGTCTGTTCCAGATCATCGGCGACCTGCTCAGACCGCTCAGAACCAGAACTCTGCAGCTGCTCCATATTCAGAAGAATTCCGCAGTCCATAACATATTCAGAGTCATCTTCACGTTTATTCTGATTCTGATCACCTGGGTTTTCTTCCGTGCGCCTTCCCTGGTGGAGAGTGTATATATTCTTGAAAAGATCCTGATCGGCTTTGGAACATCCGCATGGAGAGCCCTTCCTGACGGGCTCAAAGGTCTTGGAATCGACCGGCCGGTGCTGCTGCTGTTACTCGCATCAATGATCATTCTGATCTTCTTCGATGTGATGAAATACAGAAACATCTGTGTACGGGATTTCATTCTGAAACAGAAACCGTATGTGCGCTGGACTTTATATTATGCGGCAGTTACGGCGATTCTTGTATTCGGTGTCTACGGTCCCGGTTACAGCAGCACGGAATTCATGTATATCCAGTTCTGATTTAAACAGAATTCATGATCTCATATTAAGAGATGTCCTTCCCGGGCATCTCTTTTCATGTCTGCAGATACGCTCATTTCACGAAAAAAGCCTTTCCGTTCAATCCGGAAAGGCCAGTCCGCTTTTTCTTCCGATGATTTCCAGCGCCCTGTCCAGCGGTCCAAACAGCACCAGACAGATAATGAAATTCGCAATGCCGTGAACCAGATCGTAGGGAATTCCCGCGATCCAGAATGAGAATGCCGCTTTCCATCCGCCGATGAAAATCGTAAAGACGGAACAGAATGCCCCGAATGCCAGACCGAAAGCACCGGAAAGAACCGCATAATAAAGCACTGAATCTCCATTGCGGCAAAGATGGGCAAACAGAACCAGCAGCGGCCACATATAGAAATAAACGATCGACCAGGTTCCGAATCCCCAATAAAGACATTCAATAAATGAGAAGATCAACACTGTCGGCAATGTCATTTTCCATCCGAACTGACGGGTGAATATAATGACGAGAAGCGTGACAAGCTCGACATTGGCGATTGAATTCAGCGCGAATTTAGCAGTTTCCAGGACAGCGGTCATGACAGCGATGTAAACCAGCCGGCGGACCGCAAGTCCGTTATCCGTCATAGGATTCGTCGTAGATCTCGTACTTGAAGCGATAGGTTTCCCCGTCGTTCACCGGCTGCTGATCCGCACCGTACTGACCGTACTCGCCATTGACATAAAGTGCCCAATAGGCACCGTCCTTTTCATAATCCGCAGTCAGTCCGTTGACTGAGTTGATATACAGACCGTATTCTCCGCCTGTGCCTTCATAGGTGAAATCAGTGGATGCCTTGAGTTCATCCATGAGCTCGCTGAGATACTGCACATCGGTTTTCGCATTGTATGTCTTCACTTCCGACTTGTCATTCTCAACTTCGACAACAACGGATTTTGAGCCTTCCACCGGCTTGGGGCCGAATGCCTTGTAAAGGCCGAACATGAGCAGAGCAGCGACCAGAAGTCCTGCAATCCATACCAGCGGTTTTCTGTTTTTCATACTTTTCATTCCTCCATATAAACAAAAGCTCTCCGGGACCGGCCGAAGAGCGCATGCACGAAAAAGAGTATTTCACAACTCTGTTCATGGACAACACCCGTGCAGTCAGTATCCCGTGACTATCGCACAGCTTCAGGCAGGTCTCCCGGCTTGCGGAGCATTGTGCATGCGCGCCTTCTCAGTTTCCCAATGGCATGATGGCATACACCCTCCGTTCACGGTGACGGGTTCGTACAGGACTTTCACCTGTTTCCCTTTTCACAAGCGGCCGATATTTTCATATCCCGCTGCACCTGAAACTATCCTGATTAAGGCAGTTGAACTGCCTCCTTAATGTTACACCATTCATGCACAAACAGAAAAGAGGCCGAAGCCTCCTGGATTGTTTACTCTCTGCCGTTCCAGCAGTAAGTGCACAGATTCTCCTCAGGGATGCCGACGGCCTTGACCATATCATCCATGCGGTTGAATTTGAGTGAGGAGAAATTCATCTGCTTGCACATTCTGTCGAGCATCTTGTGATAGCGGTCGCTGTCCGGATTGCAGTAATCCTCGAGAATATCTCTTTCGACATCTCCGCCTTCCTCTTCAGCGATGATCCTTCTGGCGATCAGTTCCATGTCACTGGTTGATCTGGAGAAGTTGATGTATTTGCAGCCGAACATGATCGGCGGGCAGGCAGGTCTGACATGGACCTCCTTCGCGCCGCTCTCATAGAGGAACTGGGTTGTCTCACGAAGCTGGGTGCCTCTGACGATACTGTCATCGATCAGAAGCAGTCTCTGGTTGTTGATCAGCTCATGAACCGGAATCAGCTTCATCTTCGCGATCAGATCGCGCTTTGTCTGCATGGTCGGCATGAAGGAGCGCGGCCATGTCGGGGTGTATTTGATAAACGGTCTGGAATGGGGCACATGCGACTCATTGGCATAGCCGATCGCATGACCGAGACCGGAATCCGGCACACCGGCAACCGTATCAATTTCATCAATGGTGAGACCGTCTCTTCTGGCCATGTATTTGCCGCAGTTGTAGCGCATCGCCTCAACGTTGACGCCTTCGTACTTGCTGGGCGGATAACCGTAATATGTCCAGAGGAATGTGCAGATCCTCATCTTGGTGCCCGGCTTGGCCAGCACGGTGACGCCATCCGGTGTGATGACATCAATTTCACCGGGGCCGAGTTCCTTGAAATCCTGATAGCCCAGTTTCAGATAGGCAAAGGATTCAAATGTCGCACAATAGCCTTCCTCTTTCTTACCGATCAGAACCGGGGTTCTGCCCAGTCTGTCCCTGGCACAGTAAATGCCTTTGGGAGTCAGCAGAAGAATTGTCATGGAGCCGTCAATCGCACTCTGCGCAGCCTGGATGCCTTCCACCAGGTTGTCCTGCTGGTTGATCAGTGCCGCGACCAGTTCCGTCTTGTTGATTTCACCGCCGCTGAGTTCCATGAAATGGGTTCTGGAATTGCCGAAAACACTTTCGAGAATCTCGTCGGTGTTGTTCACTTTGCCGACGGTCGCAATCGCATATGTGCCATGATGGGAACGGACAATCAGAGGCTGGGGATCGTAATCCGAGATACAGCCGAGTCCCATGTATCCGAACATGTCAGCGACATCAGAATCGAATTTTGTGCGGAAAGGCGAGTTTTCGATGTTGTGGATGGCACGGTTGAAACCGTTCATTCCGTATACCGCAAGACCGGCCCTTCTTGTTCCGAGATGAGAATGGTAGTCAGTTCCGTAAAACAGGTCGAAGACACAGTCTTCTTTGAGTGCTGCCGCAAAGAATCCGCCCATAGGTCACCCTTTCTTCAATTCCCGATCCGGGAATCTTTTTTAACTCACGCATTATAGCATGTGTCAGTTAAATGTACATAGGTTTGATAATCTTTTTCATGTCAAAACCGCATGCATGTAACTGAAGACGGAAAGCATAAGGTTCCTGTCAGGATGTGCATACAAAAAGATCCGCATCAGTCTGCGGATCTTCATGAATATGGTTTCAGGCGGTCAGGCTCTGCCCGCGCTTGACAGGCTGTTCTTTGATGAAATGAATCTCATGATCTGCGGCGTCAGTCACAATCAGCATCGTGCTCATGTCATATTTTGCCTTCAGCTTTTTCATGTCAACCTCAACAATCGGATCTCCCGCCTTCACTAAGTCGCCCTGTTTTTTGTTCAGGATGCGGAAACCGTCACCGTTTGCTTCTACTGTGTTGACACCGCAGTGCACAAGCAGCTGGATGCCGTTCTTCATTGTGATGCCGAAGGCATGTCCTGTCGGAAACATGACACTCAATGTGCCGTTGGCAGGTGAGCAGAGAACCACCTTATCCTGTGCATAGCGGAAGGCAATGGTCTCACCCATCATCTTTTCCGCAAACATCGGATCGCTGACTGTTTTCACATCAATCAGTTCGCCATCGGCGATTGCGACAATCGCATCATTGTTTACATCAAACGGCTCAGGCAGGACTGTTTCCTGCTTTTTGAATCTGTCAAAGAATCCCATTTTCAAAGCACCTCCCCATTTGTCTCAATCACCTTCTGATACCACCAGAATGAATCTTTTTTATATCTGTTCATGGTTCCGTTTGAACGGTTGTCCGTATCGACATAGATGAAGCCATAGCGCTTGTCGATGGTGCCGGTGGAAAGACCGATCAGATCAATCGCGCTCCAGGGCATATAACCGATGACCTCAACCCCGTCAAGCAGCGCTTCTTTCAGTTCCTTGACATGCTCTCTGAGATAGGCGATACGGTAGTCATCATGGACCTGTCCGTTTTCCAGAACATCTCTTGCGCCAAGTCCGTTCTCCGCGATCATCAGCGGCTTCTGATAACGGTCATAGAGCTGGTTGAGCAGATTTCTCATACCCTTCGCATCAATCTGCCATCCCCACTCGCTTGCCTGCAGATAGGGATTCTTCATACCGCTGATCAGATTGCCTGCCGCCTTGCCCTTGCCGACTGCTTCCGCTGTCTGGGTCACGGAAATGCATGAGGTGGAATAATAGCTGAAGGAAATGAAGTCAACCGTTCCTTCTCTGAGCGTTTTCTCATCCGTCTCATCCATGACAATCTGAATGTCATGATCTCTCCAGTATCTCTTCAGATAGGAAGGATAGCTTCCTCTTGCCTGCACATCGGTGGCGAACAGATACATGAGACGGCTGTTCTGCTCTGCCGCAAAGACATCATCGGGATGCGGTGTGAGCGGATACTGCATCATTGCCGCAATCATACAGCCGATTTCAAAGTCCGGATTGATCTCATGGCCAAGCTTTACCGCCTTTGCGCTGGCGACAAACTGATGATGCATTGCCTGGAAGCGCAGCTCTTCCGTATTCTCTTTTGAGAATGAAGGAATATTGATACAGCCGCTGGTCAGAATTCCAAATGGAACCCGGAGAATATTGATTTCATTGAAGGTCAGCCAGTAATGAACCTTGTCCTTGTATCTTGTGAAGATGGTCCTGCAATAGCGTAGATAATGTTCGATCATTTCCCGGTTCGACCATCCGCCTGTTTTTGTCAGATGATAAGGCGGTTCATAGTGCGAAATTGTCACAACCGGTTCGATTCCGTGCGCTTTCAGATCATCGAACACCTCATCATAGTAGGCAAGACCTGCCTCATTGGGCGTTTCCTCATCGCCGCAAGGATAGATTCTGGTCCAGGCAATTGACATTCTGTATGCCTTGAGACCCATCTGTGCAAACAGACTGATATCCTCGTGAATCCGGTGATACTGATCACATGCCTTATGCGATGCGTAGTAATAGCCTTCTTTAATCTCTTCCGTCTCAATGCGGATTCCTTTTTCGGAATCACTTGCCAGAATATCGGCAACACTGATTCCCTTTCCATCCTCATTCCAGGCTCCTTCCACCTGATTGGCCGCAGTTGCCGCACCCCAGAGGAAGTTTTCAGAAAATACACTGCTCATTGCCTTTCTCCTTTTATATTTCCGGATACGGAAGAAGCGTTTCGCTTCCTCCGTATCAGTCTGTTTCAGTTTTTATTCGCCGTCTTTGACATCTTCGAAACCGAAGAAGTAAGTGATCACAGCTGTGATGATGAAGGTCAGCGGAACACTGAGCACACCGAGCAGAACGTTCGGGCACTTGCCCAGGAAAATAGCAGTTGTGAGAACGGACGGTGTGACGAAGGTCGGCGCTGTGATCTTGACCAGTCCCATGATGCAGCCGCCGATTGCTGAACCGCACAGCATTGCGATAAACGGCTTCTTGAGTCTCAGGTTGACGCCATAGAGCGCCGGTTCAGTGATACCAAGCAGAGCGGAGACAGTTGCGGAGAGTGCGGTGCTTCTCATCTTCATGCTCTTTGTCTTCAGGGCAACACCTGCGGCAGCGCCTGCTTCAGCGATGTTTGCGGCAAGTCCGCTCGGCAGGAAGATGGAGTCAAAGCCCTGGGTTGCGAACATCTGGATGAGCAGAGGAATGGTCGCGTTATGTGTGCCGGTCAGAACCATCAGCGGGAAGAGTGCAGCGTTGATACCGACTGCCAGCCAGCCCCAGTTGTTGCAGATCTCGCAGAACTTGAAGAAGAGATCACCCAGTACGGAAGAAGCCGGACCGATCAGGATGAGCATGATCGGAGCCACGACGAGCAGATCGATCATCGGTCTTAAGAATACTTTGACAAGATTCGGGGAAACCTTATCCGCAAAGCGGTCAACATACTTGAGCAGCCATACTGCGAAGATGACGGGAAGCGCCTGTGCGCTGTAGCTCATGATCTTAAGACCGATCCCGAAGAAGCTGACAGTTGTGCCGGCTTCACCAAGTCCGGAGAGCGTCGGATGAAGCAGGATACCTGCCAGAGCCATGGAGACCATGACATCTGTATTCATCTTCTTTGCGGCGTTATAGGCAACGAAGAACGGCAGGAAATAGAAGACGCCGTCACCGATCACACCATTGAGAATCTGGTATGTCGGAGAATCCATCGCGATCAGTCCGATGCTGTTGAGAAGAACCGCGAGAACCTTGACCATACCGGAACCGGCGATGATCATGATGGAAGGCACGAAGCATGCGATGAGTGTATCAAGACCTGCTTTGAGATAACCTTTGATGCCCTGCGGCTTTTCCGCCGGGACTTCCTTTTCAGCAGCCGCGCCGATCTCACCGACCAGCTTGACCGCTTCGTTATATACATCAGTGACAGCCGGACCGAGAACAACCTGAAGCTGTCCGCCGCTGTCGAGTACGGAGATGACGCCTTCCATTGCCTTGATAGCTTCACGGTCCGCAGCGTCATTGTTCTTTAATACGAATCTGAGTCTGGTGACACAATGTGTCATGCTGGAAATGTTTTCTTTGCCGCCGACTTTTTCGAGAATGTCTTTGGCTAACTGTGTGTTTGACATTTGTTTGTCCTCCCTGATTGCACTCTTATTATGCTTTTTTCAGAGAGTTGATTCTGTCGATTATTTAACCGAAAAATGTTGTATTTATTATTCTGTTTTTTTCCATAATAAAAGAGATGATTATTTCAGGTTAATAAATAACATCTCTTTTTTATCTTCTTACTTTAATCAGATGCAGATGCCTGAATTCATTGGCAGCCAGTGTGCATTTGATGTTCAGTATGCCGTCTTCTTTGACATGCAGGGTTTCACCGGTGACCGGAATGACGGAGGCTGCTTTCAGATATTCCCTCTCGCCTTTGCCGACAAATGAATCATCCGTATATTTCATATTCAGATAGCGGGTGAATGCGCATCCGCTCTCATCATTGACAATTCTTGTTTTCAGCAGATAATCCCCTTCCTCAAGACCGTCAATGCGGATTTCATAAGCGGCCGGCCTGCTGTCCTCAAACAGATCCGCCTGATAGTCTGATGTCTGATCGAGAATCTCCCTGGTGTAATATCCATAGCCGGGCTTTTTGCAGTTGTGGACCAGAATCTGAACATATCCCGGATCGGCTGATTTTGTGGCCAGATAATCCTTGGTGACAGCTGCCAGATATTCATCCTGCTGATCAAGCAGTTTCAGAGCATGATAGGAAGGCTTGATGATTCCGGAGGATGTGATGATGCCCGGCAGAAGATTGAACGTGCGCTCATATGAAGCCTCATCAAACAGCAGATCCAAAGGAAGATCGAGCGGCAGACAGCTGCAGATGCCGTATCCTTCCAGAACATTGCGGATGATCCGCGCTCCCATCCAGACCGTTTCGTTAAGCACATCAATATCGTTCAGTCTGTCCTTCCAGCTGACGATCAGAACCGATGCGTCATCTCTTTTTTCTTCCGCAAGAATCCGGCATGCCGTCCTGTATTGTTCCAGCACATAGCCGGCATCGGTCAGACGGTTGATAAACACCTCACTGCCTTTTTCCTGGAAGGTATAAGGTGCGCAGAAAATCGTATACGTGCGGATCGAGGGCACTGCCTTGACAAATCTGCGGAAGTTTTCGCCGCTTTCATCCACCAGAACCGAAGGTCCGATGATCTCACTGTCAAAGCGGCACTGTCTGAGAATATCGGAGATTTTCTCATAGAAAGACGCAAAGGCCGCCAGCTTTTCATTGTCATACTTTGTGCGGTATTCGATTTCAAACACCGTATGATCCTGAATGCCTGTTCCGAAACGGTTGGCAAAGCGCAGACACTGTTCACGGAAATAGGAAATGAACAGTTCCTCATTGCCGAGTGATCTGTAATCAATCACGATGATCAGATCCATATGATTTCTGACAAAGAATTCCATCACCCTGTCAGCTGTATAGAAATGATGTCTGCCATCTGCTGAAAAAGTATCAAGATAAAGCCTCGCTTTTCGGAATTTCAGGGTGTCATTCAGGAAAGTCACCTGCTCACTCATCCTGCTTTTCATCATCATTTCAAAGCTTCCGCAATTCAGGATTTCCGTCCAGTATTTCTTCAGCAGCGGATAGTTTCCTTCCATATGAAGATTGATTCTGACGGTCTCATCCGCCTTCTCATCCGTCTTTTCATTCAGAATGGAAAGGATATCATCTTTTTCGATTTTTTCCTGCTCACTTCCATGAGTCTGCCGATAGCTTCCAGGGGTTGTATGATAAACATTCTGAAACTCCCGGTTGAACGAGGCGACATTCGCAAAACCATGATTGACCGCAATCCGCAATACCGTCTCTTTTGTATTCAGAAGATCATCCACGGCGTGTTCCAGACGCACGTGGTTGAGATATTTGAGAAAGGACGTATGGAACACATTGCTGAAATATCTGGAGAAATACTGCGGTGTCAGACCGAACTCGTCGGCGATCATTTCCAAGGTCACTTCATCCGCATAATTCGCCTCGATATATGATGCGATCTCATTCTTTCTGGATTCGTCGTTTTCCGCAAAGACATTGTTTGAAAAGTGGGCAATCAGCAGATATACAAGCGAAAGAGAATACTGTTCACGCTCAATCAGATTCTGATCCGGTTCATAATACGATCTCACCAGAGAGCCTAGCACCCTTCTCAATTCATCGGTATTCTCATTTTTCACCAGATGTGTATTGCATACAATCACCTTGCGCTGATAGCCCATCAGTCTGAGCACTTCCGAATGGCTGATCCGGCATTGCAGAACCGTTCCGTTTTCGCATTTCAATGTGACTGACTCGCCGGGATTGATCACCAGCATCTCACCGGTTTCAAGCGGCAGGACATTGTTCCCTTCTTCAATCTGTGCGCTGCCGTAGAGAACATAATAAAGATGAAAATCCCGCGGTGCCGGATTTCCGTATATTCCGTTTTTGATAATTTTCAGATTGATCAGTTTCATTTGTTTTCATTTTAAACGATATAGCCGCCATATGGAATCATGTTCACAAGCACATGACATCCCGATTCAAAAAAGCCCATATCCTCAGATATGAGCTGTCCTTTCTGTTTCGTGATTACCAGATATAGGATGGTTTGTTACTTTCAACAATTGACTGAAAGACTGCAGAAGCGTCATAAACGCTGACCCCGTTTCCCAGATTTCCGTTAAAGTACGGATCCAGCAGTGTCAGGGTGGTGAAGTCCTTTCCTTCCTCATATCCTGTGACAAGAACATTGTGATTGACGGTTGTGCTGCCGCCGTACAGTGAATTGACTTTGATCTGAATGATGGACGGATAGCCGTCATCAATATCCCGTTTGATCCGGCTTACAAACTGACTGTATTCACTCTCATCAAATACCGTCGATACCGGCTGCACCCGGTAGCCGGCGTCTGTATCATTCTGCGGTGCTGCCCCGAACAGATATTCACTGAGCACTCTTGCCACATCGGTATCATATGTTCCATAGATTCCGTCGCTTCTTTCGCCGGGCATGTATGTATTCATTTCCTCGGCGAGATCAATTTGAGCGCGGTCAATGCCGAAATGATTCAGAATCATCTGTGCGCATGCCACCGCACAATAATAACTCTCCTGCTGAAGAATCCGGTAAACCGTGATGCCATTCGAAACGGTTCCCGGCACTTCAGCGGCAGGCTCTTCCGTCGCAGCCGGCTGGGAAGATGCCTGCGGTTCTTCGGAAGGCACGGCAGTTTCAGAAGGCGTTTCCGGCTCTTCGGTTTGGGATGCTTCTGTGCTTTGCGGTTTCTCAATGCTGAGCGGTTCATCCGTCCATGTGATGTATTCAGATGATAAAGCCGGCACATAATACAGTCCATATTGTCTCAGGCCGGGCAGATCTGAGAATACTTTATTTGCGGCATCCGTGATATCCGCATGGAACAGATAACACGGCATGACATATTCAAATGCCCGGTTATTCATATAAACCAGCTGCACATCCGCGATTTCCGTATTTTCATCAGGTATGATGCCGTTGGTATTTGCGAAACAATTGCCTTTGAGCAGTTCTTCATATGCCTCATCCGCACTGATCAGAGGATATTCACCCGCAGTATCATATGCGGCAGGCTCATTGATCACGCGGATCAGATCGAGCTGACTGCCGTCTTCCGAGCCGCCGAAGACAATCTTTTTCAGATTGTAATTGACGATCGTATCTTCATCGGATGCACCTTTTTCATACATCACAAAGTTTCTGATTTTTCTTGCATCATAGGTGAAATCGCCGCCGATGTCATAAGCCCATTCTTTGCTGTCAAACAGGTCAGCGTATTGATCGTGGAGATAGTCCATTGTTTTGGCTGCCGTCTGTTCATCCGTTTCATGGTTCAGGCTGATGCCTTCATCAAGACTGACAGCATGATTCTGATTGAGGAACAGGACTGTTTCATAAGAATCCGATGACAATGTGCCTTCCTCGCACCAGGCAGTAAGTCCGTATACATTTCCTTCGGGATCACGGTCTTTGTTCACTTCTTTCACATGAACACCGAAGTATTCTGAATAATAATCCAGATTTGCCTGGATTTCCTTCTCACTCAGACCATAAGGGATTCCGGCTGATGAAGGAATTCTTTCAAACACAGGCAGTGTCTGCAGATCCATCTGTTCATTCCATGGATTATAATCTGTTTCCGCTTTGAGATCCGGATACAGGACAATTCCGAAACCCGAACTGGCGGTATTGTACAATTCATGGCTGAGTGAGATCATTTCCGGTTTTTTCACATTCGATGATGAGCCAAGCAAGCCATTGGACGACGGCTCTGAAACGGCGGATGTGTCATTGAGATCGCGCTGCGGGCGCGGAATGGTCGCAATCATCACCGCGAATACGCACATGGCGGCGGTGAGGGCGATGACGATCTTTCTTTGATAGAACGGCTTCTTGACCGGAGTCATCCTTGCCCTCTGCACACTCAGCAGCAGATCATCATCAATTTCATTCAGTGCATTCGCAAGATCTTCTTTTTTCATGACAGGAATCCCTCCTTTTCCAGATACTCCCGCAATGCGCTGCGCATGCGGAACAGCTGCGTCTTGGCATTGGATTCCGTGAATCCGCTATATTCAGCTGCTTTGGCAAGGGAATCGAAATAGAAGTAGCGGCACAGGAACAGGTTCCGGCTTTTCTCCGGATAGCCGCGAAGAAAACGGCTGATCGCGTCTTTGAGAATTTCCAGATCATATTCTCTGTTCACGCTGTTCTCGCCGATGCATTCACCCAGCTCTTCCAGTGAAAGATCATATTGGGATGATGAACGTTTCTCACGGCCGAGAAATCTCAGCCTGTCAATGGACAGTGACCTTGTGATTTTGCTTAACCACGCCAGAAACGCATTGGGTCTTTGCGGCGGGATCGCATTCCACGTTTTGAGATAGGTGTCGTTGACCGCTTCCCTGGAATCCTCATGGTCATTGAGAATATTCATTGCGACAGTCCTGAGATACTTTCCGTATTTGACATCTGTCTCTCTGATCGCATCTTCATTTCTCTGCCAGTAAAGATCAATGATCTCAATGTCTTCCATGACTCTTTTCCCCTTCACATAATCAGACGATAAAAAACGTTTTGCGGTTTCACCAAATGCACTCTTCACAGAAAATATTACCATCAAAAACTGCCCTGCTGAGCATTAAGCAGGACAGTTTCATACAGTTCAGACGGATTCTTTTTCAAAGATGATTTCCATGATGCACAATGACGGAATGATCCATTTGCGAAAGATTGCCGATACCGGTGTATCCCATCATTTCAGAAAGCTCCTCATTCATCCGGTTCACCTTCCGGATGACGCCGCTCTTTCCTTCTTTCAGAAGTCCCGGGAGAATTCCTCTGCCCACGCTTACCGCATCCGCGCCAAGCGCAAGCGCCTTGAAGGCATCATAGCCGGATTCAATGGAGCAGTCCACGAAGATCTTCATCTTTGTATGAGGCATGGCTTTGCGGATTTCCTGAAGCGCCATGACCGGCGGAATACCAAACGGCAGACGGCCATGGTGATGGCTGACAAAGATCGCCGCACAGCCGGCCTCTTCGCATTTGCGCGCATCTGTGACAGACAGTACACCCTTTGCGACAAACGGTGTATCTTTCGCCGCTTTCACATACATTGCAAGATCTTCAGCACTGACAGGACCGAGTTCAATACCGTCCACAACATCATATTTTCCGTTTTTGCCGAACACATGATCGACGTCAACGCCGACTGCCAATGCATCAAGTTTCTTTGCATAAGCGATCTGATCCAGAATCATCTGATGATCCATGAACGGCTTGATGATCCGGACGGTGCGGGCGCCTTCCCGCGCAATCGATTCATACTCCTCATCCGGCTCCATGCCCACCCAGTTGACAAGATTGAGCTCTTTCGCAGCTGCCGCATATTCCTGCATCGGCGTGCGTCCTTCAATACCGACTTTGTTCAGATGTGAAAATGCCGGCATCATGATCGGTGAGGAGAACGTCTCATTGAACAGGTTCAGAGTCAGATCCGGCTCATACGCATCGATGATGCGCATTTCAACGAGCAGCTCATCAAGATATCTTCTGTTATGGAGATTGGCATCCGCCGCGTTTCTTTCCGGTTCGGGAATCATTCCCTTCGGACCGGGCCACTTTGTTTCTGACATGCAGTTTATCCTTTCTGATTCATTACATCTTCGCGTATTTCTCAGCGAGTTTCAAGAGATCCATAACAGATACAACCTGATCCATATCCTCTTCTGAGATTTCTGTTTCAAGCATATTGCCAAGCTCATTTCTGAGCAGATACAGATCAGAATGATCCATTTTCAGATCTTCCCTGAGCTTTGATTCCGTATCCACCTCCCATGATTCAAGCGGTGTGTATTTCATTACAAGATCCAGAATAAAATCAAACATTTTAATATCCTCTTTTCCAAAGAAAATTATACATTTATGCGCCGGATTATGAGAACATTTCAGAATGAATTGAATCAGAACCTGAATGATCCGGATTTCAGAAAAGAATTGAAAAAAATGCAGCCCGAAATGTCTGCGGTCCGTGCAATCATGGAAGCCCGGATTGAACAGCGAATGACACAGGATCAGCTGTCTGAGGTATGTGCAATCGATCAGTCCGTTATCAGCAAACTTGAAAACGGCACCCTTGTTCCCAGCCTTAAAATGCTGAAAAGACTTGCGGCAGACCTTGGCAAAACCGTAAAAATTGAAATTGTATAACAATGAAAGACAGCCCGGAAATCCGGGCTGTCAGTTTTATGTCAGATATGCTGAATTGCTCAGAGCACTTCGCCGTTGGATTCGCAGACTTTCTTGTACCAGAAGAAGGAATCCTTTCTGGATCTTGAGAAGTCGCCGGTGCCGTCATCATGTCTGTCGACATAGATGAAGCCGTATCTCTTCGCGTACTGGCCTGTTCCTGCGGATACCAGGTCAATCGGTCCCCATGTGGTGTAGCCGATCAGCGGCACACCGTTCTCACAAGCCTTCTTCATGGACTCGATATGAGACTTGAAGTAGGAGATTCTGTAATCATCATGGATGGAGCCGTCTTCCTCAACCTTGTCAAATGCGCCGAAGCCGTTTTCAACAACCATCAGAGGAACTCCCGGATATCTGTCTGCCAGGAATTCGAGTGTGTATTCGAGTCCGTCCGGATCAATCTGCCAGCCCCAGTCGGAAGCCTTCAGATACGGGTTCTTTCCGCCATGGGACATGTTGCCCTGGGTTGTCTCCGCATTGGCATGTGTTGTGACGCAGTTGGACATGTAATAGGAGAATGTGTAGAAGTCGACAGTTCCCTTCTTGAGAATCTCCGCGTCTTCCTCTGTCATATAGGAAGTGTCAACACCCTTCTCGGCAAGATACTTCTTCGCCCAGATCGGATATGCGCCTCTGACCTGAACGTCGCCGCACAGGTTGTTCTTCATATTGTCTTCAACCGTGCATGCCAGCACATCCTTGGGATCCGGTGTCAGCGGATAGACAGTGATATGGCAGATCATGTTGCCGATCATGAAGTCAGGATTGATTTCATGGCCGAGAATGACAGCCTTTGCACTCGCAACGAATTCATTATGCAGCGCTTCGAATGTTCTCTGTCTGTTTGACTTGAGATCGGAGAGCTTGATCGGCTCTGTGGCATTGATATCCTCTTCTTCCATGATGCCAAGACCATAGAGGTTGCCGATGCCGCCTTCGCCCATGCAGGCAATGTTGATCTCATTGAAGGTAAGCCAGTATTTGACCTTGTCCTTATAGCGTCTGAAGATGGTTTCGCAATACTTCACGAACAGATCAATGACCTTTCTGTTTGAGAAGCCGCCGTATTTTGTGACGATTGCCCACGGAATCTCATAATGGCAGATGGTGACCAGCGGTTCGATGTTGTGCTTTTTGCACTCGTCAAACACGCTGTCATAGAATGCGAGACCCGCTTCATTGGGTTCTTCGTCATCGCCATTGGGATAAATTCTGCCCCAGTTGATGGACAGACGGAATACATTCCAGCCCATCTCCGCGAACAGAGCGATGTCCTCTTTGTAATGATGATAGAAGTCAATTGCTTCATGTGACGGATAGAACGCGTTGGGGTCTGTGACCGGCAGGAATGTTCTCGGTGTATTGACATCACCGCCAAGTAACATATCCGGAACACTCAGACCTTTTCCGTCTTCAAGATACGCGCCTTCACACTGGTTCGCCGCGACCGCGCCGCCCCATAAAAAGCCCTTCGGGAAACTCATAGATTATAATCCTCCTGTTTCTGATACTTCTATTTTAACTGTTCCCTCCATGCGATGACAAGCATGTCAACAGTCCCGGCCGCATTTCATTTGTTCATCCGTATGGTAAAATGATTTCACAGAAGCATCCATGAATGCGAAGGAGTATCATATGGCAACCTACACCGTTGAAATTCATACAGATGAAAAGACAGAAGCGCTTCTCGATGAAGCCTGGCAGCTGGCAAAGATGATTCCTGAAAACCGTGAATATCTTGATCAGCCCTGGTTTACCAGAGAGTACCAGCTGACCCTCGCTCTGAGCGGATCCGCCGCCAGCGTTCATAAACATGAGCTTGAGGATTCATGGATTAATGAATGCCTGCTTGACCACATCAATGACATGAAAAAACTGCTGTGATGTTCAGCAGTCCAGACTTTCAATCCATGCGTTGATTTCATCTTCTGATGTGATCAGCTGATTTCCGCCGTCACTGTCAAAGAGAATTTCCTTCGGATGTTCAATCATTGCGCCTTTTGCATGCGCGCACATATCTTTGATCACGGTTCCCGGCCAGCCCGCATTGGTCATAAACGGCACTACCGTCTTGCCGGTGAAATCATGTGCATCCAGAAATGACAATACAGCCGGCGCCATCGTATACCACCAGGTCGGGGTGCCGACAATGATTCTTTCATATGCATCGATGTCATATGGAAGTTTTTTGATTTCGGGCTTAAACCCGGTTTCTGTTTCCTTCTTTCCCTGATCAGAAGCCTTTCTGTATTCAGACGGATACGGCTTTACGGTCTCAATGGTGCAAAGATCATATCCTGTTTTCTGACGGATCATTTCCGCAATTCTTTTTGTGTTCCCGTTATGCCAGGAATAACAGACAATCAGTGTTTTCATAAGAGGGATCCTCCTTTGTGCATTACCATCATAATCACGATTCAAAGTACAGACAATTCAGAATCATACTTCATCGGATCAGTCTGACTGATCCGAAAAAACAGACACGGCTTGCACCGCATCTGTTCCTTCATCATTTTCCTTTGTAATAAACTTTTTTGCCTTCCTCGACCGAGTCAATGATCCACGTATTGCCGCCGATCACACTGTTGTCGCCGATGTATGTGTCACCGCCGAGAATGGTCGCGTTGGCATAGATGACGACGTTGTTGCCGATATCCGGATGACGCTTGCCGCCTTTGACCGGATTGCCGTTTTCATCTTTCTCAAAGCTCTTGGCTCCGATGGTCACACCCTGATATAACTTGACATGATGTCCGAGCACTGCGGTTTCACCGATGACGATACCGGTGCCGTGGTCAATACAGAAGTAATCGCCGATGGTAGCGCCGGGGTTGATATCAATTCCGGTTTTTTCATGCGCATATTCAGTCATGATACGCGGCAGGTACGGAATACCGAGCTTGTACATGACATGGGCGATTCTGTAAATGGAAATCGCATAGAATCCCGGATAGCAGATGATGACTTCCGACTTTGTCTTGGCAGCTGGGTCGCCATCATAGATCGCCTGGATATCGGTATTGATCTGTCTCAGGATTTCCGGAAGAGATTCCAGAAACTTCTGGGTCAGCTCTTTTGCCTTCAATGGACTGGTTCCGCTGAAGCACAAAGCCGTGCCGGCCTGTTCATCGAGATCTTTTACAACACAGTCAAACGCTGCCTCAACCGAAAGATTGTTGTAATTGAAATATCCCGGCAACAATACCACCTGGATTTCTTTGATCAGTGAAACAACCCGTTTGCGGTCGGCGATTCCCTTCGGCACTTTTAATTCAGGCTCACGCATCGCGTGGATTTCATTCAGTATTTCAGTGTGTGTTTTTCCCATATATCATTCTCCGAACAACGGTGTGGACAGATAACGGTCCCCCGAGTCCGGAAGAATGACAACAATGTTCTTTCCTTCGTTCTCTTCTTTCTTTGCCAGCTGGATCGCAGCCCAGAGGGCAGCGCCTGCGGAGATGCCGACGAGAATGCCTTCGCGCTTACCGAATTCTGCGCCGGTATTGATGGCATCTTCATTTGTGACACGGATAATCTCATCGTAGATGGCTGTATCGAGAACTTCCGGAACAAACCCTGCGCCGATTCCCTGAATCTTATGCGGTCCGCTCTTTTCACCGGACAATACTGCCGAGCTGTCCGGTTCCACAGCAACTATTTTAACATCTGATTTCTTTTCACGCAGGTATTTTCCGATTCCGGTGATTGTTCCGCCGGTGCCGACACCTGCCACAAGGATATCCACCTTTCCGTCCGTGTCATTCCAGATTTCCGGTCCGGTTGTTTTGTAATGGGCTTCCCAGTTTGCCGGATTGACAAACTGACCGGCAATCCAGGCGCCTTCGATTTCCTTTTTCAGCTCTTCCGCCTTTGCGATTGCACCGCTCATTCCCTTTGACCCTTCGGATAAGACGAGTTCAGCGCCATAGGCTTTCATGAGCTTTCTTCTTTCCACGCTCATGGTTTCCGGCATGACGATGATCACGCGGTAGCCTTTGGATGTTCCGACTGCCGCCAGACCGATGCCGGTGTTGCCGGAAGTCGGTTCAATGATGACCGAACCTTCTTTGAGAATTCCCTTGGCTTCAGCATCGAGAATCATATTCAGTGCGATTCTGTCCTTGATACTGCCGGTCGCGTTGAGATATTCCATCTTGGCGAGTACGGACGCCTTCAGATCATATGCTTTTTCAAAATGTGTGAGTTCAAGCAGCGGTGTATTTCCGATCAGCTGCTCTACCGAAGTATAGATGTTTGCCATTTCGTTTTCCCCTTTCAGAATGTCAGAAATGAAAAGTCCGGGAATGTCTTTGTTCATGCCCGGATCTGTCTGCTTTGTTCAGGATCGTTCTGAAACAATCCGCATTCAATTCAGGCTCCGGGTCTGATTCATACAACAGCAGTTCATTTGTCTGAAACCCTTCATCATCATTCCCTTCGCCTTCCTTCTGATTGTTTTCAATATACGCTTGCAGGTGGAAATTTGCAATGAACAGACGTATATCGAAAAGTGATCTTCAGTTATAGGCTGAGCCTTTAAAAGAGACTGCAACATATATTGTTTTCAGCGCTCATCACCGGTGGCACTTTCTTTGCCTGTCAGTCATCTAAAATCTGTGACGGGCCTGAAATTCCTTCTCATCCGGATCGGCAGGCATTTCAGATTTCATGATCGAATCGACCTGACATCTGCCGTCCCCTTTTTGAAGAAGAGAAAAGAATTTTTCCATCTGCGCTTCTTCACCCTGCACTTCCAGAACAACATGATGATGATCTGAAAGATCATTTGAGACCCACCCGCTCACGCCCGTTTTCCTGCTGCATCGCCAGCAGAAATCACGGAATCCGGTGCTTTGCACTTTCCCGTATACTTCACAATGGACTCTCTTCATAACGTCCTCCGTTTCTTTTAATGATGTTCAGACCCGCGCAAAATCCCGCCTTCCGCGGGCAGTGCCTGATGTTTCTGCACTGTCTGCTCTGGCGGGATTCATTCAAAGAAGCAGGTAAGTTATTCTTTGAGCAGGAAGTCTGTTCCGTCGGTGAGAATGGTGATTTCATCGCCTTCCTCAACCAGGATCATACCGATCACATCCGCATATTTCGCATTGTAGATATGATCTGTTTCATCAACGACATAGATATAGGTATCTCCGCCCTTGTCGATGGTCTGCAACTTTTTCACCTTGATTGTCATTTCCTTGTAATTGCTGGTGTCCTTGGCAGGCTCATCTGATTTTGCCTCATCCGGGGTGATTTCCGCATTCATGAGTTTTCTGTATTTCTCAATGCAGTCTGCCTGGGTGGCAGCGGTGGCGACGATGTTGTACTGTTCAACATTGACCGCCGCATACATCTTGACAAGACCGTTGGAATCCTTGAGCACCATGATATAGGTCGGTGTGCCTTCCACATTGATGAGACTCGGGAAGGAAGCGATATAGCCCTTTTCCTGCACCTCGCCTTCGGCGCTCTTCATGCCGGAGAACTCATCCGCTCCCGCGCATGTGATGTACTTGGTTTCCGCCGTTCTTTCATTGGCAAGAATGAAGCCGAGATTGGATGAGTCGCCGTTCAGTGAGGTCACACCGGTGTAAACCCAGATATCGCCTTCCTTGGCAATATAGCCATAGTCCGGATAAGCTTCCTCATCCCCGTCCTCATTGGCGCTGCGGATGGTGGTCACCTGACGGCAGTCAGTCTGGGAGAAGACACTGTTCCAGAAGCCGTGCTGCAGCTGGGCATGGTCGTTGTATTGTGTGCAGATGAGATCGCCGTCAATGACGATATCCGCCCATACCGGCACATCGCTTAATGCATACTTCTGCATCTCGCCGTTGACCGGATTGATGATCAGAGCGCCAATGACTTTCTTTCCGCCGAACAGTCCGATGGTATGGTCATAGATACTTCCCACATACCATGGATTGCCTTCCTCATCGATTTCAAAATGCACATTGTCCACGAGCAGGGACGGATTGTTGAAACGGATATGACGGTAAAGATTCTTTGAGAAATAAGCTGAAGGGACAAATTTCATTCCTTCCTTCAAAGACGCATAATCCGCAGACATATCAACCGGATTGACGATGACATAGCCCGGAATGCCCTGATTCTTATTGGCATTCCATTTGAAGAAACCGTCATATTTCAAAGCAGCCACCTTGACCGGCGCCTCCTGATAGTTGATCTGCATGTATTCACCGACGTTGAACTGGGAAACCACATTGCTCAATGAGCCGATCTTGCGGTCGCCCAGACGTTCCGCGCTGGCTGTATCCATGAGTGCGATGGAAGAGGAACCGGATACCGAAGGAATCAGATCAATTTCCGCATCTTCCACTTTCAGGATTTCACTGTATGCCTTTGCGTGAAACAGTCTTGAACTGAAGATCAGATTTCCGAAAAGGCCGATGACCAGCACAGCAAATACAATCACCGGATTTCTGACGCCCACATCCTTTTTCCGGATTGCGCTGACAATCATTTTCGCAAAGAAATAGATCAATACGGCAGCCATCAAAAATACCCAGAAACCGGCATTTTTCAGATTAAGCGCGGGCAATGTCAGATACCATGCGCCAAACATGAGCAAAACCGTGATTCCAAGCGCAATGCCGATCACATCCCATTGCAGTTTCGGTTCCTTCCACAAGGTGCGGAAGGGAACATTCTCGTTGATATAAACTGTTTTCTTTTTGAATTTCATCATTGAATTCCTCCGTAAAACAAAAGATACAGCCGTAAGCTGTATCGTGCGTTCATACCGGGTACCCATACAGCTGTACGTGCATGAGTCTTGCCTGGATATATAAGACCGGATACTCTCGTGCTGTCGGCCTTACAGGATGTTCATTTGAACACCGGCTACTCCCTCATCTGATATAAATCTATCACAAATTGACCGCGAGTCAATACATTTGTATATAGTATTTTCTGATACTGCTATGGGTATAATAATCTCATGGAAGCACAATGGAGGATTTGACCAATGAGTATCAACAGAAATGCCTTGACGGCCGCACTTCTCTGTATATCCGCTGCCGGATGTTCAGCTGAACAGAACGAGACACTGGTTCCTGCAAACACGGAATGTGAATCCTGCCAGGTCAGTTATCTTGGTCCGCAGGGCACTTATACCGAAGAGGCATGCGAACTCTTCTTCGGCAAGAAGGAGGTATGCCTGCCCTATACCACGGTTGCGGAAGCGGCGGAAGCCCTGTGCGCGGATGAGACAGACTTCGCGGTCATTCCCCAGGAAAACACAATCGGCGGCGCGGTCATCGATTATGTGGATACGCTGATCTCATTGAAAGGTGTCTCGGTGGCCGGGGAAGTGGAACTGCCCATTTCCCAGAACCTGCTTGCCCGCCAGGACACAAAGCTTGCCGATATCAGAAAAGTCTATTCCCATAAACAGGGAATCGCCCAGTCGAAAGAATGGCTTGAGAAGAATCTTCCCGATGCGGAAGTCATTGAAGTCTCCAGCACCGCCGAAGGTGCGAAAATCGTCTCCCAGTCAAATGAGGTGAACATTGCGGCAATCGCATCAAAAGGCGCCGCCGAAGTATACGGCCTTGAAATTCTGGCTGCCGCAATCCAGAACAATGACAATAATCAGACCCGTTTCTACATCCTTTCCGAACAGGAGCCCGCAACCGCGGATGCGCAGCGCATGGCCTTCATTGCGAAAGGAAGCGCAAAGGATCTGCCAGCTCTGATGGCTGAAATGCAGAAACAGAAGATGACCCTCATCACCCTTCATGACCGTCCGCTCAAAACCGAACTCGGCCAGTATTACTATCTGATTGAATGTTCTGACAGCCATTATGCAGATTATCAGAAGCTGACTGAAAACAGTCCGTTTGAATTCACCTATCTCGGCAGCTTCGACGTGATCCGTCCGCAGTAACTGTCCGGCAATCCCGGAACAATGATATTCCATCTGAAAGCCAGCCTGCCCGGCTGGTTTCTTTGATATTCAAATGAAGCGCCGTTTTCCAAAATCCGTTCATAGTCTTTCCGAATGTGAAGGCAGTATTGTTCATATGTTCAGTTTCATTTCACACAATCCATATTTTTTCTTCATTTTCAAAGGGCATCATAATAACCGTTAGAACAAAGAACAGTTCTTAAGGAGAAAACAACATATGAAAAACAGTATGACAGTGATATTTGAAAATGAGGCGGAAGCCTACAAGGCATTATCGGATTTCCGAAGAGATCCGCTCAACGGCGACTACGCAATCTCAAATGCGGCAGTCGTGAAACGCAATGGTGAATCACTGAGTGTGATGGACGGCTTTGAAATGCCGGTGGGTATGAACAATTCCTCCAAAGGATGGATCATCGGCATGATCACAGGCATCTTCTTCGGATTCTACGCGATGTTCATGGGGGCCTGCCTCGGTTCTCTGATCGGTGTCTTCTTCGATCACAAGGTGCTCAAAAGAAACAGCGGCTATATGCAGGAAGCCTCAAAGCAACTGCCGGAAGACACAACCGCACTGGTTATGATCGTCAATGAAAAGACAGCCGGCATGATCGACGCACGACTCGCACAGTATGAAACAGAAATCATCCGCACACCGATCCTGAGCGAAAAAGAGCTGAAAGCTCAGAACGGTGAACTTCATACAACTTACTGATATCCCTCAGATCTGAAAATTTCCCTTCCCTCCAAAATAATAGATCTGAAATATAATCCCCTTGAAAGCGGTGCAGGCCAGAGCGCCGCTTTTTCATGTGCAAAGTAAAAAGCCGATGATTACCGCATGTCATATATAAGCATGCAGGTTTCATCAGCTTTGGTTTTCAGCTCAGGATAAGAAGCTCAGATTCCTCAGGCCTTCCGGATGTTTCCCAGGAAATAAAGACTTTCCTTGGGAATCCGTTCCATCGTTTCACGGTTGACTGCGACCAGGCCGAAGGTCATCGCAAAGCCCTTCTGCCATTCAAAGTTGTCCATGAAACTCCAGTAACAATAACCAAGAACGTTGATGCCGTCCTTGATGCAGCGGCTGACACCGTTCAGCGCTGTTTCAATGAATGCGACTCTTCTGGTGTCATCGCCGATGCCCACGCCGTTTTCAGTGACAAAGAGATCGCCTTTAAATTCCTCATGGACTTTGCGGATCACATGTTCGAGCGCTTCAGGATAGAATTCATAATCCATCTGGGTCAGCTCGGCGCCTTGCGGGCAGGGCAGCTGGCCGGTATGGTCATACAGTGTTCTTGTATAGTTCTGCACGCCAAGGAAATCATCGCCTTCGATATAAGGCACATAATGGCTGAATTCCTCATCCCATGCCTTCTTCACAAATGCTTCTCCGCCCTCATCGACTGCCTGCAGATCATGCAGGGACAGGGTTAAGCCGACTTTGATTTCCGGATGGATCTTTTTGATGGCTGCCTTTGCAGTCTGGTGGGCTCTCATGACAAGAATATCGCCTGCTTCCGTTCTGGAGGAAACGAAGATCTGCGGCTGCGGTGTGCCGAAGACCTGCGCATTTTCCATCGCGGCGAATTTCATATTCTCCATCATCTTTTCAAAGTTCATACCGACCTGGACAGTGCCTTCGGCCTTCTTTGCATTTTTGGCGGCCTGCTCTGCCATCATGCGGAAACGCTTTGCGATGGCGGCGAGCTGAAGACCCATGTTGGCCTCATTGATGGTGCAGATATATTTCACATCATTGCCATACTGTTCAGCGATATAGGAAGCGTATCTTTCAAAATATGAAACGGTGCTTTCCGCTTCCCAGCCGCCCTTCTGAATCAGCCAGACCGGGCTGGTGAAATGCATGAGGGTGATAATCGCCTCAATGCCGTATCTGCGGCATGTGCGGATGACATCGCGGTAGTGCTCTGTCTCTTTTTCATCAAAGACACCCTCTTCCGGTTCAATTCTTGCCCATTCGACGGAGAATCTGTAACAGGTCAGACCCGCATCCGCCATTAAGCGGATATCCTCCTCATAGCGGTTGTAATGATCGCAGGCAATGCCGGAAGGTTCCGTAAAGCTTGAATGGGGCATCTGTTCCTGAGCCCAGTAGTCACTGTGAATGTTATTGCCTTCCACCTGATGAGCGGCAGTGGCGGAACCGATCAGAAAATCTTTCGGAAAGTTCATATGCAGTCTCCTTCTCACTGAAGCGGCACACAGGTTCCTTCCGTGATGCCGTTCTCATTGAATGCGTCAACTCTGACGTAATATGTTCTGTCTTTGATCAATGCGCCGATTCTCTTTTCGCCGGCTTCAAAGACCATGTAACTGTGATAGAGCTTTTCAGGCGATGAGCCGAAGAGAATGTTATATCCAAGCGCATCATCCTGTTTCTCAATGGTCACATTCATATCCAGATCATTGGTTCTGGCTGCCTTGAAAGCAGGTGCAGCCGGCGCTTTGCCTTTGCCCAGGCCAAACACTCTCAGACCGGAAACACAGGGCTTCTGATCATAAGGAACTTCCATTTCAGAAAGTTTCAGATATCTGGCCTGATATCCTTCCTCGCTTGCGATGAAGTCATGGCTGAGATCGGTATCCGCCTGTGTCTTGTCACAGACTGTGAACCAGTTTTCCCCGTCGACAGAAGCTTCCAGCTTCCATCTTGTGAGCAGATCTCTTTCCTCGATATATCTCGCCTGGGTTCCCGGACGGATTTCACCCGGGCATTCCATATCGATCACATCATCCGCAAAGTTGATCTGCACGCCATGGACATCAAAGCACTTGCCAAGATCCAGGCACAGCCATTCGTCCTTTGCATTGCTTTCAGGCTGCCACCAGGTCTGAACATTTTCTTCAGCCGCTTTTGCGGGTTCATGGCCTTCTGTATAAGAGGAGGCGCTCACATTTTTATGAGCACTCAATAACATCCATGCCGGATTTCTCCACGGATCCTGTTTCATGCCTGAAACAGCGAGCGGCCAGTCACCGTATCTCTGATTGCAATACAGTTCGCCGTCCTTGTCAAAGCCTGCCGGCCATAAGCCGACTCTTCTCTCGAAGTCATGGTTTTTCGAGATGCGCATGGTCGCGGTATGCCACCAGGTGCCCTGCTCATCCTGCATGGTTGAGCCATGTCCCGCTCCAGGAAGGAATCCGCCCGGCTTATACGAATACGGGTTGTTTTCAGCCAGTACGAACGGTCCCATCGGGGAATCGGACACATACACACCATCCGAATAGGTGTTGTACTGGGTTCCCGGACATGCATATTGCAGATAGTATTTTCCGCAATGCTTGTCCATCCAGGCGCCTTCGATATAAGGCTTCTGTGATAACATTCCCCGGATCATCATTTTGATTTCATCCGACAACATGCTTTCAGGTGCGGGATTTCTCTTCATGAAACCCTGATAGCGCATTTCAATTTCCTGCTCGCTTAACGGGAATGTGGAATTGTCCTCACCGATTCTTTCGTAGCCGATTTCATACGGATGGCCTTCCACCATGACTTTCTTTTCAGTGATCGGATTCATGGTAACGGGATCCAGCTCCACACCATAGATCGGTGTCATATTCGAACAGCCCCAGTAGAAATAAACCCTGCCGTCATCATCGATAAAGAGATTAGGATCCCAGTACGGGAAGTTTCCCTCCACCTTTTCATACGGCCCGTTCAGGATATCCTTTGTCCGGTAGCGGTCGCAGTTCTCTTCTCTTTTTGAGGCGCAGAACCAGACATATCCGTCCTTGGCGCGCACATCAGGCGCGTAGTCATAAAGCGGAAGATCTGAAGGAAGTCTGTGATTTTCCCAGTTCACAAGATCATCCGAAACCCACACGCCAAGGGTCATTGAAGCGAAGATGTAATATCTTCCTTCAAAATAAATCATGCTGGGATCGGCAGCCTCACGGCAGATTTTCAATTGACCGTGCAGTCTCTGATCAAGGTTGAACTGATAGCGGTAATTCACATTCAGAGGATTACAGAGATATTTCATAATGATATGTTCCTTTCTCAACAGAATGTTTCTGTCCGTCGGGAAGCACAATCTCAGCTGCCTTCGGGACAGTGATATCCATTTCCATCGTATCATTGACATATTTCCAGGCGCTTTCGATTCTTCCCTTCGGGGAATCCCAGCAGGCCTTTGCCCAGCCTAACGATCTGTCCGGGCAAGGTCTGATCACAAGACCGTCTGCGGAAAGATTGATTCCGCACACCCCGTCAAACAGCCAGCCGGAAATGGCGCCATAGGAATAATGATTGAGCGAATCATGAACCGTTCCGTCCTCACGGATGCCGTCCCATGTCTCCCAGATGGTGGTCGCGCCTTTGTCCACCGCATACAGCCAGGACGGGCACTCCTTCTGCAATAAGAGCTTATATGCCGTATCGCTGTGTCCGTATTGTGCAAGCACGCGGCAAAGATCAGGTGTGGAAAGGAAACCGGTATTCAGACGGTAACCGCCATTCACAACCAATGCATTAAGATCATCGGCAGCCTTCTTTGATTCTTCTTCATTCAGAAGTCCGAAGGAAACGGGTCTGACATATTCGCACTGTCTTTCAGAATGGATTGCGCCATCATCCGTGCAGGTGAAGCGGTATGCCTTCTTCGCATTCTCTGCGATATCCGCATATTTTTCCGCATCTTCCGGATGATTGAGAATCTTTGCGATCTCAGAAAGCAGCGATGCGCTTCTGTATAAGAAGGCAGTGGCGACTTCCGGGGCACCGTTCATCATCGTGTTCTTCATGACTTCGGTATTGTCCACGCCCGGCTGACACCATTCACCGAAATGGAATCCCTGATCAACAAGATATTCTTTATACGGATTGTCCTGATATTGCGGACGGGTATCCTTCGCACGGCCAAGTGAGAAGTCAACCCACTTCGTCATCATCTCATAGTTTTCTTCCAGAACGCTTCTGTCGCCATATGCCTGATACAGAGTCCATGGAACAATCACGCAGGCATCGCCCCAGCCGGCGCTTCCCTGTAACATATTGGAAATCATCGAACCGGAATTGTTGACAGGTGCGATATTCTGAACCAGACCGTCCTCTTTCTGCGCATAGCGGCATTCATCCAGCCACTTGCGGTAAACCGGCATACAGTCCGAGAGATAAACCGCTGTATGAGCGAACACCTGGGCGTCGCCTGTCCAGCCTGCTCTTTCACGGGTCGGACAGTCCGTCGGGATATCGCAGAAGTTTGATTTCATGGACCATAAACTGTTTGAGAACAGTCTGTTGACATCCGCATTGCCGCATTCGAAGAATCCGGTCTGTCTCATCTTTGAATAAACCGCGATGGAAGTGAACTGTGCATCGCTCAGATCGATGTCTGTTTCGATTTTTGCATAGCGGAAGCCGAAGATGGTGAAATGCGGCTTATAAACATTCAGACCCTCTTTGCAGATATAAACGATCTTCTGCTCAATGCCGCCGTTCTGGTTTCTGTCACCCGGGTTGAAATTCTCCTGGGTGAAATTGCCGTTTTCATCGAGGGTTTCGCCATGCCATAACGTGATCGTCTGACCTTCATGGGCATGCACTCTGATTTCCGTATAACCGGCCAGATTCTGACCAAAATCAATGACCGTTTCACCATTGGGTGTCTGAATCAGCTTTCCTTCAAAGCGCTCCTGCTCAATGACCGGGACACTTTCTGTGATCTGAAGATTTTCATAGCCGAAATCTTCTTTCTTTACACCATGCCAGTCAGAGATTTCCTCTTTGCGGGCATCATAGATCTCACCCTTCTGAAGATCATTTTCACGGATACAGCCCGACTGGGAAGCTTCCCAGGTTGCATCACTGCACAATACAGGTTTTCCGTTTATTTCCAGCTGAGCGAGCAATGCAATATCCTTGCCGTAGTAATCGGTCAGGCCGTCAATTCCGACGCTGCCGCGGTACCAGCCATCCCCCAGAGTGACAACGATTTCGTTTTCCCCTTTGACAAGGAGCTCACTGACATCATATGCCTGCACACATAAACGGGAATGATAATCCCCTGTGCCCGGGGCCAGGACAAAGTCACCGGCTCTTTGTCCGTTGAGATATGCCTCATAGACGCCATGGGCGGTGATATAAAGCACGGCATTGTCTGTTTCCTCAAGTGAAAAACGCCTGCGCAGCACAGATGCAGGCTGACGTTTTTCTTCATCAATTTGCAGTTCAGGATTGATCCATTCCGCCTGCCATTTCTGAGGCAGAGCGTATTCAGACATTTTCATTTGAACCTCCTGTTAAGCCACTTCGCGCTTAATTCCAGGCTTTTGAGGGGATCCTTGTCAATCCAGTTCTTATGGCTTTCAAGAACCACCGCATCAATGCCGTTGGCCAGTGCGATCTCTTTCAGACCATCCAGATCCATATTGCCTGTTCCGAGTTCCATGGAATCGGCTTTGAGAATCGGTGTGATTGCTTTCTTTGTATTGCGATAGCCGCGGTCAGTGACATGCCACTTCTTCATGCGTGTACCCAGTTTCCTCATCCAGGCTTTCGCATCCGCGCCCCCGTCCGTGAACCAATAGCTGTCAAATTCAAAATTCACAAAGGCGGGATCGGTCTCTTCAATCAGAATCTCATAGGCACATCTGCCTGATGATGTTTTCAGAAGTTCGGCATTGTGGTTGTGATAGAGCAGGGAAATCCCTTCATTCTTCAGGACTTCGCCGGCTTTGTTCAGCCTTTGCGCAAGTTCTTTCACAGCCGTTTCATCGCTGTAATCAAACCGGTACATTCCGGTGATGACAACGGTGTCTGTTTCAAGATCCTTCGCATCGGCAATGACCGCCTGCGCGTCATTTTCAAGTGAGCCGAGATCAGCGTGCAGACTGATGACTTCAAGTCCGCTTTCACGCATCATCCTCTTCCAGTCAAGATTGCCGCCTTTGCCGGTGGGCATTCCCGCTGCTTTGGTCAGGATGCGCACCAGCGGCGCAGCCGGATGGATCATGAACCGGTTCAGTTCCAGTCCGTCATATCCGGCCGCCTTGATGCGTGCGAGTGTATTGCGTGCTTTGTCTTCGTTCTGTGTCACTGTTCCCAGCATGATCTGCTGGACTGCTGTTTTCATTTTTTGATCCCCTGTAAGATTCTGTTGAGCTGCTTCATGGACTGCTCATCCGCACCGGACTGCTTGAGCAGGCTGATCATGGTCATTCTGCCCATCATTCTCTGCAGACCCGGATTGTTTTTGACGCTTTCCGCAACATCGCCGCGTTCCGATGCGCCTTTTGCCATCATCTGTTCAACCACTTTTCCGGCTTCCGGATGTGATCTGAGTTCACCCAGTGTATCCTGGATGGAGAAATATTCAGGATTGACTTCATCCGCGTCAAACCAGTTTGTGACAGACTGTGCAGCCTTGTTGAAGATATAGCTTTCATCCGGTTCGGCAACCTTTGTGATTGTCATTGTGTCAGTGCATTCACCGGATACCGCTTTGAATTCATGTGTTCCTGTGATCTTCACATCCCATGTGAAGACTGTCTTTGCTTCGCATGTGCCGATCTCTTTATCATCCATGAACAGGGTGACACTGCTCTGGTTGGAATAGACCTTGATCTGTGTGATCTCTTCCGCGCGGTTGGCATAGCCCTTTCCGCAAAGATGCACAAACGGTGTCTTTTTGTTCCAGGCTGCCTTGTAAAGCCAGAAGGCATCCTTTCTGTATGAGCGGTCAAAGGTGACCAGACCCTTCTGGTTTTCACCGTGCTTGCCGCCTTCATCTCTGCCATCGGCCGCGAAGTCGAAGAGGTTCCATACATGGGTTGCCCATAAGTAAGGTCTTTCCTCAATCATCTTCAGCATGTGCTCATGATAGAGCGCCTGATAATCTTCTGTGTAATCGCCTTTTTCCGGCTTTGCGGAATGGTAGGCGGGATTGGCATCGGCGCCATATTCCGAGAAGCCGATGACTCTTTCCGGATATTTCGCATGATATTCATCGAAGAATTCATCATTCTGGTTCAGATCGCCCAGATACCATCCGAAATAGAGGTTGTAGCTGTTGATATCGGGGATTTCCAGAATCGGACTGTCTGTTTCAAGCATGAACACATTGGCCATGACAGTCGGTCTTGTCTGATCCATTCTGTGGCACAGATCATTGAGCAGTCTGTGATTTTCAAGCAGATCATCATCCACCGCGCTGGCGGCTGTGATTTCATTGGAAAGGCCCCAGACCGCGATGCTCGGATGGTTATAGCACTGTGTGACCAGTTCCTTCATCTGGCTCAGAGTGTTTTCACGGCCGTTCTTCATATGCATGGTGATATAGGGAATCTCCGCCCATACGACAAGACCGTTCTCATCGCAGAGATCATAGAATTCCTGGGCATGCTGGTAATGGGCAAGACGCAGTGTGTTGGCGCCAAGTTCAAGGATGATATCCATATCAGCCTTATGATCCTCGACGCTTAAGGCATTGCCTTTGCCCTTGAGGTCCTGGTGTCTGGAAACGCCTCTTAACGGATAGCTTCTGCCGTTGAGGAAGAAGCCCTTTTCCGCATTCCATTCAAATTTGCGGCAGCCGAATCTTGTGCATACCTCATCGCCGCTTTCCAGTTTTGCGCTTGCGGTATAAAGATACGGATCATCAAGGCCGTCCCATAAATGAACATTTTCAATTCTGAATTCTTCACATGCATGGCCATTGACGGAAGGTACTGTTCTGGTTTCACCGTTGACACTCATTGTGACACTGTCCGCATTCTGCCATGTCTCAGCAATGACGGAAGCAGATCTCTTTTCCAGATCAACCGCCGGGGTGACTTTGATTCCGGGTGTGCCGTCCTTGATCAGTTCGAAATGTTTTTCGGGAACCGAGATCAGTCTGACCTCACGGTAAAGGCCGCCATAGAATGTGAAGTCCGCCTTCTGGGGATAAACCGTGTTGTTATCCTCGTTGCTTAAGGATACGGCAAGAATGTTCTTCTCGCCTCTTTCCGCACTCAGATCAACGCGGAATGTACTGTAGCCGCCGTCATGATGAGCAAGATGCTTTCCGTTGAACCAGACATCCGCGCTCATCGCCGCGCCATTGAATTCCGCAAAGACACATTCGCCGGCAAGCTCTTGCGCTGTGAGCTCACGCACATACCAGCAAAGGCCTCTGTGATAATCATTGCCGCCATCCTGGCCGTCAATTGCGTTCCAGGTATGGGGAACGGAAACAGCTTCACCCATTTCCGCATATTTCACTGCATTTTCGTATGACAGATCCTTTTTCAGGAAATGCCATCCTTCTTTCAAAATTGTAATATTGCGCATATCCGTTTTACCTCCTGCAATATATATGCAGGGTATGCACGGTCCTTCCGTACATACCCGCCGTTTTTATTGTTTGAATTATTTTGCCAGAGCGGCCTTGCGCTCTGCGATATCCTTCTGGACACGGACCATTTCATCCTTGTCGAGTTTGCACTGTCTCATTGCGATCAGTGTGCAGATCCATCCGAGAATTGCCAGACCGTATCTCAGGAACATGGTCATCCAGAACACACCGCCGGTCGCCGGATCAGTGGGCTGGGGCATTGTGCTTGTGTAGCCGATCAGGGCAACGCAGCCGGTGGCGATCGCTGCGGAGAAAGAGGAGACGATCTTGTCGATCAGACTGTATGTGCCGCTGATGACTGCCGGGATATATCTGCCGGAGCGGTCAAGCTCATAGTCAATGATATCAGCCATGAAACCGGTATTGGAAGTTGTGACACACATTGCGAAACCGTTGGAGATGAATGTCAGCAGTACGAACACGATCATTGTGACGCCCATGCTGGCGATAGACTGTGTGCCGGCTGTCATGCGGACGATGATGAAGAATGCGATGATTGCGAGATTCGCATAGATGCATCTGCGTGTCCAGGTGACGATGGATTCCTTGTGACCGTGCTGGCCTGCATATCTTGCGCCATAAGCCGCAAAGAGAATGGACGGCAGCATGCCGATCATGCTTAAGGTTGTCGCAAGACCCATGTTTCCGATCAGGATGCCGTTGAGCATGGTGGAAACGATGGAAGCGGAGGAAGCCTGCTGGGCAATCTTGTCGGAAGCGGCGGAGAGGATATAGCTCTGCAGCGGCTTGTTGTCCTTGAGAACCTCGATCATATCGGAAAGCTTGAGACGTTCCTTCTTGCCAAGGCCTTCGAAGTTTTCAGGCTTGTCATATTCGGAGATACCGATGCACACAAGCACGACACCGACAAAGGCGATGGTGACACACATCCAGGTGACGATGTTGAGGAATTCCTGGTTGAAGCTGCCGCCGTATGCGGGCATCAGCTTTGTATAAACGATAATGTTGAGAGCCATCGGTGTCAGATAGTTGAGAACGGTCTGCCATACGCCGACTGTCGGACGCTGCTTGGGATCATTGGTCATCAGTGCAGGCAGTGTCTGGGCGGTCATATTGACGATTGTGTAGCCGACAACATACAGCATGTAGAATGCCAGGAAGACGGCAATGCCGTGTCCCTTGCTGGAGAAGAAGTTGAACATGCATAACAGACCAAGAGACTGGATTGCCCAGCCGATCAGCATGAGCGGTCTGACTTTGCCGAACGGAGTGTTGAAGCGGTCATAGACAAACGCCAGCAGCGGGTCGGTGATCGCGTCGAAGATTCTTGTGAAGGTGAGCAGTCCGCCGACAACCACAGTCGCGATGCCGTAGCCGATACTTGCGGAGTAGCTGGCAAGACCGATCAGAAAGTAAACTGCCATGCCGTTGAAGGCGTTGAAGGCAACCAGAATGATCTGCCAGAGTTTTGCTTTGCGGTACTGAACTTCTGTGTTCTGTGAAACCTTTTCCATGATTTTCTCCTTTTTTGAATGATGGGAGCTTTCCCCTTTTTTATTACAAACTCATTGTAGAAAGTGCCCACATCCGCGTAAAGTCAAAAACCAAAGTGAAATTACAATTATTCGTGATTGTGTTAAAATGATTTGTAACCGCTTAACAAACAGATTTTATCGCAGTTATTTACAATCCCGAAAATACATTTATTTATAAAAATGCCAAAAATCGCATGTTATAAGGAGATATATTATGGACCGGATCATGACCAATGCCGAAGCCAATCTCATCCTTCTTCAGTCGGTGATTCCGGCGGATGAAAAACTGTATGTCTGGTGTTTCCACGATGACGGAACCTATATCGCCTCCTTTTGTCCGGAACATCTTGTCAGTATGTTTGAAAAAGCATTCCGTGCCCTGGGCTTCATCGAAAAGGCACAGCGCCTCGCTCATGACGGAAAACGACGGATTCCGTGTCTGCTCGGCAGTGCGGTGGGCATGCAGATGGCAGTCACGTTTGAAGCAGGCAAAACCGATGATCTGATTTTTCTGATCGGTCCCGTTTTCTATTCCAGACCGGATACGGGACAGCTTCAGTCCGCCCTGCACACTGCGGCGAAAGGATATGAGAATCTTTCCTGGATCAGGCAGATGTGCAGTTCCGTTGCCGAGCTGCCTGTCATGCCCTATTCCATTTTCACCCGCTATGTCATGATGATTCATAACACACTCACCGGCGAACAGGCCGGACTTGACGCATTGCACCGCGAGGATGAGCGGGAGGAGACAGCTGCCGACAATTCACCGGGTGTGCGCAACCGTCTGAAAGTCTGGCAGAATGAACAGGCGCTGCTGAGGATGGTGGCGGAAGGGAACATCAACTACCACGATATACTGAAATCCAGTTCGGATATTTCACCGGGCGTACCGGTGCGCGGACGCGATCCTTTAAGACAGATGAAAACCAGCGTGACCGTCTTCACAACTCTGGTCTCAAGAGCCGCCATGGTGGGAGGTCTTTCCCCGGAAACCGCCTATGCGCTTGGCGACTCCTATATCCAGAATGCGGAAGACTGCAAGGATTCGGGAGAACTCTCCGCCCTTGCCAACGCGATGTATCATGATTTCATTTATCGTGTCCATTATGCCCGCGCCAATCCGGATTATTCCCATGCCGTTCAGAAGTGCTGCGATTATATTGAACTGAATCTGGATCAGAAGCTTTCCGCTGCGGATCTCGCGCCTCTGGTCGGTTATACCGAATACTACCTGACTGACAAATTCAGAAAGGAAACAGGTGTATCTCTGAGCAGCTATATCAGAGACAAGAAAATAGAAAGAGCGAAAGTTCTTCTGGAAACCACCGCGCTTCCCATATCGGAAATCGCCGACATGCTTGCCTTCAACACACCGAACTATTTCATCCAGTGCTTCCGCAATGCGGAAGGATGCACTCCCGCCAGATACAGAAAGAAAAACAGAACACAATGAGAAAAAGGGCACTCAGCCCCTTTCGCATGTTTCATGATTGTTTTTTCAGATCACAATACCGTCGCAATGATCGATTTCATGCTGGATGATCTGTGCGGTGAAGCCGGTGAAGGCCTGTGTATGGCTGACAAACTGCATATCCTCATAGGCGACCGTGATATTTCTGTAACGGACGGCCTTGCGCATGCCGGAAAGAGACAGGCAGCCCTCTTCCGTTTCATATCTGTCATATTTTGCAATAATCTTCGGATTGATCATAACCAGCGGCATATTCATGAACTCCACGACGATGAAGCGTTTCTTCACCCCGATCATATTGGCCGCCATGCCCACGCAGTGCGCACGGTTTGCCATGAATGTGTCGAGCAGATTTCTGACATCATTCAGATCATCCTTTGTGGTTGGCTGCGATTTCTGAGCTAAGAAAAACATGTCTCTGACAATTGGTTTCTGCATGTCTCCTCCTTACTCATATACGATACTGTGAATATCCAGATGATAGATGACATCCTTGCGCTCCACCACCACATTGATCCGCTTCATGAGCTCCTCATTGTCGCGGATGTGATTGAGCAGTTCACGGGTCGGATTGACCGCAGTGGGATGACCGGTGTTTTCAAACATCGTCAGATCGCCGTTGGTATCTCCATAGCTGTAACATTGTGAAAGATCCAGATCATAGAGCTGTTCCATTTCGTGAATGGCTTTTTTCTTGGACACGGAATCCCACATCGGCGTGATCGCACCGGTATAAACTCCATTTTCATCGGTGTGATAGACCGTTCCTCTCCAGTTGTCAAAGAGATATTTCTCCGCCATATAATTGACCAAAGCATCGGGAGAGCCGGAGATGGCGATGATCTTATGACCGAGTTTCCGGTGTCTTTCGATCTCATTTCTGGTGAACTGATAAACCCGGTCGCCTTTCTGCTCAATGACCTTCTTTGCGATCAGATTGATATGTTCGCTTGAAATTCCGACCGTGACACGCTTGAACGCCTCCACCATGCGGTCCAGATAGATATCATAATCACCCTGTCTTCTGTCCCATGCCATGAAAGCGGGTCTGACATGATCCGTCCACTCGGAGGCATCGATCAGCTCATGGGTGACCATCTTTTTAAACACTTCCGTAATCAGACCTTCTCTGTAAATCGTTCCGTCGATATCAAAGAATGCCGCAATATTATTTCCCATAAAACACCTCGTTCTTACATTCATTGTACATGAAAGGACATCCCCGTGTGAGGATGTCCTGCAGTTTAAACGGTAATGATTTATTCGGTGATTGCGTTGCCGGTGTAGAGCTGATAGTATCTGCCCTTCTTGTCAAGCAGATCCATATGATTGCCCCGCTCAATGATTCTTCCCTGTTCGAGAACCATGATGCAGTCACTGTTTCTGACCGTGGAAAGACGGTGGGCAATGACGAAGGTTGTTCTGCCTTTCATCAGGGCATCCATACCTTCCTGAACCAGTTTCTCGGTACGGGAGTCGATCGAGGAGGTCGCCTCATCAAGAATCATCGCAGGCGGATCCGCCACCGCGCATCTGGCAATGGCAAGCAATTGTCTCTGTCCCTGGGAGAGGTTGCCGCCATCTCCCTTGAGCATGGTGTTATATCCGTCCGGAAGTCTTCGGATGAAGCCGTCCGCTCTTGCCAGTCTGGCTGCGGCGATGCATTCCTCATCGGTTGCGTCGAGTCTGCCGTATCTGATATTCTCCATGACTGTTCCGGTGAAAAGATGGGTATCCTGAAGAACCATACCCAGCGATCTTCTCAGATCCGGCTTTCTGATCTTGTTGATGTTGATGTCATCGAAACGGATCTTGCCGTCATCGATATCATAGAAACGGTTGATCAGATTGGTAATGGTGGTCTTGCCGGCACCGGTGGAACCGACAAATGCAATCTTCTGACCAGGTTTTGCCTCGATGTCGATGTCATGAAGGATTGTCTTTCTGCCATCATACGAGAAGTCGACATTGTACAGATCCACTTTGCCCTGCAGCTTCTGATATGTGACCGTCCCTTCCGCTTTGTGCGGATGTCTCCAGGCCCACATACCGGTCTTCTTTTCGGTTTCATGAATTTCACCGTTTTCATCTTCCTCGATATTGACGAGTTCGACATAGCCTTCATCGAATTCAGGTTCCTCATCCATCATCCTGAAGACACGCTCCGCACCTGCCATCGCGTTGACAATGGAGGCGAACTGCTGGGAAATCTGTGTCACCGGCATTGAGAAACTCCGGTTGAGATTCAGGAAGGAAACCAGGGTGCCGATGGTCAGACCGAACAGATTGTTAAGAGCCATCACACCGCCGATGACAGCGATCAATACATAGGAGATATTTCCCAGATTCGCCATCACGGGCATCATGATATTGGCATATTTGTTTGCATTGGCCGCATTTTCACGCAGCTCATCGTTCAGCTTTTCAAAGCCTTCAACGGACTTGTCCTCATGGTTGAACACCTTGACAACTTTCTGACCGCTGAGCATTTCTTCAATATAGCCATTGAGTGCGCCGAGTGATCTCTGCTGGGCAATGAAGTAGTTTCTTGATCTGCCGCCGAGCTTTCCGGAAACACTCAGCATCACAAAGATCATGATCACAGACACAATTGTCAGCGGCACACACAGGATGACCATCGAAACAAACGTGACCACGACCGTAACCGTGCTGTTGACAATCTGCGGAATGGACTGGCCGATCAATTGTCTCAATGTGTCGATATCATTGGTATAAACCGACATGATATCACCATGGGGATGGGTATCGAAATACTTGATCGGAAGGGATTCCATGTGCGTGAAGAGCTCAACTCTGAGCCTTTCCATGGTCCCCTGGCCGACCGTCACCATGATGCGGTTATAGCTGTAGGCAGCAATCACACCAAGGGCAAGAACGCCCGCAAGTTTCAGAAGTCTTGCCGCAAGCGGTGCAAAGTCCGGATTCTGTGCGCTGAGCATCGGAATGATATAATCATCGATCAATGTTTTCTGGAACAGGTTTGACTGCACGCTGCAGAAAGCAGTGACCATGATCAGAATGACAACCAGAAGGAAATGCCAGCCATAATAGCGGAATACATAGCTGATAATCCGTTTCAATGTACCGGTATCAAGTTTTCTCATCGGTACTTTGTTTCGTGTACTCATGATGGCCTCCTTTCCTATGCCTGGGCAGGTGCGGAGTCGAAGTCCGCGCCGCCGCCCATGACCTGGGTCGTATAGATTTCCTGGTAAATCTCATTATTCATGAGCAGGTTCTCAGGTGTATCGAAGCCGCTGATCTCGCCTCTGTGCAGAACGAGCACTCTGTCCGCATCCATGAGTGAGGCAAGTCTCTGTGAAATGATCAGCTTGGTGGTTCCGGGAATGGTTTTTCTGAAGGCTTCACGGATGGAGGCATCCGTCGCCGTGTCAACCGCACTGGTCGAATCATCCAGAATCAATACTTTCGGTTTCTTCATCAATGCTCTGGCAATGCAAAGTCTCTGTCTCTGACCGCCTGACACATTGGTGCCGCCCTGTTCGATATAGGTATGATAGCCGTCCGGCATCTTCTCAATGAACTCATCGGCACATGCCATCCTGCATGCTTCAATGCATTCCTCTTCACTGGCATTTTCGTTGCCCCATCTCAGGTTGTCGATGATGGTTCCGGAGAACAGGACATTCTTCTGCAGCACAACCGAGACCTGATCACGGAGCACTTCCATGTCATAGTCCTTCACATTCACGCCGCCCACTTTCACTTCGCCTTCTGAAGCATCATACAGACGGCTGATCAATGAGACAAAAGTGGATTTTCCGGAACCGGTCGGACCGAGAATACCGATGGTCTCGCCGGATTTGATATGCAGGTCAATATCCTTCAATACGGCGGCGCCGGTACCTGATTTATATGAGAAGGTCACATGATTGAAATCGATGGAACCATCGGCGACACTCATGACCGGGTTTTCGGGATTGGCAAGATCCGGAACCTCATTGAGCACTTCTGAAATTCTCTTTGCGGAGGCGATGGACATCGTGATCATGACAAAGACCATCGATAGCATCATCAGACTCATGAGAATATTCATGACATAGGAAAACATTGATGTCAGGCTGCCGGTTGATAAACTGCCGCCCACCACCTGTCTGGCCCCGAACCATGACAATGCGATGATGCACGAATAGACTGTCAGCATCATCACAGGGTTGTTGAGAATGATGAACTTCTCGGCTTTCATGAACAGATCTTTCAGATTGCCCGCAGCTTTTTTAAATTTCTCATTCTCATAATCCTCACGGACAAACGCCTTGACCACACGGATCGCGGTGACATTTTCCTGAACCGATGCATTGAGATCATCATATCTGGTGAACACCTTGTTGAATGCAGGCATGGCATGGCTGGTGATGAAAACCAATGCACATGCAAGAAACAGCACCGCAACCAGGAAGATCACGGAAAGATCAGGACTGATGATGACACACATCACAATTGAGAAAATGAGCATCAGCGGCGGTCTGACCGCAATACGGATGATCATCTGGAACGCATTCTGCAGATTGGTCACATCCGTTGTCAGACGTGTGACAAGACCGGCAGTCGAGAATTTATCGATGTTGGAGAAGGAATATTCCTGAACCTTCTTATACATGTCATCACGGACATTGGCCGCAAATCCGGTCGCCGCCATCGCCGCATATCTGCCTGCCTGGGTGCCGAAGTAAAGAGACGCGAATGCCATCAGAACCATGAGTCCGCCGTATTTGAGCACAGCCTGCATGTTTCCGGTATTGATGCCCCGGTCAATGATCAAAGCGGTGACATAGGGAATCAGCACTTCCATGACAACTTCCGCGGCCGTGAATACAGGTGTCAGCAGTGTAACTTTTTTATACTGCTTCACCTCAGCCAAAAGTGTTTTCAGCATCACCTCATACCTTCCTTTCCTCAATATTTCCGTAAAGCTTTCTGAGCAGTCTGTTCAGTGTCTCAACCTCCTGATCATCCAGTCCTTCGAGCAGATCCTGTTCCGACTGATTTCTGGCAGCCCGCATGGTCTTGCCGAGCGATACCGCCTTTTCCGTCAGGTTCACGATTTTGGATCTGCGGTCGGATTCATCGGTAACACATGAGACAAATCCCTTTTCCTGCAGTCTGTTGACCAGGCCGACGATGGTCGGATGAGACACATCGAGAATTTTTTCAATCTCCTTCTGGGCAATTGATCCGCCGCTGCGTTCCATCACCGCGAGCACCTGAGCCTGTGAAAATGTCAGGTCATGCGCTCTCAGATCATTATCCCCAAGTGCTTTCATCCGGTCACTGATCACCTTGATCAGAAATCCGATTTCATTATATATCATGAAAGCCTCCTTTCCGTAGCTTGCTACATTTATTGTAATATACCTGTTTCCGATGTCAATCGGCACATGCATGCCGCAACGATTACCACGCATGATTTCATGACAACGTTTCATGAAATCCGCTTCTGATACCGGCAAAGGGTATCTTCCAAAACCGCTTTATTTATATGAATATTTTCGCCATTCAGGGAATCAACAGAAGCTCAATCTTCCTGAATAATCCCTTATTCAGCCGTGAAATTTCATGAAATATATGAAATGGTGTTTTCTTGTTTCACCGATGAATATATAATGAATTTAACGACATGATTATTAAAATAATCAACAGAAGCACATCGTTTTTATCAGGAGTACCATTTATCATGAAAAACAAAGAACGAATACCCACGATGAAAGATGTCGCAGCAGAAGCAGGAGTTGCCTTAGGTACTGTTTCGAAAGTGTTTAACGGATTCCCGGTCGGTGAAAGCTATCGGATCAGAGTTGAACAGGCGGCGAAAAAACTCGGGTATCGCGTCAATAATTATGCCCGCGGTATGCGCACCAACCAGACAAACACCATTTCCATTATCATGCCGATGATTTATCATCCGTTCTTTTCAAAACTGACGGAATGTATCATCCGCGAGCTTGACAGTCATAACTACAATTCATTTGTTTCCGTCACGGACAGAAATCCGCAGGCGGAAGCCCGGTGTATCCGGATGGTCGCGCAGAACAAAACAGACGGTATCATCGCGTTGACCTATGATCCCGATTTCAACAATATCGGAAATATTCCCTTCGTCAGTATCGACCGCTCATTCACCGGATCCTGTCCCTGTATCACTTCGGACAATTATACGGGCGGACAGATTGCCGCAGCGAAACTTCATGAACTCGGCTGCCGGAAACTCCTTTATGCGAGAACCGGCACACCGATTCCCGGAGAAACCGATAAACGCGGCTACGGTTTTGAAAACTGGTGTCAGATGAATTCCGTTTCCTATGCCGTCATCAACACCGGAATCGACAATGATCTGATGGTCGAAAAAATCCGGGAAATGGTGGAAACCGGCACTTTCGATTATGACGGAATCTTCTGCAGTACGGATCTGCTTCTGATTCTGATACGCAATGAATTGAACAGACTCGGGATCCGCGTCCCGGAAGATGTGCAGATGATCGGTTTTGACGGAAACATCGATTTCTTTACGGGTCTGCCGGTATGTTCCTCCATTGAACAGCCGATTGAGCAGCTGGCCAAAGTCGCAGTCAACACGATCCTCAATTACAATTCGGAAAACACCCCCAGCCTGATCTGCCTTCCGGTCAGATATATCCCAGGCCCCACAACAAAGGACGGAATCTGAAGACACAGAAAACAATCAAAAACATCTGTCGGATGGCAGGTGTTTTTTGATTCTGAACCTGTAATCAGAATCCTTTTCAATCATTGTAAAAACCGGCAGCCCGGTCATGGAAATTCACAATAAGTGTTTTTCCAGACATCGCTGCCGGTTGTTTTGATTCAGATCTCTGCATCATTGCGGGTGCCTGTTCACAGGCCCTTCAAAGCTGCATGCAATCGTGAGAATCCTTCTGTAAATTGAGAGAATGTATCGTGAATCTTATTGATTCATGACAAGATCGTGCTTATCAATATCAACGATCGCCTTGCCGTCAGCCATGAAGCTGATCTGATCGGCTGAGAGATCCGTATAGATGACAGTTGAGAGTGCCTGCTCACCGTCATTGATAAAGACTTCGACACTGTAACGATCAAGAATGATACGGAGTTTGATATCACCGCCCAGGTCCTTGACTTTCATACTGCGTTTGGAGATAACCGCATTTCTGATGCCGGAGTATCTCCTGTCCACAGTCACGAAGTGATCTTTTCTCTTGTATCTGATGGATGTGTAATGGCTGTCATCGGAAGCAACATGAATCTCAAACAGTCCGTACGCATCTTCGGCATCAGCTCTGACATTGACAGTCATATCAAGCATACGTCCGCTGATTCCGTCCAGAGTCATCTTTTCAGATACCGGCACATCTCTGTACAGGGTTTCATTGCCCCAGTAGTTTTCAATTTCTCTGACCGGATTCTGAATCAGATGATTGTCTTTGATGTGAAGCTCGCGCGGAATTGTCATCTGTCCGAACCATGCAAAATTCTTGGCTCCGTAAACAATCGACTCCCAGTTCTGCATCCAGGCAACCATGATCCTTCTTCCATCCGGTGCGATCAAAGTTGTCGGGGCATAGAAATCAACACCGCCGTCAATCGGCTGATCATTCTCTTCGATCAGTTTTGTATTCTCCTGATCAAATGTACCGATCAGACACATCGTGCCATTGCCCGGATTGTATTTGTCAGGCGTTTTTGTCATATTCATCGGGCTGCAGATCAGGACGTGTTTGCCGTCAAGCTCGAAGAAATCGGGGCATTCCCAGATTGTGCCGTAGCGGCCGTTATTCTCCGCCAGAACACCCTTGAATGTCCAGTTCATTCCGTTCTCACTTGTATAGTAAACAATCCGTCCGTCTGACTTGCCTTTGCATGCACAGATCACGCATGCCCATGTTCCGTCATCCAGACGGAATACTTTCGGATCACGGAAGTCATAGCGGCTGTATCCTTCCGGCAGATCTTTGCTTGTCAGAACAGGATTGCCTTCATATTTGACATATTCCCCGCTGTCGTCAATGACGGCAACGCACTGTGTCTGGATATACTTATTGTATTCATCCGTCACATTGACACCGGTATACATCAGTGCCTGTCTTCCGTCATTCAGTTCAAAGGCGCTGCCTGAGAAACAGCCATCCGCATCAGCGGCCGTATCCGGAGCAAGGGCAGCCGGAAGATATTCCCAATGAATCAGATCCTTACTTTTGGCGTGAGCCCAATGCATAGGGCCCCAGCGATTGTCATACGGGAAATACTGATAGAAAAGATGGTATTCTCCCTTGTAATAAGAAAATCCGTTCGGGTCATTCATCCATCCGCTTCTTGAAGAAAGGTGAAACCGCGGTCTTTCTGTTTCAAGGACTGAATTTCCTACTTTTGCCTCATATTCCCGTGCATCTTTTAACATCTGGCTGCTCATAAATTACTTCCATTTCTAATAAATATTGGTACCTCCCGGCATACCCGCCGGGAGATACCAATCAATAGTATAACTGATTATTTGTTGAATGCGTCGAAATACTTCTGGTGAATTTCAAGATATTCTGTTAAGCCATAAGCTTCGAGATCGGACTGCAGCTTATTCCATGCAGCATCATCGAAACCGTCCTTGACAGCGTTGGACTTGAATTCGTTGATAACCTTTGTCAGGTCAGCACTGAGGTCAGAGCATCTCTTTGTGTCATCCGTTGTCATGAAGACGTTCGGGAAGACATACTTGCTGTTCATGTCAGGTGTGTAGATGTCCTTGATCCAGTCAAGACGATACTGAGCATCATCAGGGCATGTAACGTAAACATCATAGTATTCATCGAGAATAGCCAGCGGACCGCCGACAGCTTCAGCTTCACGAACTTCTACAGGGGAAGCATCGCCGAGCCATGTGTGCTTCAGCATCGGTTCGCCCTTGTCATTCTGGCTCATTTCGAAGATATCGAAGTCATCGTCTTCACCATATGTACCCCAGTTGTTCTGCGGGGACTGGATCGGATCATACATCTGGTCGAGCCATGCGCAGATCAGTGCAGGGTTCTTAGCAGTTGCAGTAACAACACAGCGGCCTCTGTCGAAACCGGAAGTGAAGGAACCATTGTCCGGTGTGAGGTTTCTTGTGTCAGCTGTCAGAACAGGCATCGGTACCCAGCTCTTGCCGGCAATCAGATCATCCATGGAAACCTGTGCAACGTTTGCAACGTCCCAAGTGAAGCAGACGCCATAACGTCCGGACTTACCCTTGGCAACATATGTGGACCAGTCCTGAGTGAATGCTTCAACGTCGATGAGACCTTCATCATAGAGCTTGTGGAGCCATTCAAGACCCTTCTTGAAGCCTTCCTGTGTAGCAGAGCTGACAACTTTGCCTTCGTCTGTAACAACGATGTGTCTGCCGGGATCAGGATCGCCTAAGCCTTCGCCGAAACCGTTGATAAGAACCATCGGGTCCTGGCCGCCGTCGTTCATGATGCAGGACATCGGGATGATGTCGCCGTCGATGTTGAATTCTTTCTTGAGATCGGCTGCGTTGTCGCGGAAAGCGATCAGAACTTTTTCGAAGTCTTCAACAGTTGTCGGAACTTCGAGTCCGAGGAAGTCGAGCCAGTTCTTGTTGATGAAAGGCATGTCGTCGATTGTCTGAATCGCTGTCTTTTCATAACCGAGCTGTTCGATCCAAGGCAGAGCCCAGATGTGACCGTCTGCGTCTTCGCACATTGTCCTGTACTCAGGAGCCTTTTCGAAGACTGTCTTGAGGTTCGGCATGTACTGGTCGATTAAATCTTCCAGAGGGATGATAGCACCCTGCTTCGCATACTTCAGCAGGTCTGTGTCACCGAATCCGGCAGTGAAGACGAATTCAGGAAGTGTCTTGACGTTGGACATTTCGAGAGCAATCTTGTCGCCCCACTGGTCGCTCTGGATTGCCTTCCACTCAACGTGGACGTTTGTCTGTTCTTCAAGACGCTTGAAGATTGTACGGTTGTTCGGTTCGGATTCTGTACCTGCAGGGTAGCTGATCAGACCGCTGATTGTTGCTTTTTCAGCAAGAGGGAATGTCAGGTCAGCAGGATCGACATCGCTGCTTCCGCCGCCGGAAGGTGTGCTTCCGCCGCCGCCACCGCAGCCAGCCAGAAGGACAACAGCCATCAGAGCTGTTCCAGCCTTTTTCACTGTGTTGTAAAAGTTACTCATGTTAAATTTTTCTCCTAAATAAATTTTTTAACCCTTGACCGCACCGGCCATGATTCCGCTGTCGAAATATCTCTGGAAGAACGGATACATGATCATGAGCGGTAAGCTTGAGATGATGATTGTCGCATACTTCAGCAGTTCGGCCAGCTGGGCACGGGCTGCTGTACTCTGCATGTCTGAGACCATGCCCGGTTCAGGCTGGTTCTGAATCAGGATTGAACGGAGAACCAGCTGCAGAGGCTGTTTGGCTGCGCTGTTGAGGTAAATCATTGCATCGAAGTAGCTGTTCCACATACCGACAAAGTTCCACATGGAAATGGTCGCGATAATCGGTGTGCAGACAGGCAGAAGAATCTGGAAGAAATAAACCATTTCATCTGCGCCGTCGATTTCGGAAGCTTCCTGAAGATCCTTCGGAATTCCCTGATAATAAGTTCTGGCAATAATCATGTTCCAGACACTGAACGCGCCCGGGATCAGAATTGCCCAGATGGTATCAAGCATTCCGAGATTGGAAATCAGCAAGTATGTAGGGATGAGGCCGCCGCCGAAGAACATTGTGATGATAAAGAGCGTATTGAAGAAACCTTTGCCTTTAAAATCAGGACGGGACATCGGGTAAGCAGCCAGCAGAGTAATAACTCCGGAAATGATTGTGAAGAGAATCGAGTAGATCAGGGCGTTTTTGAAACCGACCCAGATCTGACTGTTGCTCATAACACGCTCATATGCCGTAAGTGTCCATTTTGAGAAGTCAAATGTCAGACCTTTGTTCTGCAGTGTAACCGGATCAATGAATGAAGCCAGGATGATATAAATCATCGGCAGAATGATCGCCACGCAGAACAGACCAAGGAGAATGTAACCGATAATGAGGATTACTTTATCCTCTGTAGGATACTTGGAGAATTCGCTTTTCTTTTTCTCACTCATATTTCTCCCTCCATGATCAATACATACCCTTGCCATCATTCATGTTCTGAACAACCTTGTTCATGCTGACCAGAAGGATGACATTGATAATGGTGTTAAACAGACCGACGGCGGTGGAGAAACCATAGTCACCGTCAAGAAGACCTTTTTTGTATGTGTACGTGGAAATGATTTCCGAAGCACTCATGTTCAGGTCAGTCTGCAGAGCATATGCCTTTTCGAAACCGACGCTCATGATGTTACCGACAGCCATGATGAACTGAATCAGGACTGTGTCCTTGATTGCAGGCCATTCAACTGCCTTGATCTGCTGAATGATGTTTGCACCGTCAATAACTGCTGCTTCCTTCAGTTCCTTGCTGGCGTTGGACAGTGCGGCTGTATAAATGATGGAGCCCCAGCCTGCGCCCTGCCAGATACCGGATGCGATATAGATCGTACGGAATGCAGACGGCATAGTCATGAAGTTTGTCTGTGTGCCGAGCAGTGAGTTGATCATACCTGTCGGAGAAAGCAGGATACGGACGATACCGCAGAGGACGATAACAGAAATGAAATTCGGCATGTAAAGAACAAGCTGAATTTTCTGCTTGATGCTCGAGCTCAGGATTCGGTTGAGCAGGAAGGCAAGCAGAATCGGTACCGGGAATCCCCAGAGCAAGCCAAAGACACTCAGCTTCAATGTGTTCATGAGGTATCTCATGAAGTCAGGAGAGGAAAGGAATCTTGAGAAATGACTGAATCCTACCCACTCACTGCCGAGAATTCCTCTGAACGGGTTGTAATCCATAAATGCGATCAGAACACCGCCCATCGGAATATATCTGAAGATGATTGTCAGAAGGAACGCCGGTAAAATAAAAATCGCATAAAGCTGCCAGTGCTGTTTAATATAAAGCAGAGTGGCATGCAGTTTCGAGTTATTAGTCGAAACCTTTTCCATTGAACCCTCCTTTTGAAAACCACCGATTGTGCATTTGCACGCCGCGGCCAGATTGTGTTATGCACAGTAAGCGGTTTCAAGTTCAAGACTAATTTATCAAAAGCCATACGTGACGTCAATCTTTTGTGAAACGTTTTTTCACATTTTGGCGGCATATAAAGCGGAATGACCCATTTCCGAACAATATCCTATCCATCCATATTAAAATCTGTTTTATCCATGAATCTTTGAGCGCCGACTCCCGCGGAACATTTTTTGAAGCCATCCGGTCAGAGAAACAGGACATGATCCGTTATCCTGTCATCCGCGGGAAAATGCACTGCCGGATCATGCCGAAAACAGAATTCACAGCTTTCGTGAAACGTTTTTTGCTCTTTTCTTGTATTCTCGGCAAATGCAAGTTATTATCAGTTTGTGCATTTGCATCATTGTATTTTACGCCCGTATATTTGACAGTCCAAATCCCTGAATGTTAAATTTATAAGGATAGATAAGGACTTAAATAAATGGGGAAAAAAGTTACAATCCAGGATATTGCGGATGCACTGGGACTTTCCAGAAATACTGTATCCAAAGCAATCAACAACTCAGAGGGGCTTGCCGAAAGCACAAAGCAGATGATCCTCGAAAAGGCTGTGGAAATGGGTTATAAACAGTTTTCCTATGTGATGGCAATGAGTGATCTTGTCAATAACAAACTCTCGTCCGACAGTCCCCGCCAGATCGGTGAAGTCGCTCTGTTCACAACCTCTTATCTGACCAAGGGCAGTTATTTCGCAACACTGATGCTGGATAAGTTCCAGCACGAAATCAGCCAGCTCGGCTATTCGATTGTTTCGTATGTCATCCAGAAGGATGCCATCGATTCCCTGACACTGCCGCTTACGTTCGACCCTGAAAAAACGTGTGCCGTTGTCTGCATCGAGCTTTTTAACAAAGAGTATGCGGATCTGGTATGTTCTCTTGATCTGCCGGTGCTGTTTGTGGACGGTCCGTGTATGTATAACAGACGGAGTGTCAACTGCGATCAGCTCATGATGGACAATGATACGGAAATCTCGCAGTTCATTCATGAGAAGGCATCCCGGGGACTTACCCGCTTCGGCTTCATCGGCGACCGTAAACATTGCCAGTCGTTCTATGAAAGATATTGTGCCTTCAGAATCTCCCTGGATTCCGAAGGTCTTAAATATGATGAGAAATTCGTCATCTCGCCTGAGGACCGGGATCTCGTCCAGCTTGAGGAAGCGCTCAGAAAACTTGATGAATATCCTGAAGTCTTCATCTGTGCCAATGACTTCCTTGCCATTGACGCAATGATGATTCTCAAGTGCGTGGACAGCAGTCTTCTGAATCAGATCCGTTTCCTCGGATTTGATGATTCACATGAATCACGGATCTTCACACCGGCGCTCTCCACGATCCACATCCACACCCAGTCAATGGCTTACGCTGCGGTTCAGCTGCTGATGAGCAGAATGCAGTACCCGACGATGGAGTATCGGACAGTCCATATATCAACGGATCTGATCCAGAGGGAATCCACCGAATTCTGATATACGGTAAAGCTTTATGAGTTATTTTTCTTATGACAGCAAATTCAGCCAGGTTCTGATCAAACTCTCTTACAGCTGCTGGCTGAACGTACTATGGATGCTGTGCTCACTTCCGGTCTTCACGATCGGCGCATCCACAACAGCGCTTTATTCAGTAACGCTGAAAATCGCGGATGACATGGAGACCAATATCACAAAGCAGTTCTTCAAATCCTTTAAGGAAAACTTTGCCCAGGCAACCAGGCTGTGGCTGATCATGCTGGCAGCCGGCATATTCCTTACTGTGGATCTGCTCTTTGTATACCGCCTGCGCGCTTCATCGGCAGGTACCATGGCTGTCATGTGGACGCTTGTCATGGCATTTATCATCGGGGCATGTGTAGTGTATATCATCGTGCTGCTCAATCTGTTCCCGCTTGTCGCAAGCTTTGTCAACACCGATAAGGAAATGCTGAAAAACGCTTTCCTGGTCGGCGTAAGATATTTGTTCGCAAGCATTACAATGTTCCTGATTCATGTAATAATGTTTCTGGCGATTGCTCTTGTCTTTACGCCTTTGGCGATATTCGGAGAAGGTCTCTGCGCATTGCTGTGCTCTTACGTTCTGCGGAGTGTGATCAGACTGCTTTCCGTTCCGGCTGATCAGGAGGATCAATAATGGTCAAGCCCAGGGGTACAGAAGAACATTTCCATCTCAAAGAGTCCTTTAAAAAAATGACTTTCAAGGAGAAGATCGAATACATCTTCGCCTATTATAAATTACCTGTCATCACTGCTATTATCGCGGCCGCAGTGTTGATATCTACAGCCGTCGAACGGGCGAACAGGAAGGAGCCGGTGCTTTATACGGCATTTGCCAATGTAGGGATTGGCGAGACTCTTCTTGGTCACCTGAGCGACGAGTACCTCACGTTTGCCGGCAAAACCAGCAAACAGACAGTGTCCGTTTATCTGGACCTCTACATTTCAGATGATGCGTCATCTGAAAACCATCAGTACGCATATGCTTCCAAGCTGAAGATTCTGGGTGCACTCAGCTCCCGCCAGCTTGACGTTGTGTTTATGAACAAGGAAGCGTATGACCTGTTTTCATCCAGCGGATTCCTCTGCCGCCTCGATGACCTGCTTAAGCAGGACACAGAGCTCTACAATGAGCTGAGTGATCTGATTGTAAGCAATACGGTCATTCTGGATGACAATGCCATTGAGTATGATCTGGGCGAAGCCGAAGAGTATAAGGCTGAAACAACTGAAATTCCGAACGGCCTGGATGTCTCAACCGCGCCTTGTCTGGCAAGTGCCGGTTTCCCTGATACCGTCTATTTCGGTGTCATCGAAAACAGCACCCACAAGGAAGAAGCACTTTCCTTCGCAGGCTATCTCTTTGAGCCCTATCCTTAAAAGAGACTGCCGCCCATTCCGTAAGACGGTGTAAAACCGTGCCAGTAAGTCAGAGCCTTTTCGATTAAATAACGGCAGCTGACTTCATAATTCTTTCAAAATACTTTAAGAAAGGGGCAAAAAAAGAACTATGGCAACAGTATCACTTAAAGGTATCCAGAAGGTTTATCCTAATACCGAACCGCAGAAAAAGAAGAAGAAGCAGAAGAAGGAAGATCAGCCTGTAGAAGAGAAGAAGTACAAACTGAAGGTCACCGATGAAGGTGTCGTCGCAGTTGACAACTTCAATCTCGACATCGCAGACAAAGAATTCATCGTCTTCGTCGGTCCTTCCGGATGCGGAAAATCCACGACTCTCCGTATGGTCGCCGGCCTCGAAGAGATCACAAGAGGCGATCTCTATATCGACGGCGTCAGAATGAATGACGTAGCTCCGAAAGACAGAGATATCGCAATGGTCTTCCAGAACTATGCGCTGTATCCTCATATGACAGTCAGACAGAACCTCGAATTCCCTCTGAAGTTAAGAAAAGTTCCGAAGGAAGAGATGGACAGACGTGTCAATGAAGCTGCTGAAATCCTCGGTATCATCCAGTTCCTGGACAGAAAGCCGAAGGCTCTTTCCGGCGGTCAGAGACAGCGTGTCGCGATCGGCCGTGCCATCGTCCGTGAACCGAAAGTTCTTCTGATGGACGAACCTCTCTCCAACCTTGATGCGAAACTGCGTAACCAGATGAGAGCTGAGATCATCAAACTCAGACACAGAATCAACACAACCTTCATCTACGTTACCCATGACCAGACTGAAGCCATGACACTTGGTGACAGAATCGTCATCATGAAAGACGGCGAAGTCCAGCAGATCGGCACACCTCAGGAAGTCTTCGACAAGCCTGTCAACACATTCGTTGCCGGCTTCATCGGCATGCCGAGAATGAACATGTTCGGCGGCGAACTGATCAAGAAGGACGGCAAGTACTTCGTTAAGGTTCAGGACGCATGCATCGAACTGTCTGAAGGAAAGCAGAAGAACCTGGCTGCCCGCAACACTGAATCCAGACCGGTCGCAGTCGGATGCAGACCTGAGCATATCTCCCTTGATTATGCTGAGGGCAAGATGATCGAAGGTATCGTGGAAGTCAGCGAAATGATGGGTTCCTCTGTACATCTGCACCTGAACTCCCTGGGAAGAGACTGCATCATCATCGTCCCGACTCTGGACCTCAAGGACAACTCCGCTCTGCAGCAAGGCGCAAATGTGAAGTTCACATTCGCACCGAATGCAATTCATGTGTTCGATCCGGAAACCGGCAAGAACCTTGAATACACCGAAATCGAAGGCGCTGAAGGCTTAGCTGCATAAAAGCCTGTCCAAACCCTTCGCTTTCCGTATGAAAGCATCTATTGAAAATTGAGCATCAATTTACGAAGGCACCTGTCCACCATGCAGGTGCCTTTTAAATCGTTTTTTCAGACATCCCTTTTTTCCGATTGAGGACTATAATTGCTTTGTTGTTTCCAAAGAGGTATCAATATGTCATCCAGTAATATTTCAAAAGAAGAACTGTTCGCAAATATCCCGGTTCCCCGCGCCTTGATGACCATGGCGGTTCCCACCATCATTTCGCAGGTGATTAATCTGATCTATAACATGGTGGACGCCTTCTTCATCGGCAGAACCGGCAATTCGTATATGATGGCAGCCACCAGTGTCACCCTTACCCTGGTGATGATGAATGTGGCGCTGTCCAATCTCTTCGGCATCGGCGGCGGCTCCCACGTCGCCCGTCTGATGGGACGGAAGAAAAATGAAGAAGGCAAGGCGGTCAGCGCCTTCAGCTTTTATGGCGCGGTATGCATCGCCCTGCTCTATTCCCTGCTGACCGGAATCTTTCTGGATCCATTGCTGAGACTGCTTGGCGCATCCAGCGCAACCATCGGCTATGCGCACAGCTACGCATTGATTGTCATTGTCATCGGTTCCCTTCCCTCCATTCTTTCCCTTGCCCTTGGGCATCTGTTAAGAAATGCGGGATTCTCATCCAAAGCCAGCTTCGGGCTTTCCATGGGCGGTATCCTCAACTGCTTCCTGGATCCCCTGTTCATGTTTGTCATCCTGCCTCAGGGCAATGAGGTCACCGGCGCTGCCATCGCCACCACGATTTCAAATGCCATTTCCTGCCTCTATCTGCTTTATGCATATCAGAAAGCAGGCAGTGATGCGCCTCTGTCCATGAATCCACGGGATGCATTAAGAACAGAAGCCGCCGACAGAAAAGCCGTCTTTACCGTCGGTATTCCTTCCGCGCTTTTAACCGGTCTTTTCGATCTGGCCAATATCTGCGTCAATATCATCGCCTCTTCGCACAATGATCTGGTGCTTGCGGGTATGGGCATTGTCATGAAAGTCGAACGGATTCCCAATGCGGTCAACATCGGCATCTGCCAGGGAATGCTGCCGATTGTGGCTTACAACTATTCTTCCGGAAACCGACAGAGAATGAAAAAGACGATCAATACGGCAAGATTTGCCGGACTGGCAATCTCCGCCGCAAGTATCATCTTCTTCCAGCTCTTCGCTCCTTCCGTGACAAAGATGTTCTTAAGCACCAAAGGAAGCGATGCTTCAACAGCACTGCAGACCATCGCCTATGCGTCGTTGTTCTTGCGGATCAGATGTCTTGCCTCACCGGTGCAGCTGATCAACTACCACACCTCCTACTGCATGCAGGCAATGGGAAAGGGAAAGGAGACACTGCTCCATGCCTTTGTGCGTGAGCTTGTCTTCTACATTCCGATGATGTTCCTTCTGGATCATCTCTTCGCCGAAACCGGACTGGCGTGTGCGCTGGTCGTCGGGGAAGGCCTGGCATCATTGTTTGCCCTGTATCTTCTGCACAGAACCATTGCGGATCAGAATATGTAAAAAAGAAGGCGCTGTCCGGTTTGAGACAGTGCCTTCGTTCATTTTGAAATATCAGATATCAAGCGCCGCGTGATAACCCTGATAAACGGCATTGGTGATTGTAGATACTCTGGAAGCGTCGCCGATGACTCTGACATAGGGAGCCCCGTCGAGCAGATCAGTGACATTGGTGCTTCTCTGTCCGAGTGCGCAGATGACGCTTGTGCCGGGCACGAGCACCTCATTGTTATCCTTGTCCGCGCACCAAACGCCTTCATCACTGATTCTCAGACCTTTCAGGCCGGTATGGACTGTGACGTATCTGTCGATCTCTTTGAGCAATAACGGTCTGTGTCTGACATTTGCGTCAGGAGCCAGAACATCTCTCATTTCTACCAGATGAACTTTCTTTCCTTCCTGGCCTAAATGAATCGCGCATTCGCATCCGGCAAGTCCGCCGCCAAGCACGACGACATCATCACCGACTTTTTCCTTCTCAAGATAATAGTTGTTCACAATGACACACTTATCGATTCCGGGCAGCGGCGGAACAATCGGTGTTGAACCGGTTGCGATGATCAATGCGTCCGGATTTTCCTTTTCGCAGAGTTCCTTTGTGACCGGAGTGTTGAGAACGATCTTCACACCTGCTTTTTCGCAGAAGAGTTTATATGTCAGAGAGAGCTGATACATCTCTTTCTTGAACGGCAGTGCCTGTTCGGATTTGAGGATACCGCCGACTTCGCTTTCCTTTTCATAAAGGGTGACATCATGTCCTCTCAGGGCAGCCGTATATGCCGCATACAGTCCGCCCGGACCGCCGCCGGCAACCATGACCTTCTTTTTCACAGGCGCGGGATAAACCCTGTCCCCTTCGAGCTCTCTGCCGATCACCGGATTGACCGTGCATCTTCTGGTTGAGGTTGCCGCCCGCTCTGCCATGCATGTGAAGCATCTTAAGCATCTGACAATCTCATCATCCCGGTTTTCCATGACCTTCTGCGGAAGGTACGGATCGGCGAGCAGAGCTCTGCCCATGTATACAAGATCCGCTTTTCCGCTTGCGATGATTTCTTCCAGCTGGGCAGGATCATTGAGTCCGCCGAGTGTGGAAACCGGCTTGGACACATGCTTTTTGATTTCCGCAGCCAGATAGACATTGCGGCCGTGTTCCTCAAACATGGAAGGATGGGTGATTCCGAATGTCTTCTGGTAAGTGCCCGCGGAGACATGGATGATATCGCAGTACGGTTCGATCATCTTCGCGATCTCAATTCCCTCTTCCAGATGATAGCCTTCCGGTACAAACTCATCGCCGCTCATTCTGAATTCAATCGGGAAGAACGGTCCGACCGCCTCCCTGACCGCCTTCAATACTTCAATTGCCAGACGGCATCTGTTTTCCAGGCTGCCCCCGTATTCATCGGTTCTGTGATTGAACATCGGGGAAAGAAACTGGTTGATCAGCCAGCCGTGGCCGCCATGAACCATGAGAAGTTCAAATCCTGCTCTTTTCGCAAGGCCCGCCACATGACCGTATGCCTCAACGATTTCTTTGATCATGTCTTTGGTCAGCGCTTTGACTTCTACGCCGTCATTTCTGACTGTGTCGCTGGGTCCCCACTGATGCATGGACTTCTGTTTCTTCTTGTCTGTCATATAGGTTCCCGCAAACATTCCCGAATGGGACAGTTCAAGGGACGGGATGGCGCCATGGCGTTTGATCGCATCCGCGCAATAAGTTGCCTGGGCGAGGGAGTTCAGAATGCTTTCATCCAGATGATAGGCATGCGAACCGTCGGTCGCGGGATGGACCATGCATTCGGAAACCGTGACAACGGCAGCGCCGCCTTTGGCTCTTAATTCATAGAAGGCTTTGGACTTGTCGCCGATACAGCCGTCATTGGCAATGTCGGTGCCTCCCATCGGTGCGGAGCACATCCGGTTTCTGAGCACCGTTCTGCCCACAACAAGGGGACTGCAGAGATTTTTAAATTTTCTTTCCATAATGTGATTGCCTTTCTGATTCAGTTTTCTTTCAACCGTTTTGCGGTGAACTTCCTTTGTTCAGAGATGATGCTTTTTCCGGACATACCAGTCATAGAGTTTACTGCCGGTATTGCCCTGTGCAGGGTATTCATCTTCTTTGATATCTACCATCCAGGAGCCGTATCCGTTGATGATTTTCGTTCCGGAGGAATGGATTCTTTCTCTTTTAAATGCTCCGTACTCCGCATGCACATGGCCATGGAACATATAAGCCGGATGATACTGTTCAATCAGATCATTGAAACACTCAAAGCCTCTGTGAGGCAGATCATCCAGATCTCCATAGCCGTATGCCGGGGCATGGGTGAGCAGCACATCAAAACCGTTCATCAGCTTCAGTTTCAGTTTCAGCTTCTGAATACGCTTTTCCATGTCTGCTTCGGTATACATATTCTTCCGGCTTCCGTACTTATAGGAACCGCCAAGTCCGAGAATCCTGAGTCCATGAAAATCATAGATGGTATCCTCGACACAATCGCATCCCAGCGGTTCATGGATTTCGTATTTGTCATCGTGGTTGCCGCGTACATAAAGCAGCGGCTTGTTGACCATTGTCACCAGAAATTCCAGATAGTCCGGATCAAGATCGCCGCATGAAAGGATCAGGTCCACACCTTCCGTTTTTGATGCGCGGTAATAATCCCACAAGGCGGTTTCCTCATGGTCGGCAACCAGCATGACTCTCATAATCAGGCCTTTTCCTTCGCGGCATCCACACCGGATACCTTTGACAGTTTTCTGCCGCTTTCATTCAGTTCATGGAATTCGGGAATGACGCCGATGACATTGTCATTGAGCCAGTCCATGCGGATGATCTGCTCATTGCTCAGTCTGCCGGCACGGCTGTCCTGGATGAGCTTTTCCGTGCTGCGCAGTTCGCCTGAGAAAGGATTCAATGTCCCGCTGATCAGTCCTGACTTCATCAGACTGATCATTTTGGCGGAACTGTACGGAATCCGTGAGGAAAGAACCAGATCCAGGACATCCGAATTCATGCCCCACCAGTAGTTGACTGATTTCTTCTTCGGATCCTTTTCCGCATTCCATGTGCCCTCAAGCACCTGGGAAACCAGTTTTTCATAATATTTCGGCCAGTTGATGACCGGCATGGCAAGATTTGCAATCGAGCCGTCCGCCTCCTTGCGGCAAAGGCCGAAGATCGTATGATCCTCTTTCAGAGAAACAAAATCCGCCGCCGAAAAGATCTGGATATCCAGATCATCAAGCAGTGAGAACCATTTCTCATCATGGACGCCGCTCCAGCCAAGATAGATCCGGCACTGCGGATCGATCAGAGAGGCACCGATGGCAAACGCATTGATCGATGCGATGGTTCCGTAGATCGGATAATCGGCGATATAGCATACCTTATGATTCTGTGCACACATCGCACTGAGTGCTCCCATCAAAAATTTCACTTCATACATGCGGGCGTAATAGGAGCGCACCGCGCTGGATGAGGAATTGATCGAGCAGTTGAGATATTTTGTTTTCGGATGGGCGATCGCCGCCTTGAGCGTCTCCTGCATCATGCTCGGTGATACGGTGAAAACCATATCCGCCGATGCGGAAGCCCTGTTCAGTGCGTCTTTGAGTTTTTCGTCAGTGTCGCAGTTTTCATATACTTCCGTAGTCACTTCACTTCCGAACTTCTTGTTCAGATACATCCGGCCGACCTCATGTTCATAAGTCCAGGCGGAATCCTGCGGATTTTTGTCATAGACAAATGCGATGTTCAGCGGTTTCTCATCGAGTTTAATCGGCAGGATTTTCTTGAGATCCGATAACGGCGTATCTTTCTTTTCCGCCGGTGTTTCGCGGAAGGAAATGCTGTCGGGAACAGACTGCGCCTGCAGTTCTTTTCTGATTTTCAGCACATTTCTGCGCAACGTGTCCTGTCCGGACAGTCTCAGCGAATCAAAGCCATAGATAGAAATATAGGTCAGAAACGCATCGGATTCCTCACCGCTGCCTGAGACATGTTCGAGATTCCGGTATGCCTTTGCGAACTGATAATAGGCAGCCTTGACCCTGCTGACGGTAATGTCATCCCATTTTGTTTTCAGATCGAGACCGAGCGCCTGCGCAAATTCCAGATAATCTCCCTTTGCTGAGAAGTTGAGCTCATACAGCGGACAGACCGCAAAGAATTTCAGGAATTCATCATAGACATCCGGCGTGTGGTTTTCTTCCTGTCTCACAAGCCGTCTGACTCTTGCACTGATCACGGGCATGCCCACATAAGCGGCGACCGAGACGCGCTTGTTGCCTTCCTGCACGTAAAAATGATGCAGGTATTCATAAACAAGAATGGAATCTCTGAGTCCCTCCTCTGCCTGCGATTCATACAGACGGCTCCATTTGCCTGCAAATTCACTATCCTTCTCCATGATGGGCATGAAATTGCATGCGAAAGCCTGCTGTCTGCCGGCTGTTTTGGTGCCGGCAATCAATGACAGCGGAATGTCCATGGTGCCAAGATCTCTCACGCTGCATGTTTTCGCATCCAGAAAATCATCCAGCGCACTGAGATATGGATTTCTGCCTTCGTGGATGGCTTTGTTAAAAGCCTGTTCGCCGAGTTTCAATGCTTTGGAATAATCGTCATTCATTCGGTTTATCCTTCGTGCTTTTTGATCACATCCTTGAGCATTTCAATCAGTTTATCTGCAGGTTTATGGACCTTTTCTGCGACATCGCTGATGGTTGCCTTGGCGAGAATCATCTTGATCATCGGAGACGGAAGCTTCGCCGCCTGGGAACTGAGTTTCTTCACCTCATCGATCAGCCAGGGATATTCCTTTGCCAGATCTTTCAATCTTGTATCTTTTGTGATATTCTCCAGATTCATATCTTTTACCTCTCAATATTTCAGGCGGAATCCGCCTTCTCTAATATCGTAACAAAAATCATCAAGACTGTTTCATTTCCGTTGTGAAATTCATCCGAAAGTTTCCGCGTACAATGTTATAATTTCAGCGCAATACAATGCCAGGAGAAAACAATTATGAAATCTGAATATATCAGACTGGTTGACTCTCATTGTCACAACTGTCTGCGCTGCGTGCGGGCATGTCCGACCAATGCGATGACTTATCTGAACAATGAGCCCAGAATCGAAGCCAATGACTGCATTCTGTGCGGACGCTGCTATGCGGCCTGTCCCCATGATGCCAAAACACAGAAATCCGAATTCAGACAGGTGCTGAAATGGCTGGAAAACGGTGAGGAAGTCATTCTGAGCGCAGCCCCGAGCTTTGCGGTAATCTGGGAAAATATCGGTTCTCTGAAAAACATCCTGAAAAGACGCGGCTTCACAGATGTCAGAGAGACAGCCGAAGGCGCCGCCATGGTTTCCCGCGCATATATCAAGCTCATGAATGAGCATACGATGAAAAACATCATCACGACATGCTGTCCGGCCGTCAACACATTGATTGAGAAGGAATATCCCGATCTGATTGATCAGATGGCTCCGGTGGTTTCACCTCTGATCGCCCACGGACGCATGATCAAAAAGAACCATCCGGATGCGAAGGTCGTCTTCCTTTCCCCCTGCATTGCCAAGTTCAAGGAAATCGCCGATGCCCGCTTTGACGGGGCTGTCGATGCCTGTGTCTCCATGCTTGAAATCGTGAACTGGGTCAGGGATGAATTATGCGATGAGGAGATTGAGGACTGGAATGATTTCGAAGGCTCCATCTCCAGAATCTATCCGGCTGCCGGCGGTGTGATCGCCACCCTTCCGGACAATGACAATTATGAATATTTACCGGTGGACGGCATTGAGCGGGTAAGGGTCATGCTGGAATCCATCCGCAGCGGTGAGCTGGAAGGCTGTCTGCTGGAAGTCAACTCCTGCCGCGGCGCATGCCTTGCAGGACCATTGCTTTCCCACTTCAACCACGCTGAATTCGCCGGTCAAAGACGCATCAACAAAATCACCCGCAATCTGCCCAAGGTCACCGACGGAGAACTGCCGGTTGAGATGAAGGCTGTCTGGAAGGATGACAGTGCGCATCATACAGCTCACTCCGAAGAGGAAATCCGCAGACAGATGATCGCAATGGGCAAGACCAGCCCGATGAAAATCCATGACTGCGGCGCATGCGGATATGAAACATGCCGTCTCAAGGCAATCGCGGTTCTCGACGGAAAGGCGGATCCCAAGATCTGTCTGCCTGAAGCCCTCGAAGCTGCGCAGTCTCTTTCCAACGTCGTGCTTGACAACACCCCCAACGGCATCATCGTCGTGGATGATGAACTGCGGGTCAGAGATATGAACAAGAGCGCCAGACATGTTCTCGGCTATGATATGGTCTCCCCTTCCGGAATGCCGCTCGAAGGCATTCTGCCCAATGAGGCTTTGATGGATCTGATCCGCAAAACCGGCCGCAAGGCAGCCCACTTCCATTGTTACTATGAGATGTATGACAAGCTGTTCGAGCACGCGGTGGTCGGTGTGCAGAACCAGAATCTCAAGGTCATCATCCTCATGGACAGAACCGAGGAAACGCTCATAGAAGCAGCCATGGCATCCATGCGCACACAGACTATCGAAGTCACCCAGCAGGTGATCAACGATCAGATGAGAGCGGTCCAGGAGATCGCCTCCATGCTCGGTGAGACAACTGCGAAGTCCAAGGTCGCATTATTGAAACTGCAGAAAGTCATCAACGGGGAAGAGAACATGTCAATCACCCCGCCTAAGTTCTAGCGAACTATAGGCGAGGCTTGTAAGCAGGAAAGAATTACATTCAGTTCTGCTGTCAGGCCTGATTGATAAGCCTAAGTGCCCCGGGCACTACGTTATACAGGAATATATAGGTACCGTTGGATACTCCACTAGTCCAACGCTCTACGGATACGGATTAAACATCCTTTATGGGTATGAGG
>CACWLH010000005.1 GCA_902761625.1 uncultured Erysipelotrichaceae bacterium
CCGTCCGGATTCTGACTCTGCCATCTCCAGGCATCGCGGCACATGTCTTCAAGATTCTTCTCAGCCTTCCAGCCAAGCACTTTATATGCCTTGGAAGGATCGGAATAACATGTGGCGATGTCCCCCGGACGTCTTGGATCGATGACATAGGGAATCTCTTTTCCGCATGCCTGTGAGAAGGCCTTGATGATATCAAGCACGGAATAGCCTGTGCCTGTGCCCAGGTTGAAGATGTTCACACCATTGAGTCTGTCCATTCCTTCGATTGCCTTGACATGTCCCTTGGCCAGATCGACCACGTGGATATAATCTCTGACGCCGGTTCCGTCCGGTGTGTCATAGTCATTGCCGAAGACATGAACGATTTCCAGCTTGCCCGCGGCAACCTTTGCCACATAGGGAAGCAGGTTGTTGGGAATGCCTATCTTAACAACATGACTTTCCACTCATTGTCCGATTTCCAGAGGTCCGTCAGGATTCTTTCCTGCATGGATTTGGTTTCGCCATAAGGGTTGGTTGTGATTCCCTTGGGGCACTCCTCTGTGATCGGAATGAAGGCGGGATCGCCATAGACAGTCGCGGAGGATGAGAAGACGATCTTCTTGCAGTTGTGGTTTCTCATGACATCAGTCAGAACCAGGGTGGAAACCAGGTTGTTGTAATAATATTCAATCGGTTTGCGGGTGGATTCGCCGACCGCCTTGTATCCGGCAAAGTGGATCACGGCATCGATGTTTTCCTTATCGAACAGATCGTTCAGAGCCTCTCTGTCGCAGACATCGATCTCATAGAACTTCGGACGTTTTCCTGCGATTTTCTCAATGCGGTCAATGACCAGGGCTTTGGAATTATAAAGGTTGTCAGCGACGATGACATCATAGCCGCTTTCAATCAGTTCAACACATGTATGGCTGCCGATGAAACCGGCGCCGCCTGTCACAAGAATACTCATAACCTTTTACCTCTTATACTTTCTTCAGGAAGCGGATGAATCCGTCATGTCCTTCCTGATTCCGTTTGTAGACACCCGCGTCTTCAAGAACCCGGGCGAACACTTTGCCTGTTTCATTCCGCAGGATTTCATTCACATTTTCAGAAGTGACATCATAGGATGATGCGATCTTTTCCGCCCATTCGCGGTGTTTTGCGATATCCGGTCCGTATTGATCAAACGGGGTTTTCTGAACAAGCGCTTTTGCCAGTTCATCAAATTCCTTTTTCAGTCTTCCGGGCAGCACTGCCAGACCCATGACTTCAATCAGACCGATGTTTTCCTTTTTGATATGATGCAGATCGCTGTGCGGGTGGAAAATACCAAGAGGATGTTCCGCACTGGTGAGATTGTTTCTGAGCACAAGGTCCATCTCATAATCATTTCCGCGTCTGCGGCAGATCGGTGTGATGGTGTTGTGAGGCACACCATCGGTTATTGCATAGATACCGCAGGTCTCATCGGTATGGCTGCGCCATGCGCTTAAGATTTTTCCGGAAAGCTCTGCGATCTTTGCGGCGTCCGCACTTCTCAGACGGATGACACTCATCGGCCAGCGGACAATTCCCGCATGAACATCCTCATAGCCGTCAAAGGTCCATTCTGTTTCAACCGGCGCCTTTGCCATGGCGAAGGTGTATCCGCCGCCCTGGTAATGTTCGTGACTGAGAATACTTCCTCCGACGATCGGAAGATCCGCATTGGAACCGATGAAATAGTGGGGGAACTGTTTTACAAAATCGAGCAGGGTACCAAACGTGGCTTCGGAAATGGTCATCGGCTGATGGTTTTCATGAAAGACAATGCAGTGCTCATTGTAATAGACATAAGGACTGTATTGCAGGAACCAGTGCCCGTCGTTCAGTTCAAGCGGGATGATTCTGTGATTTTCCCTTGCCGGATGATTGGTTCTTCCAGCATAGCCTTCATTTTCAGCGCAGAGCTGGCATTTCGGATAACCGGACTGGACGGCGTTTTTCGCGGCTGCGATTGCCTTGGGGTCTTTTTCCGGTTTGGAAAGGTTGATGGAAATATCCAGATCTCCATATTCGGTTTCAGTCTGCCAGCGGATATCTTTTGCAATTCTGTCAACCCGGATGTAATTCGTGTTGCGGCTGAAATCGTAATACCATTCCGTTGCCTTCTGCGCACCTTCGCTTTCATAAATCTGACTGAAACGCTCGCGGATCACGGAAGGCCAGGGAGTCAGACAGCCCATCAGTTTTGTGTCAAACAGATCTCTGGAAACAATGTCATCTTCACAGATGCCTTTGCGCACCGCCTCATCGGTGAGGTTTTTGAGGATCTCACAAAGGGGCAGATCTGATTCAGGGGAAGAATCCGTATAATCGTCCTGCTCCATCACGGTGAGCAGCTGATTGCGGACAAATATGATGTCAGCAGACTGGATCAGCTGTTTCTCAATGCCATAACTAATAAGCAATGCAATCATCTCATCAATCATGAAATTCTCCTTTTACAGAACACGGATACCGCCGTAAGGCCGGATTGCCATGATATGGCAGGAGCCTTTGCCGAGGACCGCTTCTGTTTTTTCAATCATTTCGGCTGTCATTTCCAGCGGCACATATGCCTGCACAGTGCCGGCAAAACCGCCGCCATGCACTCTCACCGCTCCTTTACCGTTTAAGATCTGTCTGATCAAAGCAATCGTCAGTGCGACGGCCTGCTCTTTGATTTCACCCGCGGGGGTGATGTTCTGCAGATATTCCCAGCTGCTGTGGGCGGATTCATTCACAAGGCGCAGGAAGCGTTCATAATCGTGCTGTTCAAGGGCATCGGCTTCTTCAGCCGCACGTCTGTTTTCATTGAAGAAATGAATGGCTCTGAGCAATGCGCGTCCTGAACAGATCTTTCTCAATTCAGGAAGCTTTTCCATGAAGAGATCTTCGGGAACTTCCCTGAGATATTCATAACCGCATGCTTTTGCGACACTGATGCATTCTGCCGGCACCGCCGCATATTCATCCGTAAGATCCGCATGATCCGCACCCGAATCAACAATGACAAGTGCCAGACCGGCTTCTGCGGGATTCATTTCAATCTGCTTTACGGAAGGGTTCAGAGGATCTTTGAAATCCATACGGACCGCACCGCCGAAGGAGGATGCCATCTGATCCAGCAGACCGCAGGGCTTGCCGAAATATTCATTCTCTGTTTTCTGGCCGATCTTTGCGATTTCAATGGCGTCTGCTTTGTTCTCACCCATGAACAGTTCATTCATGATCGTGGCAAGAAGGGTTTCAAATGCGGCGCTGGAAGAGATGCCGCTGCCTCCGGGCACATTGGATGAGATATAAAGATCAAGTCCGCAAAGGGAAGCACCTTTATCCTGGAATGCTTTGCAGATGCCGCGCAGGATGGAAACACTTGTTCCATATTCAGCCGGATTGATATCAAGATCATCCAGGCTGACACAGCATGGCTCATAACCTTCGCTCTTCAGACGCATCTGGGTGCTCTGATTGGCTGAAACAGCCGCAATCATATCCATATTGACGGAAGCTGCGATGGCGATGCCATGCTGGTGATCGGTATGGTTTCCGCCGATTTCCGTTCTGCCGGAGGCACTGAACAGCGCCGCTGTATCATGGTGTCCGTATTCAGACTCAAGACCGTCAAGCACATGGAGATATCTTTGCGCATGTTCTATTGCCTTCTTTTCATCGCAGCAGTACAGGCGTGAGAGTTTACTCAGGGTTTCTCGTTCCGTGAGTGATGTTTTCAATTGATTGACCGGGATCATTTTTTAATACCTTCTTTCTGCTCAGAATTTCTGAAAAAAGCAGCACGGATGAACGTCCTCTCTTTTTTGAAAAAGATTTTTGAGTGATCATCTGTGCTGCATCACACCGTCGTATCGCAGTGCACGTGAGGATATAAACGGTGTTTATTTGTTATGCGGCTGTATTATGCCTCCAGGTTGATACCTGTTTCCTTGGAGAACAGGTGGCAGACATTGCCGGGGAAGTCGAATCTGACATCCGTTCCGTGATTGAGGGAATCAAGTTCTTTCTGTGTCATGTTCAGGGTCGAAACGATCAGGATCACATCCTGTCCGAACGCATCCACATGCAGATGAACGGAGGAACCCATCATTTCCGTTACATCGACTTTCGCATCGATTCCGCCGGCGCTGAGACTGATATGTTCAGGACGGACACCGAGGGTAACGGGCTGCGCAGCGACATTTTTCGCGCTCAGGGCTGCCTGTTTGTCTTCTGAGAGCTCAACGGTGTAATCCCCGAGTTTCACACTGTATCTGCCGTTGTTTTTCAGAAGCTCGGCATTTTCGAACAGATTCATCTGCGGTGTGCCGATGAAGGTTGCAACGAAGATATTGTAAGGATGATTGAATACTACCTGAGGAGTGCCGATCTGCTGGATAAAGCCGTCTTTCATAATGACGATTCTGTCTCCGAGTGTCATCGCTTCGGTCTGATCGTGAGTGACATAGATGAATGTGGTATCAATTGTATTGCGAAGCTTGATGATCTCGGCACGCATCTGGTTGCGCAGTTTTGCGTCAAGGTTGGACAGAGGTTCATCCATTAACATGACCTGGGGTTCTCTGACAATGTAACGTCCGATCGCGACACGCTGTCTCTGACCGCCGGAAAGAGCTTTCGGCTTTCTGTCAAGATACTGCATGATATCGAGCACGGTTGCCGCTTCGCGGACCTTGATGTCAATTTCATCTTTCGGGATACGGCGAAGTTTCAGTGCAAAGGCAAGGTTTTCATAGACGGTCATATGCGGATAGAGCGCATAGTTCTGGAAAACCATGGCGATGTCTCTGTCTTTCGGTGCAACATCATTGACCAGCTTGTCGCCGATGTAAAGCTCGCCGCCTGAGATATCCTCAAGACCTGCGATCATTCTGAGTGTAGTGGATTTTCCGCAGCCGGAAGGACCGACCAATACGATGAATTCCTTATCCGCAATATCAAGAGAGAATTCCTGGACTGCGACGACCCCCTCATCTGTAATCTGCAGATTCACCTGTTTCTTTTCAGGTTCATCGTCTTTTTTCTTCTTTGCTTTTTTCTGTTCGTCGCTGCTGAACGGATAGATCTTCTTGATATTCTTCAGTGTTAAAGATGCCATTATGTTCTGACTCTGTGCATGCTGAATCCTCAATCCATGCACTCGCGCGGTCCCGGGCAAAACGTTACCGGCATTACGGCAGGTCTCCACACTGCCGCACCGTGAGCCGACGGTTATCTCCTTTCTGATCGGTTTATGAAATACGTGGAGAACTTTTCGTTATTTTACTTCTGGTCAATTTTTTCCAGATGAATCTGGAAGGCTTCGTGCAGGGATGCGCCGCGCTCCCAGTCATGGCCGGGCATTTTGACTCTCGGAATCGTGATACCGGTTGTCATAAGCACATTGGCAGGGTAGATAATGCCGGTCTCAGTATCACGGTAGGACGCATTGCGGTCCAGTCCGTCCAGACGGATATAACGTTCCGGTCTGTTGCCGGTGACATCGAGCACGACGATATTGAGAAGCGCTTCACTCTGATCTTCCGAGACCATCATCCAGGCGGCTTCCTTTGTGTTTTTCATGACATCGGTGAGCCGGTAATACAGTCCGTTGTGCAGAAGGCTGCTGTATTTCTTGAATGTGATGATCTGCTGTCTGACTTCTTCCTTTTCCTCATCGGAAAGATGATTCAGATCGAGTTCGTAGCCGAAGGTGCCTTCCATGGCAACGACTGCTCTGGTATTGATCGGTGTGCTGCGCCATGTGTCATAGTTGGGACATGCGGATACATGGGCGCCCATGGTGCGGATGGGATAGCCGAAGCTTGTTCCGTACTGGATTCTGATTCTGTCAATCGCGTCGGTATTGTCGCTGCACCAGATCTGCGGGCTGTAATAAAGCATGCCGGCATCGAATCTGCCGCCGCCTGAACTGCATCCTTCCAGAAGCAGATCCGGATAGCGTTCGAGCAGTTTTTCCATGAAGCGGTAGACACCGAGAACATATTTATACTGAAGTTTTCCTCTGCTCTGGGTTGAGCTGCCATGGGAGTACACATCAACCAGAGGTCTGTTCATATCCATCTTGACGTAGTCGGCTTTGCATTCATCAAGAACCTTGCAGATATCATCGAGAATGCGGTCAACGACTTCTTCCCTTGAGAAGTCCAGAACCAATTGGCTTCTGCCCAGAACCGGATCACGTCCCGGAATCTGCAGAGCCCAGTCAGGATGTTCACGGTAGAGGTCACTGTCTTCATTGACCATCTCCGGTTCAATCCAGATGCCGAATTTCATGCCCATGGAGCGGATCTGATCAGCCAGTTCCCCCATGGTGCATCCGAGTTTTTTCGTATTGACATACCAGTCGCCAAGACCTGAATAATCATCGTCACGCTTACCGAACCAGCCGTCATCCAATACCATCATTTCAACACCGAGCTCGGCGGCTTTCTTTGCGATGGAAACAATCATTTCACCATCGAAATAAGGACCGGTCGCTTCCCAGTTGTTGATGAGAACGGGACGGGGACGGTTTTTCCAGGGACCTCTGCACACATGATCAGCGATCAGTCTGTGATAGATCCGGCTCAGGCTGCCAAGACCGTTTTCACTGTAAGCCAGGGCAATTTCCGGCGCCTGGAAGATTTCTTCCGGCTCCAGGGGATAATCGAAGTGTTCCGGCTGAATGCCCATGACTGCTCTGACACTGCCGAAGGCATCGGCACCGGCATTGCAGCTGAAGGATCCGCTGTAAAGCAGATTCATGCCATAGCACTGGCCGTAACGCTCATCCGCATTTCTTTCGGCGATGATGACAAATGAATTCTGGTGATGGCTGCTGACACCGCGGCGGGTGCCGACCAGCTCTTCACGCTGGGATAAAGATACTCTTTCAAATGTTCTTTCTCCTGCATGGCGTCCGCTGAAATGAATCAGATCCCATTCGCCGGAAAGAATATCGAGAGATGCGCTTGCGGCATTTTTCACGATGATTTTCTGAGCGGTGCGGTTCTCGATGCGGGCTGCTCTTGTGATCACATCCAGTTCAGGGAACACACCGTATTGCAAGGTGACAAAGATATCAGAGAATCTGTCTTTCAGTGTGACTTCAAGCGTCTGCGCCTCTTCATCCGTTCCATATACGGCAGGAAGGCCTTCCAGGGAGTATTTTCCCTGCAGGATGCGGTGGCTGTGATAACGCATGTCAGCCATGAATGTTCCGTCATCTGCTGTAATGCTCAGGGCAGGTGCGCGGAAATCACCGGAAGCTTCACATGGATATTCCAGCGGAATGGTATCGGCGGATACATCTCTGCATCTGCCGGCATCATGCGGGTTGGGGGAGAATCCGTGGTCGCGGTAAACGATACTGACAGACGCATCGCCGCTGATTTTCGGACCGTAGTATGTGTGAAGAAGGAATCCGTAAGGACCGATCTTCATCTGATAGCTGGTGTTCTCTGTGTTGAGGGTGATTGTTGAATTCTGTTCATTGTAGATAACTGACATAGTCATTAACCTGCTTTTCTGTTTTTAAGGAGCTGTGCCGACCGTTCGGAAAGAACCTTTTCGATCTCAAAGATTTCATCGATCTTCGGATAGATCAACTGGAAACAGCACAGAAGTGGAAGCCACAGTCCTGCTGTGATCATCAGAAATACGGAACCCGGAAACAGCGCTGCTGCGATAATCAGATAGCCGATCATGACAGCTGAAGCAGCCAGCGAGTTTTTCAGGAAGCGGAAGAACAGCAGAACACTGTTTTTAAGAAGGGCGGAAGTTTTCAGCTCGATCAGAGAGTGCTGCGCAAGCGCCCATAAGAAGATTCCGATGGAGACGCACATGCTGATGAGCTGGCAGATGATCAGCCATCCGCCGCCTTCAAGCACCGGCAGGTGCATGAGTACAAATAACTGCAGGGAGAAGATGAATCCGAAGATGCATCCCGGAAGGAGCGTTTTGATCCAGTTGTTTTTCACGGCACGGCTGTAACGGTGCCACCAGTAGCCAGGCTCATCCCGAAGACTTCTGAGAAGAGTATCCGAGAGACCGTAGAAACATGGTGCTGCGATCATACCGCCGACGATTCCGCCAATCATTGCGATCAGCACACTGTGTGTCACATATGCCCAGCCGACCAGGAATATAAACGGCATCAATGACAGGAAATTCAGTATGCCCGCCCGCCAGAAAGCGGTGTAATCTCTTGAGACCATCTCCCAAATTCTCGGTAAGCCCGTCGCCCGCGGCGCATCTTCCGGAATCCCGGGACCGGGTGTGCTGTAATTTGAGAAAAATAACATAATTCCTCCTGCAGTGAAATTTCACATTTCAATTGATATGGTTCCCCTCCCTCCGTTACCGGAGGGAAGGGAATCATTATGAATCAGCCTTTGACACTTCCCAGGGTAAGACCCTTTGTGAAGTAGCGCTGAAGGAATGGATAAACCATCATGATCGGCAGAGCGCCAAGGAACAGCTGGGCGGCACGGCCGGTGCGGGCATTCATCTTGGAAAGGATTTCCTGGATGTTGCCTGATGTGTCAGACTGCAGAAGCTTTTCAAAGTCGACAAGCAGTGTCTGCAGATAAGTCTGAAGCGGATAGTTCATCGGTTCACTCATGTAAATCATTCCGGAGAACCAGTCATTCCAGTGGCCGACCATACTGAACAGGCCGACTGTCGCAAGGCTTGGTCCAAGCAGCGGGAAGATGACATGCACGAGTGTGCCGAACGGGGATGCACCGTCAATCCAGGCCGCTTCCTCAAGTTCATGAGGAAGGCCGCGGATGAAGTTCATCAGGATAATCATGTTGTATACAGGCAGCGCACCCGGAAGGATGAGAGCCCAGATGGTGTCTTTCAGGCCAAGACCTGAAACGAGCAGGTAAGTCGGGATCATACCGCCGCCGATGAGCATCGTTACGACGAAGAATCCGGAGAGGAATCCGCGTCCGGGCAGATCACTCTTGGCCAGCGGATATGCAGTCAGCACCATGAGTACGATATTGAGCAGTGTTCCGAGAATGACTCTTTCAATGGAGATTCCCATCGCATGCAGGAAACGTCCTCCGGTGATGACATATTCATAGGATGCCGTTGTGAATTCCACCGGCAGGAAGCCGACTTTGCCGGCTGCCACTGCCGAGCTGCTTGAGAAGGAAACCGCAAGCAGATGAACAAACGGAAGTACGCAGGTGATGCAGATAATACCGAGACCGATGGTCAGACAGATATTGAATACGGAGATTTTATTCTTCTTTTTCATATCATCCTCCATTACAGAATTCTGTAGCCTGCCAGCTTGTCAGCCAGACGGTAGGAAGTGACAACCATGATCGCGGAAACAAGTGATTTAAAGAGACCGACAGCCGCACCGACGGAATACTGGGCCTGCTGGATACCGAGACGGTATACATAGGTGTCGATGATGTCGCCTGTTTCCCATACAGCCGGGCTGTACAGGTTATAGACCTGGTCGAATCCGGCGTTGAGTACGCTTCCCAGAGAGAGGACAGTCATCAGGATGATTGTCGGCATCAGCAGCGGGATGGTGATGTTTTTGATCTGCTGCCAGCGGGTGGCGCCATCCAGCATCGCCGATTCGTAGAGACTCGGATCAATACCAAGCAGGGCTGCCAGGTAAACGATTGTGCCGTAGCCGAAGCCTTTCCAGACATCAGAGACAATCATTGTCCAGGGGAACACTTTCGCATCGCCAAGGAAGTTGACTGTTCCCATGCCGAGTTTTGCGAGAATGGTATTGATCGCTCCGGTGCTGCTGAGGATATCCATGAGAACGCCGGCCATGATGATCCATGACAGGAAGTTCGGGATGTAAATCAATGTCTGATAGAAACGCTTCAGTTTGTCTGAACGCATTTCGTTCAGAAGAACCGCGATGGTCACCGGAACAATGATTCCGAGTGCCAGTTTCCAGACAGAGATGAAGAGTGTGTTCCAGATTGTGCGGGTGAATGTCGGCTGGCTGAACAGATAACGGAAGTTTTCAAGTCCGACCCAGGGGGAATTGAATCCCATGCCTACATTGTATTTTTCAAACGCGATGATGACACCGTACAGCGGTATATAGCTGAAGATGAAGGTCAGTACAACACCTGGAACGAGCATGGCGTAATACTGCCAGAGAGTGCTGATGTTGAATTTCTTTTTCTTACCTTTCATAAAACCAGACTCCTATGATAAGGGATCAGCCGCCGTAGATTTCGTTGACTTCCTGAGTAGCCTTTTCGCCGCCTGCTGTCTTCCACTGTTCAACAAGTTCGTCAAAGTAATCGATTGTTTTTTCGCCTGTGATGATCTTTGTGAAGCCTTCGATCAGAATGTCATTGAGAGTGCTGCCTGCAGACTGAAGAGTCGGTGTATCCGGTCCCCACTTGGCATCCTGCACATACTGTTTCTCATCGACATATTTCTTGGCGATTCCGTATGCGGAGCGATCATTGCCCTGCTGCAGCCAGTCGCCGACACCGTTGGGATCCTGTGATGTGAGCCAGTTGACGCAGCTTTCATACTTGGCAACGTTTGTGCCCAGCTCGCTTGTGTCAACGTCTTCGCCTGCCTGATATGCGTCAACGGCAGCCTTGACCTGGATGTACTGGTTGTAGTCGTTCATCGGGTTGATGATACGTGTTTCTCTGACGCAGTTCGGATAGTTGAAGCTGTGCAGGGAGGAGAGATATTCATTTGTTTCGACGCCGACTGCATCATTGACTGTGTAAGCATAGAAGTTGACGATTTTCATGATTGCTTCCGGATTGACGCAGTCTTTTCTGATAACAACGTAGCCTTCATTGGAGAACTTGACGCTGCCGAGAATGTCGCTGCCGTCCTGAGTCGGGATTTCATACGGATAGAAGATCGCTTCCGGTCCCTGGTTCTTGATCAGATCGGGCAGCGGGTTATAACCGAACCACTGTGCAAACGGGATGACACCGCATTCGCCGTTGATCATGCCCTGCATCATCTTGTCCCAGTTGAGAGTTGTGAAGTTCGGATTGATGATGCCGTCCTTATACCATTGTGCATACTGGGCAAGAGCTTCTTTCATTTCCGGCTGAATCATTCCGTATTCGATTGTGCCGTCGTCCTTTGTTACCCAGATATCAGGATGTGCGCCCCAGCTGAGTGCGAGTCTGAAGAGGTTTTCGAGAGTCTGGCATTCAGGCAGTGCATATCCGCCGTATTTTTCAGCGAAGGTTGTGGCGATCTTGATGACATCGTCCATTGTCTTCGGAGCGTCAAATCCGCATTCCTTCATCCAGTCCTGACGGATCCAGATGTACTGGAACTGGTCGATGATGCCGTAGCTCATCTGCGGCATGCCGTAGAGTTCGCCGTCGAAGCATCCGGTTTCCCATGTTTCCGCATAATCCTTACGGTAGTTCTTAAGTACGTCGGAAGCGTATTTGTCAAACACTTCCTCGAGGTTCATGATCAGGCCTGCTTCATGCAGGGTGTTGAGACGGGCTGAATCGACATAGAAGACATCCGCGAGATCCTTGTCGGCGATGGCAAGATTCAGCTTTGTGTCATAGTCATTGGAGACCCACTTGTTCTGAAGATTGATATTGAAGCGTTCCTTGTAAGCACGGTACCAGGGGTTGTTGCCATAGTCGTCGTCGCCCTGGAATTCTGTTCCGCTGTTTTCCGGAACAAATGCTGTGACTGTGACTTCCTCATCGTAGGGTGCCCAGATATCTGCCGGCGGTTCAACTCTGGGTGTGGTTTCAGCGGTCGGTGTGCTGGGCTTGGACATGCATCCGGTCAGCGCGCTGAGAGCGATCAGAGAACTCAGCGATGCTTTGAATAAACGAGAGATGTTTTTCTGCATTTTCTTTCTCCTTCTGAATAATCATGCATTCTGATTGATGATAAGCTGCTGTGATACTGATGCAGAATCATCCGTGTATCGTGCACTATACGGGGATGTTTCTGTATGCGCTTTCATATTAGCCTGTTGAAATATCGAAATAGAGTGTATAATGCGATTATTTATATCTCAGTTTTGATATATTTGACTGATTTTCAGATATTAAGTCACATTATGATATATAATTAAATCAGGAATATAAGCGGTTACCGGAAAAGGAAAGCATTATGAAGAAACGTTTTTATGATGAAAAGGAAAACAAATACCGTTTCTACGTGGCACAGGATCAGCTGTTCATCGATCTGAATCTGATTCAGTTCGGTTGGGAACACTGCGATTCACTCCATTCTTATGGACCGGCAGTCAGAAATCATTTTCTGTTTCACTATGTGATTGACGGGAAAGGAACGCTGGATACCAGCGGTAAAACCTTTACCATCACAAAAGGACAGGGGTTTCTGCTCTGTCCCGGTCAGACGAGCATGTACGCGGCGGATGAGGATGATCCCTGGTATTACGCATGGATCGAGTTTGACGGCATGCAGGCAAGACAGATGATGACACTTGCAGGCATGAGTGAAAGCCAGCCGGTATATACGCCTGTCGACCCATCGGATAAGGAGATTGAAAAACTTCTGCTGAGGATTGTTGAAGAGGCGGAAAAATCCCCGATCAGGCTGGTCGGAATGGCGATGATTCTGATTGACAGAATTGTAGAGACCAGCAAAACCAGAATCCATGAGGAAAAAAAGAAGCTCCGTGACTTCTATATGAGAGAAGCGATCAATTTTATTGATGGAAATTACATGCGTGATATTTCCGTTGAGGAAATCGCGGACAGCAGCGGTCTGAACAGAAGCTATTTCAGCCGCATATTCAAAGACACATTCGGGGAATCGCCGCAGCGCTTTCTGCTGAAATACCGCATGTACAAGGCATCCGAGCTGCTGAAAAACACAAAGATGCCGGTTGCGGAGGTCGGTGCATCCGTCGGATATGATAATCAGCTTCATTTTTCCAGGGCATTCCGGAACATCTTCGGAATCTCACCGAAGAATTACCGTGACAATCACAGACTCAGCCAAAAAAACTAGCACTCACTACTTGACAGTGCTAAAAAAGCGAGTTAAAATATAATTGCAAAGGAAAAGAGAAGATCCCCGAAAAGAATCCGAACCCTCCTTCCCTTGTTCGGCACATAGTTTATTTCGATAAACGTGATGAATGAACAGGAGGTGAATGACTATGTTGTTACCGGAAATTTTCAATGATAATCTGTTTGATGATTGGATGGATGATTTTTTCCCCGCAAGGTTTCATGACATTGACAGGAAGCTCTATGGCAGACATGCCAACAGAGAAATGCTGACGGATGTCAGAGATCATGATGATCACTATGAAGTGGAGATTGATCTGCCTGGTTTCAAGAAGGATCAGATCCATGTTGAGCTGAACAACGGCTATCTGAGCATCACCGCTGCCAAAGGTCTGGAAAAGAATGACAATGACAAAGAAGGCAGATATGTGCGCCAGGAGCGTTATTCAGGAATGATGAAGAGAAGCTTCTACGTCGGTGAGGACATCACCGAAGCAGACATCAGTGCGAAATTCGAGGATGGTGTATTGAAACTGAATGTTCCGAAAAAGGAACCGGTGAATGAGATCCCCGAAAAACACACGATCATGATCGAAGGCTGATTCAAGGATTCCGGAAAACCGGAATCTTTTCTATTGAAAAACTCGAAAAGTATACCAGCGGTATATTGTGATCCTTATTAATAATTGTTTAAATAGAATTGCAAATCGGAAAAAAGAGTCCCGGAGGTAAAGACAGTCAGACAGACAGGATGAGTGCGTCTGTATGATATCCGGGACTTTTGTGTTCAGAAAACAAGATGAACATGAAAAAAAAGAGCTTCGCGGAGTCATGTATTCTGTATTCACAAAGAAAGGTCTGACTGATCAGAAAAGGAGAAAGAAAGAATGAAAAGAATCAACGATTTGCAGGTGACTGACATCAGCTTCAATCCCCGCTCCGTCCAGATCACATGGGCATCTGAAAAAAATGATCTTATCGCACAGAGCTGCCTCTACCAGCATTCAGACGGCAGCTGGGCAGTGGACCCGACGACAAGAAGTCTTGGCGCCGAAGTCGGGGAACAGCTTCTGAGACAGCTCATGAAGCACTTCCTCGAACAGGCCTTTCCCTACAATGATTCCTCTCACATGAGCAACAGTGAGATTGACCGTGTTGAGGGCATCCTCAAAAGAGAGGAGATGTATCAGAAAAGTCTCATCAAACCGAAAGCTTCTGAAAAGAAGTCAAAACCTGTCATCCGCGTATGGCGGGCTGATTGACCTTCCACCGGCATTGCCGGTTTTTTTATTTGGAACAAAGTCATATAATGATGCTTGTTTTGACAGCAGGAGTATTTATGAACACAAAAGATTTTTCAAGAATAGCCATGATTGCGGCAATTTACACGGCGATCTGTTTTGTGCCGGGGCTTTCCATGATTGCCTTCGGTCAGATTCAGGTCAGAATTGCGGAAGCTCTGACATTGCTGCCGCTGCTTGACAAAAGAGCAATCGCTGGCGTCACGCTGGGATGCTTTCTGACCAATCTGCTCGGTGCAATGCTCGGATTGAATCCGACCGGTTTCATTGATGCCATCGTCGGAACCCTTGCAACATTGCTGGCTGCTTTATGCACATATCGATTCAGAAATATCAAAACAGCGGGAATCCCGGTCCTCTCATGTCTGATGCCGGTGATTTTCAATTTCTTCATCGTCGGAGCGGAGCTGGCATATCTGTTCATGCCGGACAATCTGGTGATGGGCACATTGATCAACGGCGCTTACGTGGCAATCGGTGAACTGATCGCGGTGATTGCTGGCTGGTTTATGATCAAAGCGCTGGAAAAGACCGATCTGTTCAAGAATTCAGAAATGAACTGACGATTTCAGCGGCCGGTTTGTGATACCATACATTCGGGAGAAAGAATATGGCAAAGAAAAAAAGTCCGAAAAGAACGATTCGATTTGACCGGATTGCAATGATTGTGATTCCGGTTCTTCTGATAGCGATTATTGTGACACTGGTGATTTCATTGTTTACAGGAAAGAATGAAAAATCAGAGCCAACCCCGGAACCGACCGCAGAAACAACCCCGGAACCGACGCCGACCCCGACCCCGGAACCCACTCCGGAAGCGGGCAATGATCCGGAAAAAGATGCGCGTTTCTTTAATACGGACAGTTATCTGATCATTGCCAACAAGAAACACAAACTGCCGGATGGATATGAACCGGCGGATCTGGCTTTCCCGGAAGTCGATATGCGTTATAACAACTGGACCATGAGAATGGAAGCGGCGGTTGCCCTGGAAGAGATGTTTGCGGCAGCTGAGGCGGACGGTGTCTATCTTGTCATGGGATCGGGCTACCGCGGTGAAGAGTTCCAGAGAATGCTTTATGACGGCTATGTGGCGGAAGGCGGACAGTCCTATGCCGATTCAATCAGTTCAAGACCCGGATATTCCGATCATCAGACCGGACTGGCTACTGATCTGTGCGGTCAGGACAGCGATTACGATCTGACCCAGGATTTCGAAAATACCACAGAGGGACGCTGGCTGGCTGAAAATGCATGGAAGTACGGCTTCATCATGCGCTATCCCAAGGGCAAGGAAGAAATCACCGGATATGCATATGAACCGTGGCATTTCCGCTATATCACAAAGGAAGAGGCGCAGAAGCTTCACGAGGCCGGAGAGAATATGACCTTTGAGGAATTCTACGGGCTGGCCGGAGGCGATTATGCCGGCTAAGAAAAGAAGAAAGAAGAGAAGTGTCAATATCCGCAACCTTCTGATTGTGGTCGCCGCGGCACTAGTCATTCTGGGAGTTGGCGTATTTGCGATCACCCGGATCTTCGCACCGAAGGAGCCGGAAAAGCCTGCGGTCGTAACGGTTGATCCCGCTGAGGCGCAGCCGACACAGCAACCGGAGGATTCATCCGAACCTTCCCAGCAGAGCAGCAGCGATGAAACACGCGTGTCGCTGTTTCTGTGCGGGGACGGGCTGCTTCATGAATCGGTTTATGAGGATGCCGCAAATGCGGACGGAACCTTTGATTTCGCAAAGCAGATGGACAGAATCACGGCCGTTGCGGAAAAATATGATCTTCAGTTTTACAACCAGGAGACAATTCTTGGCGGAACGGAACTTGGATTAACGGGTTATCCGGTATTCAACAGTCCGCAGGAATTCGGCACATATATGGTTTCAAAGGGATTCAACCTTGTTTCAACCGCGAACAACCATTGCCTGGATATGGGCTTCACCGGTGTCACCAATTCCAGAAATTTCTGGAACAGCCAGCAGGGTGTGCTCATGCAGGGCACCAATACCTCTCAGCAGGAATATGATGAAATTGCCGTGACTGAAGTCAACGGCATGAAGATCGCCTTCCTTGCCTATTGTGAAAACACCAACGGCATTGCGGCGGATTATAACTGGGAAGTGAATTATTTCCCGGGTTATGAAGAGGAAATGCTCGCCAAGGTCGCTAAGGCAAAAGAGGAATGCGATGCGGTGATTGTCTCCATGCATTGGGGAACCGAATATTCATTCGATGTCAACGAAACCCAGAAAAGTCTGGCGCAGCGTCTTGTTGATGCCGGAGCCGATGTGATCGTCGGCAATCATGTCCATGTCATTGAACCGTTCGAGTGGATTGGTGACACGCCTGTCTTCTATGCGATGGGCAATCTCATCAGCTCACAGATTGACGTGGAGAACAGAATCGGCATGATGGCCGGAATGGACCTTGTGAAAACCGTCAATGCGGACGGCACAACGGATGTGAAAGTTGAAAATCTCAGAGCGGATCTTCATTACACCTATCTGGAAGGGGAATATCCGGAACTCAGAACCAACATTCAGGTATATCCGTTTACGGAAATGAATGATTCCATTCTGCCGGGCTGGCAGAGCACATACGAGGAATTCAAAAAAATCATCACATCGATGGATCAGAACATTCAGATCGGAGGCGTATGAGTATATGAAAACGGGAAAAATCATGACTGCCTTCCTGCTTGCATCACTTCTTGCAGGCTGCGGACAGTCGGCACAGACCACATCAAAACCGGATGATACAGCAGAAAAACCGCAGGAGACAGCGGCAGCACAGACAGAGGATCTCATTGAGGAAACCGTCTATGTTGAAATGGAAGTTGAAAACTACGGAACCATCCTGCTGGAGCTTGACGGCAAGGCGGCGCCGGTCACGGTCACCAATTTCGTGAACCTGGTCAATGATAAATTCTATGACGGTATCACTTTCCACAGAATTATGGACGGCTTTATGATCCAGGGCGGCGACCCGAGCGGCACAGGCTATGGCGGCAGTGAAAAAAACATCACCGGAGAGTTTGCCCAGAACGGTTATGACAATCCGATTTCCCACAAAACCGGAACCATTTCCATGGCCCGCAGCAACGATCCCGACAGCGCAAGCTCCCAGTTCTTCATCTGCGTTGCGGATGATGAATTCCTGGATGGCGGCTATGCGGCCTTCGGACATGTCATTGAAGGCATGGATGTATGCATGAAGATCGCGGCTGATGCAAAGCCGGTGGACAACAACGGAACCATCAGACCGGAAGAACAGCCCGTCATCACATATGCGAAGGTTGTTGAGCACTGATATGAAAACCAAACCGGAGAAATCCGGTTTTAATAATGTGCTAGTATGTTAATACAAAGCAGGAGAAACAATCATAATGAGTGAATTTGGCATATCGGTGTATCCGGATTTGAGGCCGATGGGCGAAATCCGGGATTACATGAAACTGGCAGCTTCGCACGGATGCACAAGAGTGTTTTCAAGCATGTTTTCCGTCGAAGGCACTAACGGGGAAATCATCGATTATTTCAAGGCGATGATCAATGATGCGCATGCATGCGGTCTTCAGGTGTCGCTGGATGTCAATCCGCAGTTTCTGGAAAGACTCGGCGTAACCCCGGACAATCTTTCTTTATTTCATGAGATCGGCTGCGACATATTGAGAATGGATCTTTCCTACGGAAAGGAAAAGGATCTGATCCTTTGCCGCAATCCGTACGGAATCAAAATCCAGCTGAACGCCTCCATGGGAATTGAGAAGGAACTTCAATATTTAAAAGACAACGGGGTCACAGAAGACATGCTGTTGCTGGGACATAACTTCTATCCCCAGCGCTATACCGGTCTGAAATGGAATTCCTTTGTGCGCACCAATGAGACACTGAAACAATACGGATATCCGATCGACGCCTTCATTGCCAGCCACAATGAAAACACCCATGGGGTCTGGGACGCAAAAGACGGATTGCCGACTGTGGAGAAAATGCGCGATTACAGTGCGGATCTTGCCTATCGTGTTCTTGATGCAATGGGAATTGACTGCATTCTGTTCGGCAATGCATATGCCTCGGAAGCGGAATTCAGGGAAATCGAGGAAGTCCGCAGGGAAGGCAGAAAGATGGAAGACTCTCCCTTATATGAGATGTTCCGCTCGTTCGGTCCGATGCTGGTACAAAGCAGGAATATCGTTCTGAAAGTGATCCCGGATCCGGAAATCACACAGATGGAAAGATATATGATGCTTGAATGGTTCCCGCAGATTGATTTCGGCGATTCCAGTGAATGGATCTGGCGCAGCCGCACAGGCAGATTCGGCAATGAAAAGCGGGAAATCCCGGTGCGCAGAGTGCCCGGTGAATATTTTGAAAAAGGCGATGTGGTCATGGTCAATGACGCTTATAAACATTACTCCGGCGAACTGCAGATTGTAAGGATCCCGATCCGCAACGACGGCCAGCGGAATCTGGTTGGAAAGCTTGCGGAACATGAGACGGATCTGCTCGATCTGATCAGTGACGGAGACATCGTAACCATAAAAGAAATGAAGAAAGGGTGAAACATTATGGATTACAGGACATTGAAACCATTCCCCGAAGGATTCCTCTGGGGAGCCTCCTCAAGTGCCTATCAGTGTGAAGGCGCGTATCTCGAAGACGGAAAGACACTTTCTGTTTCTGATACTGCCCCGGTGCCCGAAGGCACAACCGATTTCAAAGACGGTATCGATCATTACCATCGTTTCCGTGAAGACATCGCCCTGATGGCCGAGATGGGATTCAAGGAATTCCGCTTCTCCATCGCATGGCCGAGAATCATTCCGGACGGCAGCGGAGAAGTTAATCAAGTCGCGGTCGATCATTATCATGAAGTCATCGATGAATGTCTGAAATACGGCATTGAGCCGGTTGTCACGCTTTATCATTTCGATCTGCCCCAGGTTCTCCAGGACAGATATCACGGCTGGACAGACCGTCAGTGCATTGCCGATTTCGTTGAATACTGCAAGGTCTGCTTCAGAGAATACGGAAAGAAGGTCAAATACTTCCTGACCATCAACGAACAGAATATGATGGTGCTCTATCAGGGCCATATGTACGGCGATGAAAAGGATGTCTGGACGGCCAATCACAACATGCTTGTGGCCCAGGCCCAGGCGATGATCGAATGTCATCAGATCTGCCCTCAGGCAAAGATCGGTCCCGCTCCCAACATCACCGCTATCTATCCCGCTTCCTCTTCTCCGGAAGACAATCTTGCGGCGATGGATTTTGATCAGATGCGCAACCGTCTCTTCCTCGACACAGCTGTATTCGGAACTTATCCGGAAGCGCTGCTGAACTGGTGGAAGGACAGAGGAGTCGCTCCTGAAATTTCCAAAGAGGATCTGGACGTATTGAAATCGGGTCATCCTGACTTCATCGCCTTCAACTACTATGGCGCCGGATGCGTGAAGTATGTCGGTGTTGAAGAAGGCGAGAAGCTGAAAGCGGAAGCGAAGGAAAAGAAGGATTTCATGACCGGTCTCATGACTTATCCGGGTCTTTGCACAGCTGTGAAGAATCCGCTTCAGGAACATACCTCCTATGGCATGGGTATTGACCCTGTCGGATTAAGAGTAACCCTGAGACAGCTTTGGGAAAGATATCATCTGCCGCTGCTGATCACGGAAAACGGTTGCGGTGTTCCGGACAAGCTGGAAGAAGACGGCTCCATCCATGACGATTACCGTATCGATTATCTGAGAAGACATATCATCGCATGCCGTGAGGCGATCACGGACGGCGTGGATCTCATGGGCTATTCCCCCTGGAGCGCATTCGATCTGATTTCCACTCACCAGGGCATCACCAAGAGATACGGCTTCATCTATGTTGACCGCGATGAATTCGATCTTAAAGAGATGAAGAGAATGAAAAAGGATTCCTTCTTCTGGTACAAGAAGGTATGTGAATCCAACGGCAGTCAGCTGGATTAATAAGTTTACAGATCGTTAATATTAAAAAAGTCAGATATTGATTAAAGCGCTTACATGCTATAATGAATTCACAGAAAAGGAGATTCAAAAAAATGTTAGTTAATATCAGTGCACCTATGAAGCGTGAAGAAATCAAGGCGCTCCTGCAAGCAAGCGAGAACCCCACATTCAAATTCGTCAAAATGAAGACTCCGATGGAAATGCAGTTCGAAGTTACTTATGCAGAAGGAACAGAGGGTGACCCGACTTCCTATGCAAAGAAACTCATCAAAGGCCAGCCGTGGGGAGCAGTCCTGATGGTACGTGCTCTGATCGAAGGTCAGGCATTCACAGGCGGAAAGATCTGAGTTCTCAATCCGAACCCATCCATGTGATGGGTTTTTTTATGCATGGAGGTTAATGAATCGGCGGAAAACATTTCTTTTTCACAGCTCTCTGTTAAAATACTTCGGAGGAGAAAAACCCGATGAAAACAGAAGATATCAGAAAACGTCTGAATTTCCGCGAATTAGGCGGTTACACTGCCGCTGACGGAAGAAAAGTAAATTATGGACAGTTTTTCAGAAGCGGGCCTCTGGCTGATCTGAATGATGAGGAAATGGCATTTGTCAAAACGCTCGGTATCCGCCATGTGTTCGATTTCCGAAGCGAATATGAGGCAAATGAAGTGCCGGATCCCGATATCGGCGCGCAGTATCATCTGATCAACGCGATGGTGGACGGCAATGGCAATCAGGTGCAGTTTGATCCCAAGGGAATCGAGGAAGCGGCGAAAGATCATGCGAATGCCAACGATTTCATTGAAAAGATGTATGGAAGCCTTCCTTTCTGCAAAGCTTACAAAGAGATGTTTGAAGTTATCAAGGCAGAACAGACACCTATCCTGTTTCATTGCTCGGCCGGCAAGGACCGCACCGGCATTGCGGCTGTTCTGATTCTTCTGATGCTTGGCGTGGATGAAAAGACAGCCCTGGATGATTATGAGCTGACCAATGAATACCGCAGGGAACTCATTGAAAAGTTCTTCGAGAAAGTGGCGCATATCATCGGCGATAACAAGGAATTGAAACAGCAGATGCAGGCATTCGAAGGCGTCAACCGCACTTCCGCTGAGTATTCATTAAAAACAATCAAAGCCCGCTATGCGGACTATGGCGCATTCTTCGAGGATGTGTTTGGTATCGATGCAGAAATGCGTCAGAAGCTTCAGGATCAATACCTGATCTGAAACATTAAATCAGCAGAAGCGATCGCAGTGTTTCAGTGCCCGGGAGGTTTTATGGCACAGAAAAAAACAGGCAGACGGTTACCGGAACTGAAAGAAGCCGGAGAAAGACAGCAGAATCTTCAATCAGAACTGGATGAGCTGGACTTCATCTTTGATTCATCCGCACAAAAACATCATCCGGATACCGAAGATACCAATATCTCGCTCAAAGTCATGATTGATGAGCTGACCGATGAGGCGGTTGAAAACAGGACGAGTCCGCAGATCAGCTCCCGTGAGGAACTGATTCCCTTGCACAAGGTGGAGATGATTGATGATGACGATCCTGATGAAGAGCCGCGGCTGTCCTGGCTGCTGGTGATCGCTGCGGTTCTGGCACTCGCCGCATTGATTGCCTGTGTGCTGATATTTCTGAATCATAACCGTCAGGAAACACCGGCGGAAGCACCGGTAGAGACACCGGCAGAAACAGCAGACACCGAAGTGATCGCGGAAACGGCTGAACCTGTACAGGAAGATGCTGATCCCGCTGACCTCAGGATGAACAGCCTGAACGAAGCCGTCGTTTCGGCTCTCAATGATGCGCAGGGCATATGGTCGGTCTATGTGAAAGATCTTGGAAGCGGCCGCTCATTTGTGATCAACGATACCCAGATGTCCAGTGCCAGCCTGATTAAACTGTTTACGGCCGGGAAATATCTGGAGATGGTTGAAAACGGGGAAATCTATGAAACAGAGGATTCCGCCTACAGCCTGATGGCGATGATTTCATGGTCGGACAACACCGCCTGGGAAGCGATTGAAACCACCATCGGCTATGGCGATTATGTCTCCGGACTCATGGCTGTGACCGAATTTGCCCAAAGGCACGGCTACATTCAGTCAGGAAGGGATATCGGCGCGGAATCAGTCTATGACGAAGGCGCGGACAATCTGACAACGGCAGCGGAAGTCGGTGCGCTTCTGGAGTCGATCTACAACGGTTCCTATGTCAGCCCTACGGCTTCCGAAAGAATCTATGGACTGATGGGAATGCAGAGTTATATCAACAAGATTCCGGCGGGTCTGCCCGAAGGCTTTGAATATGCGTCCAAGGCCGGCGATCTGCCCGGGGTTGAAAATGATTCCGCAATTATCAACGGTCCGGATACCGATTATATTCTTGTCGTGATGTCCAATGATATCTACGACAGTGATGCGGCAGTCAGTAAAATCGTTGAAATCTCCAGTCTCTGCGCCCGCACGCTGAATCCATCCATACAGCAATAATCACTCAGAAGACATCATCCTGAACAGGGATGATTTTTTCATTGAAAAACTGCCATCCCCCATGAGGAATGGCAGCTTTTGTAATGAAATGCTTACTGTTCACTTGTGCCGGGTTTGTGAGGTGCGGGGGTTATCCGTCTGACATCGCTGACATTCTCAGGCATTTTTGCGCCGCATTCGGAACAGAACTTGCCGGTATTCTCGTGACCGCAGCTGGGGCAGAACCACTTGAGCACCGCCGGCTTTTCCTTTCCGCATCCGCTGCAGAATTTTCCCGTATTGCCTTTCTGTCCGCAGGACGGGCAGTCCCATGTGACGGTTCTTTCCTTGCCGCAGGCGGAACAGAATCTGCCGAGGTTGCCCGTCTGTCCGCATGAACATGTCCAGGTTTCAGCATCGATCGGAATTGTGGTGACGGGTTCTTCTTTTTCCGGCTCCGGATAGAGCTTCGGACATAACACATGCTGGATCATACGGCATGTGTATTCATGGCGGTTGTAATTCTCATCGTTTTTGTTTTCCGCCTCATCCCCGTCCACGACCGTGTAGCTGATTTCGGAGAAATAAGGGGAATCGATGGTGATCTTCATGGTGAAGGTATATTCATATTCGTAGCGCTTCGGATCAAAGCTTTCCTTCTTTTCCTCATCCTTGTATATTTCCGTGGCTCTTTCACTGACTTTATATTCCGCATTGACAACCTGATTGCGGCTGATGATATCCGGATTGCCGTCTCTGAAATTGGAACGTGAGGAAACAAGGAATGCTTCTTTGGAACTGTCGAAATAGAGCTTTTTGTCTGTGCCTAATACGATATCCGGGCTGAATGAGGCAAGCGCGGCCTGGTTCTTTTCTCTGTATTCCAGATGGCGTCTGACTTCGTCGCTCGTCATTTTGTTGATTCTGACTGCATAGGGTGAGAATTTGCGTTTGCAGTCATTGCATAAATGACCGTCCGCGATGGAAGAGCCGCCGAGCAGTCCGAACTGCTTGCCGCAGATGACACATTGTTTCTTGTCGAATAAACCCATATTGTCCTCCTGAAATATTCGTTAATGATCAATTATGATGAATTCAGCGTGATACTTCTAAGTTCATTCTAAATGAATTTGAACAGCCGGTAAACAGATTCACTGTCATAACCTGTGTTATCAAGGAGAATTAAGCGTTTTCAGATCTTAAATCATGCAGAATCGATCAGGTGACATGCCTATTTTCAGCTGTTTTGATATAGAATAAAAAGATAGCAGAGGCAGAAAGGAGATGAAGTTTATGAATAACAAGCTTCCTGAAAAACTGACGCTGCTGCGAAAACATTTCAGTTATGCGCAGGGTGATGTCGCGGCAAGACTCGGCATTCCCGTTACTGAATATATGAAATGGGAAAACGGCAATACGATCCCTCCGATTCTGAAGCTGAAAGAGATCAGCGATCTCTATAAAGTCACACTGGATTCGCTTGTCAACAATACGGAATCCGTCGTTCTGCCGGCTCTTGATCAGGAAGCCAGTGTCGACATTCCGTTCATTTCCGATGAAACGGAAGCGACCCAGGTCATCACAAGACAGAATGAAGTCATCGCGACTGATACGAAGACGATTGATCTTGGCAAAACGAAGATCATCGATACCCAGCCGATTCAGGAGACGATGGTGACGGAAATCGTCGATACAGGTTCATACATTGAACCGCAGAGCGAAACAGAAACGATCGAGGAAAAAAAGAAAAAGAGAAGCCGGATGATCATCGGCGGATCCATCGCTGCGGCAGTAGTTCTTCTGCTGGCAATTCTGTTTCTGAAAATGTCATCGGGAAACAATACCGTTGTGCGTGATGATGTGAACAGACTCGCACTCGGTGACAGATATTCCATCTATGTGGACAAAGGCGGAAATTTCGTGAAGCACGGCCTGTTTGAGCCGCCGATCAGTTTCAGCGGTTCCGTGCAGGTGGATTCGTATTATGACCACGCGCTCGGCCTGAAGGCCAACGGCGGTGTGGTATCCAGCGACAACGATCAGAACATCGTGACCTGGAATGATATCACCATGATCGCGGCCGGCCGTACGCACAGCGTCGGTCTGAAAACAGACGGAACGGTTGTATGTTCCGGTTCCACTTCAGGCTGCCAGGTGAACACCTGGGAAAATATCAGATCCGTATATGCGGGCAATGCCGTGACACTCGGCATTACCGAAGACGGAACCGTCCTTGCCAGCGGCGAAGGACTTGATGCAATCAGAGGACAGACCGGAATTCACAGCGCTGCAATCGCCGACAGCCAGATTCTTCTGGTTCATGAGGACGGCCATGTCACTTCATACTCACTGGCATCGGATCAGCCTTTTGACACATCCGCATGGACCGATGTGAAAGAGGCTGCGGTCGGCAGTTCCGTGGCAGTCGGATTGAGATCTGACGGCACCGTTTTGGCGGTTTCCTCCGATGACAAGCTGGTCAAGAGAGTTCAGACATGGACCGATGTGCGCTATATTGACGCCTGCGGCGGCACCGTGGTCGCATTGACCGGACCGGGTGCGCTCAAAGGTGCGGGACCGAATGATTACAGCCAGTATGAATCTTCCGAGCAGGAGGAAATCGTGACTGAGCCTGAACAGCTTGAAGCTGTGAAGAATATCAAGTTCACGGAAACAACCGCAAATGTGCAGATCAAATGGGACAGCGTCCAGAATGCGGACTATTATGAAGTCACCTTCTCACCTTCTCTGACGGTCGGCATTCCCCGCACAGCGAGCAATTCGGTCAGTGTGCCTGCCAATGCGCTGAGCAACGGAACAACATATACCGTGACAGTTGTCGCAAGAGCCAATGACGAAGAGGAATTCACTCCCAGCGAGGCTTCTTCAACCACATACACATACAACACCAAAACCGTTCAGCTCAATGCCGTCAGCAACATCAAGGGAACCGGCGATACGGCAAGCTGGTATCTTGACTGGAGCGCGGTTGATCATGCGGATTACTACATTATCAATATTGACGGACTGCTGGAAGACAGAACGGACAGACCGGTATATATCATGGATCTGACCGGATATGAATGGGCGGATGGCTCTCTGCATACGGTCAGCGTGACCGCGGGATCTGATTCGGAAACCTATACCGAAAGTGACGCGTCTGTCGCGGAACTTCAGTTCAATCTGCCCCGCTACAATGTGACGGTGAATATCGCCGGCGGCCAGCAGGTGATCCAGCTGCCTTCCGGACATTACACACTTGCGGAAATTCTGAGCTATATCGAGATTCCGGAAGGATTCAAGGTCACGGATGACAAGAACAATGAATATGAAATCACCAGCAACTACGGCATTACGGTGAACGGTATCATCGAAGATAAAGAAGAAACACCTGCACCGGAAGGAGGCGAGTAGGCATGGACAAAGTCTGGTATTACATGACAGCTGCCAACCGCAGAAAATACGGACCGTATGATGATCAGGAACTGATTGCCCTGATTCACCAGGAAATCCTTCTGGCCAACGATTATATCTGGATGCCGGATCTGAAAGGATGGATCAGGATCAGGGATTCGATCTATTCCATCTATCTTCCGGAAAATCAGCCGACACTGGAAAATACATTGAATTAACGAAAAAGCCATGCTCCGCAAAGGGCATGGCTTTCATCTGGAAATGTGAATTTAAATGAGCCTGCGGCCTCCGTCAATGGTGAAGACGCTGCCGGTGGCATGTGCGGAAAATTCCGTGAGGATGGCTTTGACAAAAGAGGCGATCTCTTCCGGTTCGCCCACCCATCTGAGCGGAACTTTTTCTTTTGCCTGTTCCATGTGTTCGGGATGTTCAATCCAGTCCCGGTTCATCGGTGTGCGCACCGCACCATAGGAAATCGCGTTGACGGTGATTCCTCTTTCCGCAAGCACCAGCGCCGCTTCCTTTGTCAGCATCGCGATGCCCGCTTTGGAGGCGTCATAGGCGTATTTGTTGAGACGGGGCTGTTCATAATGAACGGATAACATGTTCAGAATGGATGAGCCCGGTTTCATGATTTCACACAATGTGCGGATGGCTGCGAAGGTGCCGATCAGATTGACATTGATATCAGATGCGAAATCCTTGACGGTAAAATCGAAGAAGTTCTTTTCTGTCTGTTTTGCGGCATTGTTCACCAGAATATCCAGGCTGCCGTAATTGGCGGTGATATAATCCCGCAATGCCTTCATGTCATCCTCATCGGAGATATCGGCTTTGAAAAAATCGCAGCCATGGGTCTGTGCGGCTGCCTTGCCGGCCGCCTCATCGATATCCACAATGATCACATTTGCACCGCTTTCTTTCAGCAGTGCGGCACAGGCTTCGCCGATGCCCATGGCGGCGCCGGTCACGGCGATTGTTTTATGATTCAGTTCCATAGATTCGTTACTTCCAATCTTTAATAATGCGCGGAAACAGTCAGCACGGTCAGAATGATGCCGATGACGATGAGCGTCAGGAAATAGGGCCTCCAGTAGTATTTGACCAGCGCGGCATATTCGCGGATCATTGCGGAAGGCCAGTAGTACAGGGCGGTATGGGCGCCGATGCCGGTCTCATCGAAATTCAGCTTTGAGGCATAGATGTCCGCGCGCATAATATGATAACCGCTCGAGACCACCGCGGTAAACTGTCTGCCGCCCCGTTTCTGAATAATCTCCATCGAATTTCTGAGATTCTCCATGGTGTTGGCTGACTGGTCTTCGAGAATGATATCCTTTGGTGAAATACCATGGGTTTCAATCAGATAATTCTTCATCGCTTCCGCTTCGGATATTGTTTCATCCGGTCCCTTTCCGCCGGAACAGATGATCTTGCAGGCGCTCATCGAGCGGTCATATACCTTGAATGCCTTGTCGAGTCTGTCACCGAGCAGGCGGCTGACCTGATTTCCGTTGATCAGACCGCAGCCAAGCACGACAATATAGTCGAAATCGACTCTTCTTGGCAGCCAGCGGATGGCGGTGGAATAGAACATGAAGGCAAGAAACACGAATGAAATATAGAAGACGCTGTATCCTGTCAGCATCAGTACCACACTGACCCAGGTCATATGGGGTTCAAAGTCATTGCTGATAAAGATGAACAGGGCGATTTCTCCGGCGAAGATCAATACGGCAAACAGGGCGGCCAGCAGCGAAGAAAGCGAGAGGCCCTCCCGTTTGATCATCAGAAAGCCGTCATAGATCAACAGACATGGCACGATCAGCACCAGAAAAAAGATCGCCGCCGAAAGTATCATGGCAATCGCGCCGCGGGTATCGGGATCCTTTGCGGAAACAAGAATCCATAAGCAGAACGTGAGCAGCGTCAGCATCAGCATCAGCGCATTGCGGAATCTGCGCGGTTCTTTGATGACGGACACGATGAGTGTGCCAAGACTGATCAGAAAGGCGATCAGCCAGAAGTTATCCTTGATGAAATTGAAAATCTGCATATCAGTATTATCTCATCTGCACAGCTGTGTTTCCATAAAGACAAAAAGAAAATCCGGCAGATGAGCCTGCCGGAAACGGGAATCAGAATTATTCGTCTTTGGCGCCGATCATGTCTTTGACTTTGTCAACGGCACCCTTGGCTGCGTCCATTGCGCCTTTGGCTGCGTCGAGGGCGTTGTCCTTGATGCGGTTGACATCTTCCATGTCAAACTTTCCATCTTCACCGAGAAGCGCCTTGCCGACCTTTGTGCCTGCGAAGTCTTCGCCCATTCTCTTCAGATCTTCCTTGCCGAGTTTTCCATCCTCGCCCAGGATTTCCTTGCCGACGGAGGAAGCCTTGAACTTCTCAGCGACATTCGCGCTGACTTCCTTTGCCTTATCGAATGCTTCTGCAGCTTTTTCAGTTACCTGATCCATTAATTCCTTTTTTTCTTCGGACATATTCCATGCCTCCTTTGAACTCATTATAAATTTGCGCTGACCGGCGGTCAACAGGTATTATTCTTAAGATGCTGTGCGGATTGTGTCTGCATGACCTCAAAGTGTCTGTTTTCGTTTTGATGGATTTGATATATACTGATTGAAACCGGTGAAAAGGGATAGTAGCACAGGATTCCGCTTCAGAAAGAGAGGAACAGCCAGGTGAAAGTGTTCCGGAGATGGAACTGTGTGAATGCGCCTTTGAGGGTTTCCCCGATAAGTAGGGGAAAACGTCTGGCCGCGTTAAGGCATAGAGCAACAAGAAAAGTGGAACCGCGCTGAGGCGCCTTTTTGGCAGGGCGTTTTTTATTTTTTGGAGGAGAAGATGATCAGACTTTACAATTCCAGAACTTTGAAAGTGGAAGAATTCGTACCGATTCATGAGGGACATGTGGACATGTATGTCTGCGGACCGACCGTTTACAACTACGCGCATATCGGCAACGCCAGACCGATGGTTGTGTTCGATGTGCTGAAACGACTGTTCGAGGCGGAAGGATATACCGTCACCTATGTATCCAACTTCACGGATGTCGATGACAAGATCATCAAGAAGGCGGCCGAGGAAGGCACAACGGAAAATGTCATTGCGGAAAGATATATCGACGCATACCAGCAGGTCAGAACCCAGCTGAATACCGAACTGCCCGATATCACTCCGCGTGTCACGGAGACAATGGACGAGATCATCGCCTTTGTCGATGAGCTGGTCAAAAGTGGACATGCCTATGAAGTGGATGGGGATGTCTATTTCAGTGTGGACAGTGTTCCCACCTATGGTGAAATTTCACATCAGAAGCTGGATCAGCTGGAAGCCGGCGCCAGAATTGAAACCAATGACCAGAAGAAGAATCCCTATGACTTCGCCCTGTGGAAAAAGACAGACATGGGCATCAAGTGGGACTCCCCGTGGGGCATGGGAAGACCGGGCTGGCATACGGAATGCGTGGTCATGATCAATGACAACCTCGGTGAAAAGATCGATATCCACGGCGGCGGAATGGATCTGAAGTTCCCCCACCATGAAAATGAGGCTGCCCAGCAGGAGGCATGCCATGGCAATTCGCTTGCCAATTACTGGATTCACAATGCGATGGTCAACATCAACGGTGAAAAGATGTCCAAGTCACTGGGCAATACCATGTGGGCAAAGGATGTCGTCGATGCGCTTGGCACCAATCTGACCAGATGGCTGATTTCCAGTGTGCATTACCGCAAGGAGCTCAACTTCTCCGATGAGACCATTGAAACAGCCCGCAAGGAGCTTGATAAAGTGCTCACGCCTCTGAAGCAGGCAGACATCAAGGCTGCTCTGGCTGATGTGGATATGGGTGAGGCATATGATGAGGCGGAATACCGCGCCTTCCTTGACGCGATGGATGATGACATGAACACACCGAATGCATATGCGGTCATCTTTGAGACAGTCAAGAAACTGAACCAGACCCTCAGACAGCGTGAAATCAACTTCGAGGCGGCAGGCCTGTACCGCAATGCGGTGGAAAAGATGCTTGGAATTCTTGGCATCACGGTGACAAAGCCTGTGATCACAGACGAGGACAGAGAGCTCTTCGCAAAGTGGAATGAAGCCAAGAAGGCAAAGGATTTCGCAAGTGCCGACGTATACCGTGCACAGCTGAGCGGAAAGGGACTGCTTTGATGAATCTGAATGAATGCTCAGGAAGAACACTGGCATTTCTCGGTGACGCGGTCTGGTCCATGTATGTGCGTGAAGCGCTGATCAGAAGCGGACAGGGAAAGGGCAGCCGGCTTCAGAAGCTGAGCATCGCCTATGTGTCCGCGAAGGCGCAGGCACATATCTATGAAAAACTGCATGCGGAAGGTTTCTTCACCGAAGAGGAGGAAGAGATCTACCGCCGCGGCCGCAACGCCAACGGCGGAGCGGTTCCGAAAAGCACGGATGTGCAGACTTACCGGATGTCCACCGGCTTTGAAGCGCTGATCGGCGCGCTCAAGCTGAACGGGGACATCAGCAGAATTGATGAAATCTGGGAAGAAACAGGGAAAATACTGGAGGTGTGATTATGGCACAATATGTTTACGGGAAAAACGTTGTCAGACAGATGCTGAATGATCACGCAGAGATCAAAACGATCTGGATGGCGGCTGATGACAGGGAAATCTCCTCAATGGCACAGCAGAACCATATTGCCGTGAAAAAGACCGACCGCAAAACCCTCACCAGAATGACCGGCACAGACCGCCATCAGGGAATTGCGGCGCTTGTGGAGGACTATAAGCTTTACAGTGTGGATGAAATGATCAGCTCTGTGCCCCAGGGACAGTACGGTCTGATCATCATGCTGGATGAGCTGGAGGATCCGCACAATCTCGGCGCGGTTCTCAGAACGGCCGATGCCGTCGGCGCCACCGGTGTCATATTCAAGAAAACCCATGCGGTTGGTCTGACACCGACGGTTGCGAAAGTCAGCGCCGGCGCGATTGACACGGTGAAATGCGCAGCAGTCACAAACCTTTCCAGAACACTGGATGATCTGAAAAAGAAAGGATACTGGGCAGTCGGTGCGGATATGGACGGACAGGATTACCGGACATTGAATTATGATTTCAACACCGTTCTGATCATCGGCAATGAAGGCAAGGGAATCTCAAGGCTGTTAAGCGAAAAGTGCGATTACATCGTTTCGCTGCCCATGGCCGGAAAGATCTCCTCACTCAATGCCTCGGTCAGCGCCGGAATTCTGATGTATTCCATCTATGACAAACGTTTTCCCGTTCAGTGACGGGAGCGTGTATGGTCAAAGAAAATCCCTATGAACTTCTTTACATGAGCCGTCTGAAGGATCGCTATGCCTTCGAGGCTCTTTTTCGTCAGACCCGCGGCATTCTTTACAACGTCATTTCGCAAAGCACCAACGGATACAAACCGCTCTATCCGCACAAGGATGACATTTTCCAGGAAGCCAGCATCGTGATTCTCAAAGCCGTTGACGGCTACCGTGAAGACAGGGACACCGCTTTTTTCACATACTATCTTCTGCTTGCCCGCAGAAGAGTATGGAACATCTGCAAGCATTACACCCGCAAAGTGACAAAACTGGGCGATATGATCAGCCTGGATGAGATGGTCATGGAAGATGAGAGCCTTTATGAGGCGGTGCCCCAGAAAGATTCGATGAATGATCCGGTCTATGCGATGGATTACCGCTCTGCCATGGAGCGGCTGGGCATTCTGGTAAACGGCTTGAGTGAGTCTGAAAAAGATGCGCTGGAAGCCTGGGTGACGGATGAGCCTTACCGCGAAGGAGCGGAAAGAAGAGGCCTGAGCTATAAGGCCTGGGACGGACGCAGACTGAGAATCCGCCGAAAGGTCCGCAGGGCTGTCATGAAAGACTGAACAAGATCATGTCTGTGCCGGAAAAAAACGGCAGTGGAATTCACTGCCGTCATTATAGCGGTACACGGTAAATGTTATTTTCAGAAGCTTCATTCCTGAAGCATCTTCTGCTCTTCCATATAGGCTTTGGCATCCTTGATGAAGCTCCATACCATGATGATCATGATGATGCCGATCGGGAAGGCGGAAATGATACTGACTGACTGAATGTTGTTCATTGAGCTTTCCGAGAATACCAGCGCAATCGGGAGCACGATCAGCAGAAGGCACCACAGCAGGGTGATCAGGTTGTGGGGCTTCTCGTTTTCCTCAAGATGCTTGTAACTGTAGCAGGCAGCCGTATAGGCGATGGAGTCAAATGAAGTCGCATAGAAGGCGATCATGCATACAAGCGTGAGGATCAGGATGAATGGCGCAAAGGGCATCGTATCGATGATGTTCATGATCAGATCATAAAGATCGCCGCTGGCCGCATATTGGGCAATGAAGTCAAATGCGCCTGAGGTCTGCAGACCAAGGGAGTAATTGCCCAGGACAATGAAGCTGACAATGGTGGAACCGACGCCGAACACATACCCGCCCAGGATTGTCTGACGGATGGTTCTGCCTCTGGAAATATTGCCGATGAAAAACGGAGCGGCAATGCACCAGACCATCCAGTAGGCCCAGTAATAAATCGTCCAGTCCTGCGGGAAGTTGTTTGTTCTGGCCGGATCGGTATATGTGGACAGTTCAATGAAATGCTGGAACATCTTTCCCAGTGACTGGAAGCCGTATTCCAGGGTGAATCTTCCCTGACCGCAGAAGGTGAGCACAAACAGAAGCAGTCCGAAGAAGAGATAGATGCACAGTTTGGCAAGAATGCCGATTCCCTTGAAACCGTGCAGACATGCATAGGTGTAGATCGCGCAGGTGATCAGCAGGATGATGATGGTGACCGCTGTGCGGCTGATCTGGATGTGGAAGAGTTTGACGATGATGCTTGCCATCAGCGGGGTTGCCACACTGAATGTTGTGGCGGTGCCGGCCAGAAGGGCAAACAGCGCAAACAGGTCAATGACTCTGCCCAAAATGCCGTCGGCATGGGAGGCGATCACGGGTCTGCAGGCTTCGGAATAACGCTGGCGGCTGCGCTTTCTCACATGCAGCATGAATCCGAAGGCGACCGCAAGCACCAGATAAAACGCCCAGGGAATGAAGCTCCAGTGAAACAGCGGGAAGACGCCTGCCCATTCTTCGATGGAACCCATTTCGGCAATGTGCGGATTGGTCGCATACATGACCCATTCGGCAAAGGAGTAAAACAGAATATCGGCTGCCAGGCCGCATGTGAACATCATGCTGCCCCAGGCAAAGAAGGAATACTTCGGTTTTTCATCCTGATCGCCAAGCACGATATCCCCGTATTTTGTGAAGCTCAGAAACAGCGAGACAGCCAGTACGGCAATGCCGAGCACAATGTAATAGAGACCCAGGGTATCACCGAAGAAGAAACGCACTTTACTGATGATATCGTTGGATGATTCGGGATAGATAAACAGAAGAAGCGATAATCCGATAATCAGAATGAACGGGACAAGGGTGATCATCCAGTCGATTCTGCGGCTGTTCAGTTTATTCATATTCATTCACCTCCATAGCTTTTATATTCCGGCGCAATGTGTGTCAGCTCCTCAAAGCTGTCAATCTCGATCAGATCTTCCCGGTTCATCGGGTAGATGCCAAGCGTATAGTCTTCGGGATGGCAGAACATCGCCACATCATCCCAGTAAATCTGCCGGTTCTTTTTGATTTCAAATTCTTCTTCCAGATGCGCTTTGAGCTTCATACCGTCCTCTTTGGTCCATCTGGATACCGAGAACAGCTGCCAGCCATGGCTGCCGCCGGTTCTGCTGCAGGAAGTGACAATGCCGTCCTTTACTTCCATGAGCCACTCATCGGTGGGTTCATCCGTATAGACGCAGCTGTATCCGGAAAGAGTGAATTCCGGATTCAGAATGCGCGGATTGTATACGATCTGATCACCGTCAAGTATCATGCAGTCCCCGAGATGTTCTCTTGCGACATAGAGGGATGCGATGTTGTTGCAGGTGTCATAATACGGATTCTCGATCAGTCTGAGACCGGGATACTGTTCAGGAAGATCCCTGAACTGTTCTTTGAGATATCCGGTCACAACATAAATATCTTCAATTCCGTTGGCATGCAGCGCTTTGATCACGGAATCGATCATCCTCTCGCCATTGATGCGGATCAGGGGCTTTGGGGTATGAAGGGTAACCGGATGCATTCTGTTTCCGGTTCCGGCTGCCATGATGATGGCGCGTGTGACATGATTGGTCTGTGTCATTGATTCAATTCTCCGATCAATTCTGAGGCATATCTGAAATAGTCTTTGGCAAACCGGTACTGGCGCAGGCTGTATTCACCGAATTCAACCCCGAGCAGCCGTTTGAATTCGCACCAGTTCGACCAGAGCAGTCCGCACATTGCGATATAGCAATAGATCTTGGCACGTGTTGTCAGATCGCACTGATCTTCAAAGTAGATATCAATCAGCCGGTCCGCTTCCGCTTTGGAATAAAGACTGTAGATGATAAACATTGCAATATCCACATGGGGATCCTGCATGCCGGCATATTCCCAGTCGGTCAGCTGAAGCTTTTCTGCCTCATTTGCGTCATGATGGAAGAGGAAGTTATCCGGAACGGAATCGATATGGGCAAGGCACCAGTCTTTTTCAAGTGAATCGACAAACGGCTTCAGACTGAAGACATTGGCCTTGGTTTTCTCATAATCCCGGTATATGGAGGGAGTGCCGTTCCAGAGGGTTTCATAGAAGCGGATCTGTTCCCAGATATTGAATTCATGGGGAACATTCAGCCTCATCTCATGGAATGATCTGAGCCGTTTCATACAGATCTTCAGATCATTGACATCCGTACTGTCGCAGACGCGCACATTGTCCAGATATTTCGTGATTTTATAGCCGTTTTCCGGATTGATATAAACCGGATCATCGCACAGCCCCTTGCCGCTGATGGCCTGATAGACAGCCGCCTCATTCCTGCGGCTGATCAGCTGATCCGTGCCTTCGCCGGGAATGCGCATGATGTATTTGCATTGATTGACCGTGAACAGGAAGGAACGGTTGGTCATGCCCTTTTTCAGGACGGTGATACCGGTGATTTCTTCCGGAGCGACTTTCAGCACTTCTGCGATGGTGCTGATCGCATCGGAATGAAGCTGATCCGAGCTGGCGTCAAAATCACGCAGCTGTTCATAGGTATTGATCTCAACCACATCCTCATCCGCGCAGACCTTTGCACGGATGCACATGCGATCTTTCTGATACAGGGCCGCTTCCCAGAAGGACTGATCATAAAGTCTGTTCTGGTCCAGCTCATGGATTCTTGTCCGGATGGTTTCAGCGTCATCCTCACAGATATAGCTGATGCCGACCATGCGGCTGCCGTCTTCATCCTCATCCACGGAAACAAGCTCATTCTTGCGGTTGACGCGGACCGTGCTCTCATGGTCCTGCAGATCGCTGACCAGATACCAGGAATAAAGTTCCGTCGTGTCAAATGGATTTTCAGCACACCAGATATCGCATGGAACGATGTAGGTGTTATGGATCAGGTCTTTCGCCAGGGCAAGAGAGTGAAGATTGTTGCGGCCGGCGTATTCCTCATTGACGATCAGATTGACACCGAAATCATCAATCAGATATTCAAAGGAATCTTTCATGAATCCGGCAACGACGGAAATGTCATGAATGCCCGCTTCATGAAGCTGTCTGATCAACCGCTCAATCAGTCTTTCTCCTCTGACTTCCAGAAATGCCTTGGGCAGTGACTGGCTGATCGGAACCATGCGCATGCCGAAGCCGGCTGCCAGGATGATCGCGTTCTTCGGAGATCTTTCTGCGATATACTGCATGGCGTGATCAGTCAGGCGGTTATTCTGATCGATCATCTGCGCTTCTGCCAGTGTTTTGAGTGCTTTATTGACAGCACCGAGTGAAAATCCGGAAAGGGCGGCCAGCTTTCTTTGATTGACCGGTCCGGACTGGTGTAAAAGTTTCAATATTTCCAATGTTTGAATGTTCATGAACAATCCTCCAAACAATTTTCGTGAACTATATGAAATGATCATATCACAGTATCGGAGAATGTAAACAGCCTTGCAGGAGGAAAAAGTATATATTGAAAGAAGGGAAAGATCAGTTATACTGACATGGTCGGTGAACATTATATGAAAGAGACAGGGAAAAACAGACAAATCTTCAGGGAAGGAGACTTCCTGATTCCATACCCCAAAGATCTGCCATTGTGGCCGGTGATCGCGGTGGATCAATACACATCACAGCCGGAATACTGGGAGAAGATCGCTGAAAATGTCGGTGAAGCGCCGTCTTCTTTGCATTGCGTCTTTCCGGAGGTGTATCTGGGTGATACGGATCTGGATGAGATCAGACAGATTCACCGTCAGATGAAAACATATCTGTCCGCAGGCCTGTTCAGGGAATTCGCCGATTCCTATATTTATATTGAAAGAACCGTCTCATCAGGAAAGATCCGCAAGGGCATTCTTGGATGCATCGACCTTGAGGCATATGATTATGCGGATTTCACGGATCTGCCGATCCGGGCAACGGAAAAGACAGTCACCGAAAGACTGCCTTCGCGGATTGCCATCCGTGAGGGAGCTCCCATGGAGCTGTCCCATGTCATCCTGTTATGTGATGATGAAAAAAAGCAGCTGATCGAATCCATCGATCCTTCGAAGCTGCCTTTGATCTATGATCTTGAGCTGATGGCAAAGGGCGGCCATATCCGCGGCTGGCTGCTCAGCGGCAAAGATGCCGAAGCCTTTGATGAACGTCTGAATCAATATTATGAGGATAAGAAGGGACACTCTCTTCTGTTTGCGGCCGGAGACGGAAACCATTCCATCGCCAGCGCGAAAGAAGTCTATGAGAAGCTGAAACAGAGCCATCCGGATGAGGATTATACCGGCAGACCACAGCGTTACATGACGGTCGAACTGGAGAACATCCATGATCCGATTCAGGTGTTCGAGCCGATTCACAGAATCATGTATCAGGTGGATCCCGTTCATGTTCTGCAGAAATTGAAAGAAGAACGCGGCGATGAGTCCGGAACAGAGGTTCCATGGTATTCATCCGCACAGAGCGGAATAATTAAAATCGATATTTCAGACAGCGGCTATGCGGCCGGTACTGTCCAGAAGTTTCTGGACAGATATATGTCTCTTTATGGCGGAGAGATCGATTACATCCATGACCGTGACAATCTGGTCAGCCTTTGCGGCCGGAGTGAAACGGTCGGATTCGAACTGCCGCCGCTTGATAACAGCGCATTCTTTTCCACCATCGAGAAAAACGGCGTCTATGTCAGAAAGACGTTTTCGATCGGGGAATCGGATGACAAACGATATTATCTGGAAGCGAGAAGGATAACAGAAGAAATATGAATGTTTCAGTTGTAATGACAACATACAACGGTGCAAAAAAGCTTCTTCCGCAGCTGATCTCTCTCAGAGACCAGACCAGAAAAGCGGATGAGGTATTGATCTTCGATGATTGTTCGAAGGATCAGACGGTGGAGGTCATTCAGAATTTTATTTATGAAAACCATCTGTATGACTGGACACTGATCGAGAATGAAAAGAATAAGGGTCTGCGGAAAAACTTCGCCGACGCTCTGAATACGGCAAGAGGAGATCTGATCTTCCTTTGTGAACAGGACGGGGAATGGAAACCCGGACGGATTGAAAAAATGGCAATGGTCATGGAGGAGCACGATGAAATCAAAGTGCTTTCGGGTGATTATGAAGTCCGCCGTTCCAATCAGACTGTTCCGCATAAAACGCGTCTGCCGAAGCCATATGGCGAAGAAAGAATTGAAAAGGTTCAGGTGAGCGCATGCACGATTGAGCCGATGCGTCCGGGCTGCACATATGTATTAAGGAAAGAGATGGTGCGTCAGATCAAATCCGTGATGAAAGCTGACGATGAATACGACCGCGTGATCTGGGAGAGCGCTCTGCTTTGCGGCGGACTTTATTTGCTCAATGAGAAACTGTCCGTTCAGATCCGCTACAAAGATCATGAAACAATCTCAGCGGCGGATGAAAGAGACAGACGAGCCGCACAGATCAACACCGTCTGCGATCTGAGCGAACGGCTTCTTTCCACTTTGGAAAATGTGGAAAATCAAAGCTGGCTCACAGAATATATCCGGATTCAGAAACAGCGGAAACAGGCCATATTGGATGCAGATCTGAAAGAGCTTTATGCGCTTTCCAGGCAGAGCAGCTTCATGCCCGGTTCTTTCACCTGGTTTGCGGATGTCATGTCCGTAATCAGGGCAAAGCTGTAATACAGAAACATAACGGAACAGGCAGTCATGCACATTCATGACTGCTTTGTGGTTTCGGCATTCTGTTTCAATATGATATGATGCATTTAAATCATATGATCATTTCAGACAGATGACAGGGGGAAAATAATAATGGATGACACCAATATCCGCTACATGATTGAGCATCAGTTATTGCCGAAATGGTTTTTCAATGAAGGAGAGGACTTCATAGCCTCATTATTGGAAAATGAGAATATGTTATGTCAGATCTTTAACAGCATTTATGAAAATGAGGGCATTGAATTTCCGTATACGCCGGAAGATTTTGCCATTATGCCTTTAAACATGGGAAATGACAGTTACTGTATCATGCTTTCATTTCCTGATCCGAAGGTTGAGCCGCAATGCAAATACAGCTTTATGTTCTTCACGCCGGATCTGACATTTCAGGCATTCTACACAGTGGAAGTGGCCATCTCGTTTTTCAATCATGAGAAGAGTTACTTCGTATGCGAATGGACAAAGGATGAAATGCACAAGAATTATGGACAGCATCCGATCGATGACATCGATGAATTGATTCAGAAATGTCATAACTGGTTCCTGGAGTCCATGACGGCCGGAGAGTAAAACTGTCCGGATGTATAGCATGTGCAGAAATGCGCATGTTTTTTTTGCACATATACAGTTTTTTTTTTTGCTATTATGAAAACAGATCATATATTGAATTCAACGACAGGCTTTACTGATACAGAAAGGAAAAACAGGAATGGAATCCATAAAACTGAAAGCTCTTTTGATGACTTCACTTGTTTTTTGCGGATGTTCGGCAGAAGCATCTCAAACCAAGCAGACACCGGCCAAAGAGGACATTATCATCAGCAACTCCCACATGTCCGATGAACTGATGGAGAATTTCCATTCCTTTGAAGAAAGAATCACCAAGAGTGATGCGATTGTATATGGAGAAGTGAAGGATTTTGAGATGGCCGCCCCGGAAGGCTTTGGACACATTATTACCATTAAGACATTTCATGTGATTGAGACATTGCATGGTGATATTGAACCGGACAGTGATATCAGGGTGACGGAATCCGGCGGCTATATGACAATTGCGGATTACCAGGCTTCGCTGAATGAGGAAACCATGCAGTGGATGTTCCCGGCTTCATCTGATTCAGAGGTTTCAAAACTGAGTGAAGCGGAAAAGAAAAAGAAGTATATATCTGAGGTCTGGGACGGCTACTACTATCCGCAGATCGGTGAGCGTGCGGTTTATTGTCTGAAACAGAGGACGAATGATGAAACGCTCTGGCGGGTTGCCGGGGCATGGCAGGGCAAATACAGAGAGATCGAAGATGGTGTGCTGCTGGAGCCCAATCAATACAATTCACTCAGCGATCAGGCTCTGATTGACGGGGTGCAGAGAATCAATTACGAAGATCTGAAAAAAATGATCGAGGACGTCAAAGCCTGACTTAATTCATGTAAAGGAAGAGTGCTGGCCGGCTTCAGTGTCAGCCTCAATGCAAAGAAAAAGCGTCTTAGAGATAAGACGCAAGCTTCGCTTTGAACTGTTCTTCAGATAAATGTTCTGCATGGAATGCGAGCACATTGTGACGCATTTTCTGATAATCCTCCTCTTTGACAGAGAGGATTTTTTCAATGTCGGCTTCTGTGCTGATATTGAAGCCCAGATTGTTGTCCGCAACCATTTTCCAGGTGTCGGCGGGCACATTGTTGAGAATGGGAATATCATAGGCGAAATAGTCCAGAGACTTCATGGTCAGACCGATGCACGCTGTATCACGCATCATATTGAAGCCGTAATGACACTTCGCAAAGATCTTCCGTTTTTCTTCCTCATCAAACACAAGCCCGTGATAATCATAATCAATCTGCTCCGCATCGAGCATTTCAAGCAGCCGCTGCCTGGATTCGCCATCGCCGATGATATGGAATTTCAGCGGGACATGCTTTCTGATTGCGGCAAGTGTTTTCACAATGGCATCCACATCCACGACATGATTCAAAGAACCGACATATGCGAATGTCAGGCTGTCCGAATCCACCGGCAGAACCTCTTTGACGATCTGTCTGCGGCACAGCCAGAACGTCCGGACGATATCATCGGGAACATATTTGCGGATCATATCCGCGAAGAGATCGCATTCACTCATGATCAGATCCGCATATTTCATATATCTGTTTCTGAGTCCGGCCCATATGGAAAACGGCGCGGCCAGCAGAGGTTTCATTCCCTTTACCGGGAAGGACTCCGGCCACATATCGCAAAGATCAAAGATCAGTCTGCAGGAATGATTCTTCTGATGATACTTTCCGAATTGGGATGCCATGGAATTGGGCGGCACCATCACATAGACCAGATCAGCGGGATCCTTCTTCTGGATCTCAAGGCAGCTGTCTGCGAATTTCATATGCGAGCGGATCCGTCTGAATGAGAAGTTTCTGGAATAAGGAAGGACATCGATATATTCAACATCCGGGCGTCTTGTTTTGTATTTCTCTTTGTGGAAATGATCAAAATCGCTCAGATAAAGTGTCACCTGATATCCTTTTTCCTCAAAGACATCACGGACATATCTGAGCCTGATTTCATAATCATCATAGACATCAAAGATATATGCTTTTTTCTTTTCGCTCATTTCAATACGGCTCCGACTGTCGCAAACATGGTTTTCAGATCATTGAGCAGAGAAAAGTCACGGATGGACTGCAGATTATATTTCATCTTGGCAGGCAGGATTTCCTCCACATAGGTCTTGTCCGGATCGGATGCGTTTTCCAAAAGTTCCGCTTCATCCTTATAAAGAATTGAGGCAACCGATGTGATGCCGGCCGGCAGAAGCAGGGTGGCCCGCATTTCGGGGGTGTACTGTTCCACATATTTCACCGCTTCCGGGCGGGTGCCGACAAAGGACATGGTTCCTTCAAGCACATCGATCAACTGGGGCAGCTCATCCAGTCTTGTCTTTCTCAGGAAATGACCGGCTTTCGTGATTCTGGGATCCTCGCCGACGGTGACGGCCGTACCGAGTTTTTCGGCATTGGTGACCATCGTTCTGAACTTATGGATGCGGAATTCCTTACCATAAGTAGTGACGCGTCTCTGTCTGTAAAAGACAGGGCCTTCAGAATCGGTTTTGATATAGATTGCGATGATGATCATCGGGATGAGGAGAATCATAAAAAGGATCAATGCGATGAGAATATCGAAAACCCTTTTCAGGAAGAGACTGCCTTTTTTCTTTGAAAGAATGTCATAGTATTCTTTTACTTCAGGCTGTCTGATCCACTCATCAAGATTTTCCCATTTTCTCAGCATATATGATCCTCAGAGTTTTCCGCTTGTACTGACTGCCTCACGGAAGGTTTCGATGACATATTCCACATCATCGTCGCTCAGCAAGGTGTGAAGCGGCAGTGTGATTTCATTGAGATAATGCCTGTATGCATTGGGGAAGGAACTGATTGACCAGCCAAGTTTCTTGTAAGCCGTCATCATCGGAAGCGGCTTGTAATGCACATTGCAGGCAACCCCGTTTTCCGCCATGCGTACGATGATCTTATTGCGGATGGCAGCGTCGATGCCGGGGACGTTGGTGATATAAAGATGACCGCTTCCGGCAAAGTCATCGCCATAGTGGGTCAGATGCTGAATGCCCATCTCATCCATCGCCTGATCATAGCGCTGAATGATCTGCTTTCTTCTTTCAAGCATACCCGGATAGCGTTTCATCTGGGCAAGACCGATGGCGGCGGTGATATCCGTCATATTGCATTTGTACCAGGGTTCGACAATGTCATATTCCCAGTTGCCGATCGTCTTGGACATCGCATCCTTGGACTGTCCGTGCAGGCTCATCAGCTGAAGCTTGTAATAAAGATCATCGTTGTTGATGCCGTCAATGTTTTTCCAGGTGATGCATCCGCCTTCCGCGGTGGTGAAATTCTTGACCGCATGGAATGAGAAGGAGGAGAAATCACCGATCTGTCCGGCCATTAAGCCGTGCCATTGCGCACCAAGCGCATGGGCGCAATCGCTGACCACGATCACGCGGTTCAATGCTTTCTGGATTTCATTGTCGGAAGCCCTGAACAGGTGTTTCTTATTTTCAACCGCCTGGTAAATGCGGTCATAATCACAGACGATTCCGCCAAGGTCCACGGGCACAATCGCCTTTGTCTTTTCACTGATCGCAGCTTCCATCGCATCATAATCCATTTCAAGGCTGTCTTTCTGACTGTCAATGAAACGGACGGTGGCTCCCGCATGAATCGCGGCGGAAGCGGAAGCGGAATATGTATATGCGGGAACGATTACTTCATCCCCTTCGCCGATGCCGAGCAGATGGAATGCCAGCTCCTCAGCGGCTGTTCCCGAATTGAGGCAGACTGCTTTCTCAGTATGAAAAAAGTCGGCGAGCTCTTTTTCCAGAAGCTTTGTGCGGGGACCTGTTGTGATCCATCCGGAACGTAAAGCTTCGCTCACTTCATTTATTTCGTATTCGCTCATATCAGGTGGGCTGAACGGTATATTTCGCATCGGTTTATAGATCCTTCCGGAGTTGATTGAACAACTCTTAGAGTATTTTACCATAATCCTGTCAAAAAGGATAACAGATGGCTATAGTATTGCGGAAACCACAAATGGAAATCCACAACTGATTGAATATATTTACAAAACAAAGATTCAGGCTTGATCCGGTGTTTTTGAGAAAAGAGGAAAGTACTCATTCACATGGGAGAACATCACCGCCAGCGGAATGACTGCCAGGATCATGAAACCATAGCCGATCGGTGAGGAAAGATCGATTTTCATCAATGTGAGCAGACTTCTTGCGGCGATGTGCAGAATATAGAGTTCAAGCGAATATTTTCCTGCCTCGGTTAAGATCCGGACCGGTTTTTTACCTGTGCAGATCTTTTCCCGCAGCAGTATATAAAGCATCCCCAGCAAAAGAATGTATCCGGCATCGCACATTCTGAAGAAAGGAACATCATAATACTTCAGAAAGAATCTGAGGAAAACGGAAACCGCGCAAAGACCGATGAATGGCAGCGGAATGTCTTTGTCCTCCTTTGCAAGAAGGCCGCAATACATGCCCATGAAATACACCGGTATTCTCTGGATGGCGATCTCGATATTCTCGAATAAATCATTGGCGTAAGCATAAACGGCAAAACACAGCAGAAAGGAACAGAGCCAGGCGGCCGCAATACCTTTTTTCCCTTTTTTGAAAACAAACGGTGAAACCAGATAAAGAATGCAGATCAGTGCGATATACCAGTATACTCTGCGTCCGCCTGTCCAGAAGGAAAGCAGAGAATAGTCATAAAGGAAGCGTCTGATTCCGGCAGGTTTAACCGCAAAATGACGGATTGCCCAATAATAGCCGCCCATGAACAGGTATGGGATCACAACCCGTTCCGTTCTCTTTCTGTAAAACGGAAGAAGTTCGCAGCTGCGGCTCAGGGAATAGGCAATGCCGATTCCGGAAAGAAACAGAAACAGATCCACGCCGACACTTCCGATCATTTTTTCGTACAGACTGCCTGCTGTTTTCAGTATTCCGGTCAGTTTCTGTGCGCCGGAAAAATAATGGAAAATGATGATTGAAATGATGGCCAGCCCGCATAATTCACCGCGGTATTGACTGAAATGGCGCCATTTGAATTTCATCGCACAGCCCCTCCTTCTGGTGTTGAAACAAAATGGATTATAACATGTGCGCATAAAAACAGAGAATCAATGTGAACAGCCGTATCCGCCGGTAAAAAGATGCGTTAAAATGGTTGCCCGCATTGACGGTATTAAAGTGACACAGATGGCAAAAGAGTGCAGTATTTGGTATGATTAGGCTGGATTGGAGACGGTAATCATGAAAGTATTTGTTACGGGCGTCGGCGGTCAGCTTGGCCACGATGTCATGAATGAATTATATAAAAGAGGATACGAAGGCATCGGCAGCGATGTCGCGGATCAGTACAGCGGCATTCAGGACGGCAGTCCGGTTGTGAATATGCCTTATGTTTCACTGGACATCACAGATGCGGATGCAGTACATGAAACCATCACGGAAATCAGACCGGATGTGATCATTCATTGCGCGGCGTGGACCGCGGTTGATCTGGCTGAGGACGATGACAAGGTTGAGAAGGTGCGGGCGGTCAATGCCGGCGGAACTTTGAATATCGCAAAGGCTGCCAGAGAGATCGATGCGAAGATGATCTATATTTCCACCGATTATGTTTTTGACGGCCAGGGCAATGAACCCTGGAAGCCTGACTGCAAGGACTATAAGCCGCTCAATGTCTATGGACAGACCAAGCTCGAAGGCGAACTTGCGGTTGCGGAAACACTGGAAAAGTATTTCATTGTCCGCATTGCGTGGGTATTCGGCGTCAATGGCTCCAACTTCATCAAGACCATGCTCAGAGTGGGCAAAAACCGTGATGAGGTCAGAGTCGTCAATGATCAGTTCGGAACCCCGACCTATACACTGGATTTATCCAGACTGCTCGTTGATATGGCGGAAACGGAAAAATACGGCTATTATCACGCCACCAATGAAGGCGGATATATCTCCTGGTATGATTTCACCTGCGAGATTTACAGACAGGCGGGCTATACAACGAAAATCACCCCGGTCACGACAGAAGAATACGGCCTGAGCAAGGCGGTGCGTCCCTTCAACAGCAGACTCGACAGATCGAAGCTGGCTGAAAACGGATTTGAACCGCTGCCCTCATGGCAGGACGCTCTGTGCAGATATCTTAAGGAAATTGATTATTAATTGAAAAACAGGAAAGGAATTAGATGATGAAAAGGAAGCTTATTACATTGCTGCTGGCTCTGTTCACATTGATCAGTGCGGGCACAACAGTCAATGCGGCCGATGCGAAATGGGCAAAGGACGGCACCGGCTGGTGGTATGACAACGGAGACGGAACATACCCGAAGAGTGAATGGAAAACAATCAACGGATCTGATTATTATTTCAACGATGCCGGATATATGGAAACCGGATGGATTCTGGTTAACAATAACTGGTATTATGCGGATCAGAATGGCGTGAAGCAGACCGGCTGGCTTTACACCGGAAATGTCTGGTATTTCCTGAACGATCAGGGTGCGATGCAGACTGGATGGTACAAAGACGGCGACACCTGGTACTGGTTCAACAATTCCGGTGCGATGGCAACCGGCTGGCAGAAGATCAGCGGCAAGAAGTATTTCTTCAATCAGTCCGGCGCCATGCAGACGGGATGGATCTTTGTCGGTGATGCATGGTACTTCCTGGATGAGTCCGGCGCTGTGAAGACAGACTGGTTTAAGGATGGTGAGACCTGGTACTACTTCGATGATGAGGGCGTGATGGCCAAAGGCTGGCAGAATATCAGCAAAACCTGGTATTTCTTCAATCAGTCCGGCGCCATGCAGACCGGCTGGCTCTACACCGGCAATGTCTGGTACCGCCTCAATGATCAGGGTGCGATGCTGACAGGATGGTATAAAGAAGGCGATGCCATGTATTATCTGGATGAATCCGGTGCGATGGCAACCGGCATGAAGAAGATCGGCGGCACAAAGTATTTCTTCAACCAGTCCGGTGTCATGCAGACAAGCGGCTGGGTGAAGGACGCAGGCAAATGGTATTACCTGGAGAAAGACGGAAAGACACATACCGGCTGGCTCAAGGACGGCAGCACATGGTATTACATGGATGACGAGGGCGTCATGGTCACAGGCTGGCTGCAGGATAATGACTGGTACTGGTACTATCTGAGTGATTCCGGCGCAATGCTCACAGGCTGGCAGGCAATCAACGGAAACAAGTATCACTTCCATGAGACATCCGGCTACTGGGATGAACCGGAAGGCGATCCGAAGTTCTACAATCCCGCAAGTATGCTCCTTCTTGCCAACAAGAAGCACAAGCTTCCCAGCGGATATGTACCGGCCGGACTCAGAGAACCCAACGTGCAGCGCACAGGTACGGCTCCCCAGATGGTGAATGAAGCAGCGTCCGCACTCGAAAGCATGTTCGCGGGTGCCAAGACAGCGGGTATTACCCTTGTCATGGGTTCCGGCTATCGTTCAGAAGCGACCCAGAAAGCCATCTATGACGGCTATGTGGCAAGAGACGGACAGGCTGCGGCTGACCGCTACAGCGCAAGACCGGGCTATTCCGAACATCAGACAGGTCTGGCAGTTGATATTTCCGACGCTTCCGGCGCGCATTATCTCTATGAATCCTTCGAGAATACAGCGGAAGGCAAGTGGCTGTTTGCCAATGCTTATAAGTATGGATTCATTCTGCGCTATCCGAAGGGCAAGGAAAACATCACCGGATATATGTATGAACCGTGGCATTACAGATATGTCGGTGTCAGTGAAGCAGGCAAGATCTACGCTTCCGGAAAGACATTCGAAGAATATTACGGTGTCAATGGCGGAGGCTATTGATCATCTGTATGAAAAAACTCACTGCTGATGAAATCAGGGCTGAACTGCTTGAAATGATGTCTTATCTGGCCGATTACTGTGATACACACGGAATCAGATATTACATCTATTACGGAACATTGCTCGGGGCAGTGCGTCACAAAGGATTTATTCCGTGGGATGATGATGTGGATCTCGTCATCCCGCGGGATGATTATCAGAAGCTGCTCGAGACATATGAAAAGGAACCGTTCCGCAAGCCATACGGCCTGATCAGCTACGAAATGGGAAATACGGACTATCCATTTGCGAAAATGGTCAATCACAATACGGAATTCCGCGGAAAGACCTCACAGGGCGATCAGGAAATGTGGGTGGATATCTTTCCGCTTGACCATGTTCCGGATGATCGCAAAGAGAATGCGAAGCTGTTTCAGAAATGCGGCCGTCTGCTGATGATGCACACATCCGCAAGCGCCATTCCCTTCACCGGCTCCACAGTGCTCAGAGCGATTGTGCGCACACCGATCATTCTGTATGCCAAAGCGCTTGGCTGTGAACATTTCAACCGTAAAATCATGGAGATTGTCCGGCAGAACCAGCAGCTGAACTCCCACACATGGGGAAACCTCTGCTGGCCTTCCACTTATGATGTTCCTCTGGATGAGGCGGATCTGAATGAATATGAAGATCTCGAATTTGAAGGAAGAACATTCCACGCAATGAAAAACTGCAGAAAATATCTGGAACAATATTACGGGGATTACATGACCCTTCCTCCCGAAAGTCAGCGCAAGGGACATATTGCGGATATTTACAGAAAAGAAGAATAACGACGGAGTATTTATGGGACAGATCAAAGTAACAAAGGCACCGATCGAAGGCCTGTTTGTCATTGAACCGACGGTTCATGGCGACAGCCGCGGATATTTCATGGAAACATACAACCAGAATGACATGCACGAGGCAGGACTGGATATGGTATTTGTCCAGGACAATCAATCCATGTCGACCAAGGGAGTGCTCAGAGGCCTTCATTTCCAGAAACAGTATCCTCAGGGAAAACTGGTCAGAGTCATCAAGGGAACCGTTTTTGATGTGGCGGTTGACCTGAGAAAAGGAAGCGAAACATACGGAAAATGGTTCGGGGTTGAACTGAGTGAGGAAAACAAAAAGCAGTTCTATATTTCCGAAGGCTTTGCCCACGGTTTCCTGGTATTGAGCGACACAGCGGAGTTCTGCTATAAAGTCACGGATTTCTATCATCCCGGCGATGAGGGCGGACTGGCATGGAACGATCCTGAAATCGGCATTGAATGGCCGCAGGTCAGCGGTGAATATGACGGCACGGCAAGTGCGGCTCCATATACTCTTTCGGATGGAACACCGCTTAATCTCAGTGAAAAAGACCAGAAGTGGCTTGGTCTGAAAGACACATTCAGTTTCTGATCAGGGAGGCAGGCATGAAGATTCTTTATATCAATTCCGTCTACGGATACGGAAGTACAGGAAAAATCGTACGAAAGCTGCGCACGGAAGCTATCGCCGCCGGTCATGATGTATATGTCATTTACGGCCGCAAGAGCGCAATCGGATATAAGGGATCCGCTGCTGAGGAAGATCAGGTCTGGTATATCGCAAATGATCTGGAACAGAAGGTGGATATTGCATCTTCTGTTCTTTTTGATTCGCATGGCCTGCACAGCAGAAAGAATACGGAACGGATCATTGCAAAGATCAGGGAAATTCAGCCGGATGTGATTCATATGCACAATATCCATGGCTTCTGGCTCAATTATCCGCTGCTGATGGATTATCTGAGAGCTTCGAAGATCCCGGTTGTCTGGACGCTTCATGACTGCTGGGCTTACACCGGCTTTTGCGCCTATTATGATTTCAATGAATGCGGTGAGTGGAAAAACGGCTGTATGCGCTGCCGCTACCGCAATGAATATCCCTACCGCGTCTTTTCCGATGCGCACCGCAATTATCTGAAAAAGAAAGAGGCATTCAGTCATCTGAATATGATTCTGGTGACACCTTCCGCCTGGCTGAAAAAAGAGGTGGAGACCTCCATGCTTGGAAAATATCCGTGCCGGGTGGTTTACAACGATGTCAGTCTGAATGACTTCTATCCGGATCCCGGAGATCTGAGAACCGTCCATCATCTGGAAAACAAGAGAGTCTATCTTTCCGTTGCCAATGTCTGGACGCCGCAGAAGGGATTTCAGGAATGCATGAAGCTTGCCGGAAAGCTGAATGAGAATGAAACGCTGGTCATGGTCGGTCTGAGTGAAAAACAGATCAGAAAACTTCCGGCCGGCATTCTCGGCATTTCCCATTGCGACATCAATGAGCTGCGCCATTGGTACAGCACCTGCGATGCATATTTCAATCCGACGCTTGAAGATAATTATCCGACCGTCAATCTGGAAGCGGATGCGTGTGAAGCGCCGATTGTCACATACAACACCGGCGGCTCACCGGAATCAGCCGGAGAAAACGCGATGGTTGTGGACCGTTATGATGTCGATGCGGCATTGGTTCAGCTGCGCAATGCGTCACGTGAGAAACCGCGGAAACAGAATGTGCTCAAAAAGCCGATGTCGCAGGAATATCTGAGCCTCTATGAACAGGCAAGGAGGATATCGAAATGAAACTGCTGATTGTCAGCCAGCATTTTTATCCGGAAAACTTCCGGATCAATGATATTGCCTTTTCTCTGGCGAAAAGGGGACATGATGTGACGGTACTGACCGGACTGCCCAACTATCCCAAAGGGAAAGTCTTTCCCGAATACCGGCACGGACAGAACCGCCATCAGAATGTGGAAGGCGTGAAGATTGAGCGCTGCTCACTGGTGGGCAGAGGCACAAGTCTTCTGACATTCGGCATCAATTACGCATGGTTTGCGATTTCCGCAACCCTCAAGGCAAGAAGTCTCAAAGAGAAATTCGATGCGGTATACAGCTATCAGACTTCACCGGTTTCGATGAGCAGACCGGCCATCGCCGCCGCGAAGAAACAGCACATCCCGCTGATTCTCAACTGTCTGGATCAGTGGCCGATCAGTGTCACGGCCGGACCAATCAATGAAAAGTCACTGTTTTATAAAATCCTTTATCGATACAGTGTCAATACGTACAATAAAGCGGATCTGATCACCATCACCTCCAAGTCATTCAAAAACTACTTTGAAAAGACTCTGAAGCTGCCGGCGGAAAAGTACGGACTGGTTTATTGGCCGCAGTATGCCGAAGACACATACGGCGCAAGCACGCATGAAAAAAACGGTGTATATGATGTTCTGTATGCCGGCAATGTCGGCCCGGCAACCGATGTCGAAGTGATTGTGAAAGCCGCCGTCAGGCTGAAGGATCATGATAAGATCCATTTCCATATTGTCGGCGACGGTCTGAATCTGCCCGCCTGCAAGGAGATCGCGGAAAAAGCCGGATTGCGGAATATCACCTTCCACGGATCGCATCCGGTCAGTGAGATGGTGAAATATTATTCCCTGGCGGATGCCTTCCTGATCACCATGAAGGATAACCAGGTTGTCAATTACACGCTTCCCGCGAAGATGCAGTCATATATGCTGGCAGGCAAACCCGTGATCGGCGCGGTCAACGGGGAAACCCAGAGAGTTATCCGGGAGTGCGGCTGCGGATATTGCGCGGATGCGGGCGATGATGAAAAACTCGCCGAATATATCCTCACGGCATCTGAGGATGAATATGATGAAAAGAAAATGGGCGAAAAGGCAAAGGCCTATTATCAGGCTCATTTTGATAAAGAAAAGCTTCTGGACCAGCTTGAGGAAATGTTCGCTGAACTGATCCGGAAGAAGAAGGGGGAAAAGGCATGAACATACTTGTAACCGGAGCCAAAGGCTTCGTGGGAAAGAATCTTGTGGAGAATCTGAAAAACATCAGAGACGGCAAAAACAGAACAAGACCTGAAATTCATATCGATGAAATCTATGAATATGATCTGGACAATACGCAGGAGGATCTGGAACAGTTCTGTCAGAAATGTGACTTTGTATTCAATCTTGCCGGAGTCAACCGTCCTGAGAATCCCGAAGATTTCAAGAAAGGAAATTTCGGATTTGCGTCCACATTGCTTGAAACATTGAAGAAATACAAAAACAAATCACCGGTCATGCTGAGCTCTTCCATCCAGGCAACCCTGGCAGGCCGCTTCGGCACAAGTGAATACGGCCTGTCCAAAAGAGATGGAGAAGAATTGTTCTTCAGATATTCAGAAGAAACAGGAATTCCTGTATATGTATACAGATTCCCCAATCTTGTCGGCAAATGGGTCAGACCAAACTATAACAGTGCGGTGGGCACCTTCTGCAACAATATCGCCAATGACCTTCCGATTACGGTGAATGATTCCAGTGTGGAACTGGAAATGCTGTTTGTGGAAGATCTGATTGAAGAGATGTATGACGCCATCGAAGGCCATCCGCACCGTGCGGATTATCCCGGCATCGAAGCAGTCGTGGACGGAATTGAATATGACGGCATGACACCCAAGCCCACGGCAATGGGAAGATACTGCTATGCGCCAATCACCCATAAAGCGACATTGGGAAGAATTGTGGATCTGCTTCATACATTCCATGATCAGCCGGAAAATCTGATCATGCCGAGAATTCCAGACGGATCATTTGAAAAGAAACTCTATTCGATGTATCTTTCCTATCTGCCCAAGGAAAAGACCATCTTTGATCTGAAGATGAACTGCGATGACAGAGGCTCCTTCACAGAGTTATTGAAAACAGCTGATCACGGCCAGTTCTCGGTCAATATCTCCAAGCCGGGCATCACCAAAGGCCAGCATTGGCATAATTCCAAATGGGAATTCTTCATCGTCGTATCCGGTCATGGTCTGATCCAGGAAAGAAAGATCGGAACTGATGAAATCATCGAATTCGAAGTCAGCGGAGAGAAGATCCAGGCGGTGCATATGCTGCCAGGATATACCCATAACATCATCAATCTTTCTGATACGGAAAATCTTGTGACTCTGATGTGGGCCAATGAGATCTTCGATCCGTCTCATCCGGATACATTCTTTGAAAAGGTGTGATCATGAGACTGGTCATCCTTGGCGCGGGAGGATACGGACGCACGATTGAGGATATTGCCGGACAGTCAGGCAGATATGAAGAGATCATCTTTCTGGATGATCATAATGAAGAGGCGGCCGGCGTCTGTGACACATATCCGGAATATATCGATGACAATACGGAACTGTATCCCGCCTTCGGAAACAACGAAAGCAGAAGTGAGTGGATCGGAAAACTGAAAGCACACGGGGCAAAGATCTGCTCGCTGATCCATCCCAGTGCCTATGTGTCCCCGTCCGCAAAAATCGGCACAGGCACAATCGTGCTGCCCCATGCGTCCATCGGCACCAATGTCACCGTGGGCGAAGGCTGCATCATCAATATGAACGCGGTCGTGGATCACGACTGTCTGCTTGAGGATGGCGTGCATATCTGTCTTGGCGCCATTGTCAAAGCGGGAATCATCATCAAAAACAATGTCAAAGTGGAAGCGGGAGAGGTCATCAGAAAGATCTGATCCGCATTGGAGGAATCAATGAGTGTTTCATTTCAGAATAACGGAAAGCTTAAGCTTCTGATCATCGTCGGCACCAGACCGGAAATCATCCGTCTGGCCGAAGTGATCAAAAAGTGCAGAAAATATTTCGATACCATTCTTGCCCATACCGGACAGAACTATGACTATAACCTGAACGGTGTCTTCTTCAAGGATCTCGAACTCGGCGATCCGGAAGTCTATATGGATGCGGTCGGCAAGGATCTTGGCGAAACGATGGGCAATATCATCGCGAAAAGCTATGAGCTGATGGTGGAAATCAGACCGGATGCGGTGCTGGTGCTCGGCGATACCAATTCGTGTCTGTCTGTGATCGGCGCAAAGCGTCTGCATATCCCGATTTTCCACATGGAAGCCGGAAACAGATGCAAGGATGAGTGTCTTCCCGAAGAGACCAACAGACGCATTGTGGATATCATTTCCGATGTCAATCTCGCTTACTCGGAACATGCGAGAAGATATCTTGCGGACTGCGGTCTGCCCAAGGAAAGAACCTATGTCACAGGTTCCCCGATGGCCGAGGTTCTCCATGCCAACCTTGCCAAAATCGAAGCTTCCGATATTCATGAAAGACTCGGTCTTGAAAAGGGAAAATACATTCTTCTTTCCGCTCACCGCGAAGAAAATATCGATACGGAAAAGAATTTCACATCTCTGTTTACAGCGATTAATAAGATGGCTGAAAAATATGACATGCCGATTCTGTATTCCTGCCATCCAAGATCAAGAAAAAGACTGGAATCATCCGGTTTCAGACTTGATCCGAGAGTCATCCAGCATGAGCCGCTCGGCTTCCATGACTATAACTGCCTGCAGATGAATGCGTTTGCGGTTGTTTCAGACAGCGGAACCCTTCCCGAGGAAAGCAGTTTCTTCACATCCGTCGGCCATCCGTTCCCGGCGGTGTGCATCCGCACCAGCACGGAAAGACCGGAAGCGCTGGACAAGGCCTGCTTCATCCTGGCCGGCATTGATGAGAATTCTCTGCTTCAGGCCGTGGATACAGCCGTGACCATGAATGCCGAAGGGGATTATGGAATTCCCGTTCCGGACTATATCGAGGAGAATGTTTCCACCAAGGTTGTCAAAATCATCCAGAGCTATACAGGCGTCGTCAATAAGATGGTTTGGCGGAAATACTGATTTGAAGTATCATATACGTTGTGATTTATAACAGCAGGAGGAAATATGTCAGCTTTTTCAGGTGCGACTTTGATGATCACCGGCGGAACGGGATCATTCGGCAATACAGTATTGAAACATTTTCTGACCACGGACATCGGTCAGATCAGAATTTTCTCAAGAGATGAGAAGAAACAGGATGATATGCGTCATGAACTGCAGGCGCAGTATCCGGAATACGCCTCAAAGGTGAAATTCTATATCGGCGATGTGCGCAATATCCAGTCGCTGCGCGATGCGATGCCGGGTGTGGATTATATTTTCCATGCGGCAGCTCTGAAACAGGTTCCGTCATGTGAATTCTTCCCGATGGAAGCGGTCAGAACAAATGTCGAAGGCACGGACAATATGCTTCATGCGGCAATCGACGCAGGCGTCAAGAGAGTGGTATGTCTTTCCACCGACAAGGCGGCATATCCGATCAACGCGATGGGCATTTCCAAAGCGATGATGGAACATGTGATCTATGCCAATGCCAGAGTGGCAGCGGAAAGAGGCGGAACGGTGATCTGCTGCACAAGATACGGAAACGTCATGTGCTCAAGAGGCAGCGTGATTCCGCTGTTCATTGATCAGATCAGAGCCGGCAAGCCGATCACCATCACCGATCCGGAAATGACCAGATTCCTGATGAATCTGGATGAGGCGGTTGATCTGGTGAAGTTCGCCTTTGAACATGCCAACCCCGGCGATCTGTTCATCCAGAAAGCCGATGCCAGCACCATCGGCACACTGGCCAAGGCGGTTCAGCAGCTCTTCGGCGATACCGGCACCAACATCATCGGCACCAGACATGGCGAAAAACTCTATGAGACATTGATGACCAGAGAGGAAAGACTCCGTTCGGAAGATATGGGCGGCTATTTCAGAGTGGCCGCGGACAACCGCGATCTGAACTATGACAAGTTTGTTGTCAAGGGTCAGGTCCATACCCAGGCGGAGGATTCCTATACCAGCCATAACACCACTCTGCTCGATGTGGAAGGCACGGTGAAAAAGCTTCTGACCACTGATTATGTGCAGGAGATGCTGAACAGAAAATAAGCAGAAGGGAGGACAGATATGGGACCTCATCTGAAAATAGTATTGCTTTTGTGTCTTCTGGCCGTTTTCATCTTTGTGGTCAGACAGATCAAAAACAAAAAACTTGTGCTTCAATATACACTTTCCTGGCTCTTCCTGATTTTCGGACTGGCCATTGTGATTCTTGTGCCGCAGGTTCTCGATATCATTTCACGGATCATCGGAATCGCGGTTCCGGTCAATACAATCTTTTTCCTGGGCTTCGTGTTCGCACTGGTCATTCTGTATAACATGACGGGAGCGATCTCAAAGATGTCGGTGGAAATCACAAGACTGACCCAGGAACTGGCAATCCTTGAGAAAAAGATCGAAGAAGAAGGAAAAACGGAAAGCTGAAATGGGAAAAGGAATCGCCGCTAAATCAAATGCCAGAACGGCAGGCAACGCCGTATTTGCAATGATTTCGCAGATGATCATCACCCTGACGCCATTGATCACAACCCTGTTTGTGTCAAGAGAGCTCGGGGCTGAGAATCTCGGCATCTTTGTGCATACGCTTGTCATGGTGCAGTATTTCCAGATGCTTGCCAATCTCGGAATTGTCAACTACGGTGCCAGAATACTTGCCGAAGATGCGGATGACACGAAGAAAGTGTCTTTGCATTTCTGGGAGATCTTCGGAATGCAGATACTGACCACCGCTGTTTTCTTTGCGGCTTACCTGATCTATATACTGATTCTTCCGCCAAGTGGAAAAATGATGGCACTGGTGCAGATTCTCTGGCTGGTCGGCTCATTTGTGGATCTGAACTGGTTCTTCTACGGAATTGAGGAAGTGAAGATCACCGCCATCCGCGATCTGTTCACAAAACTGCTGACAATCGCCGGAATTCTATTGCTGGTCAGAAAAGGCCACAATCCGCTGATTGTGTATACGCTGATCATGGGCGGCACCAATCTGATCGGACTGGTGATCATGCTGCCGCTGATCAAACGCTATGTTTACTGGGTCAGACCTTCCCTCAAAGGCATCCTTGCTCATCTGAAACCGAATCTGATTCTGTTCATTCCGCTTCTGGCAACCAGTGTGTTCCACAGCATGGACAAAACTATGCTGGGATATATGACTTCCTATGAGGAGCTTGGCTATTACTACAATGCGGACAAGATTATCAATGTTCCGCTGTCCATCACCAATACACTGGCCACGGTGTTTCTGCCCCGTGCAACCATTCTTCTGCAATCGCCGGATACACGCCATGAGGCAAGAGATTATCTGAAAAAATCCTTTGAACTGATGATTCTGCTCTCATGCGCCATGGCATTTGGAATCGCGGGATGCGCAAAGGACTTTGTGCCGGTCTTCTTCGGAAGCGGATTTGAATCATGCACGACATTGATTTATCTGTTTGTGCCGGTGCTGATCATCAAATCCATATCGACCTTTTTCCGGATGGAATATCTTGTGCCGACCTATCGTGAAAAGCTGTATATCACTGCAACCTTTGCCGGAGCCGCTGTCAATCTGATTTTCAACGCCTTTCTGATTCCCCGCTATGGGGCAGCCGGCGCGGTGGCAGGCACATTCCTGGCGGAACTGACGGTCATGCTTGTGCAGATGAAAGGCGTGGACCGCAATGTGCCGATGAAGGATATGAGTGTCGCAATGCTTTCCTATCTGGTCATGAGCGTGCTCATGTTCGGCTTCATGAAAGTGATCGGATATATCCGTGCATCAGCGCTGATCATGGTGGTGATTGAAATCATGGGCGGAGCCGCATTTTATGTGGTGCTGTGTCTGCTTTATTGGAAATATGTATCCCGCAACAATGAAATTCTTGAGCTTCTGACCGGAATGCTGAGAAGGAAAAACGCTTAGAATCCCGGTAAGCGACAGAGAAATGGATGGAATTTATGAAAAAAGGACTGATTATTATACCGGCGTACAACGAGAGCGCCAATATCGAAAATACAGTCGCGGATATTCAGAAAAACGCGCCGGATTTTGATTATGTCATTATCAATGACTGCTCAAAGGACAACACCCTGCAGATTCTCAAAGACCGCGGATTCAATCATATCGCCCTGCCGGTCAATCTCGGCATCGGCGGTGCGGTGCAGACCGGATATATCTATGCGGCTGAGCATGGTTACGAGACGGCGGTTCAGGTGGATGGCGACGGCCAGCATGATGTCAGCTATCTCAATGCGATGTATGATGCCATGAAGGAAAAAAATGCCGATATGATCATCGGTTCCCGCTTTATTGAAAAGGAAGGATTCCAGTCCAGTTTCATGCGCAGAGTCGGCATCACCTATTTCACAAAGATGATCAAAATGCTGACAGGGGTCACGGTCACCGACCCGACCTCCGGATTCAGACTGGCAGGCCGCAATGTCATCGAAATGTTCGCGAAGGATTATCCGCGTGATTATCCGGAACCCGAAAGTGTCGTTTCGGTATTGCGCAGCGGCAAAACCGTCACGGAATATCCGGTGAAAATGAGAGCCCGCCAGGGCGGTGAATCTTCCATCACCATGGGGAAGTCAGTCTACTACATGATCAAGGTCAGCATTGCCTGCCTGATCGCCAACATGCGTCACTGAATGAATGGTATGCCGGCATGGATCGGCATTTCTTTGCACATATGATGAAATACAGATTTGAAAACATCAGCGTTGAAAATGACAGAATCAGAATCAGCGGCTTCATTGCCGGTGATACCCCTGAATCTGATTTTTCGATTGCGATTGTGGATGGCCGCAACCACGATATCCCTTTTGAAATGCACCGGCTCAGACGCAACGATGTCAGTGTGAAATATTTCAAGAAGATGTCGGTGATTGATCACGGCATATCGATTTCCTTGCCGTACACATCCGCTTTCAGCATTCTTGTGACCATTGATTACAGGGTTCACAGAATTCATCTCAATCCGTTATTGGTCACATATCATAACGGCATGCAGAGTCTGCGCAACAATGCATTTCTGCAGGCAGTCAAAACCAGACTGAGCGGCCATAAACCCGTTGATTATCAAAGCTGGCAGGAAAAACACCGGCCTTCTGAAGAGCTTCTGCAATCGCAGAGAGATGCGCAATGGCCCGATGACTCCCCGCTGTTTTCAATTGTGATCCCGCTGTATGCGACTCCGGAAAGATATCTGAGAGAACTGATTGAAAGCATCGAGAAACAGACCTATCAGAAA
>CACWLH010000006.1 GCA_902761625.1 uncultured Erysipelotrichaceae bacterium
ATAGCCTTTTGGTGAAGTATGCACGCTGCCAGGTTATCACAAGGAAGAGTTCAGCTCTTCCTTTTTTTCGCTTCTCTTTCCTTCAGCATGATCCTGTATTGCAGGAACATCAGCTTACAAACTGCAATCTCATGAATTCCGGCTTTGCATCTGACCAAAGTCACTTACGCCCTGCTTTTTTCAGATTTGCTGTCATTATGTGCAGTATGGTCCGGTATAGATAAAGTGGCGCAATCAATTTCATTAATACTATTTGATATAGTATTAAAATGATAAACTTGATAACTGTATAAATGGAATGAGATGGATTGGATATGAGTCAATACAAAACAGAAAATGTGACGGATTACAGTCCTGCTGTTTATGATAATGAAATCGATGAACTAAGTACAGGCCCAGCTGAACAGGATCAGGCTCCGCATATGGTGATTGATGAAGTTTGTCTGATCAGATACGACGGTTCTGAAAGCAGAGTTGTAATACCTCCATATGTCACATCAATCAAACCGAACGCTTTCAAAGAATGCAAAACTGTCAGGGAAGTTATTATTCCTGACAGCATCACCGTGATACCTGAAGGAACATTTGAAAAATGCACAAAACTCGAGATGGTAAAACTTCCCGAGTGCCTGGAAATGATCGGTTCAAGTGCATTCAAAGACTGCATCAATCTGACAGATATGAGTCTTCCGTCTTCTGTGCAGAAGATCGGCAGTGACGCTTTCCTCAATACAGATCGCCTGAATTATGAAACGCTTTTTGAAAAACCTGCCATATCCGGTAAATCCATCAGAATCTCCGATTCGTGGTTTGAGAATGAATACAGACTGGTATGCGAACGTCTGACACCAAAGAGTGATACCATATACAACCGCGGCATATTTGGCGTGGTATACCGTTTTATCAGTAAGAATCTGGCGATGGTGATTATTGTCCTTCTGCTTTTAACCGCATGCAGAATAGCCATACGTCTTGAGCTGATTTCAAAGTCCTCACCGCCCGAAATAGAGAGCAGTGAGAAGGATGATAAATTATATAAGAATATGGCAGTGAGAGCAGTCAGGGATTGCCTTGAATATCAGCCTTTATCATACAGCCGCATCGTTGAGCTGCTCATTCAAGGCGGGTATACGGAAGAGGAAGCGCATTACGGTGCGGATCATTGCGGAGCAGACTGGAATGAACAGGCGTTAAAAAGAGCTGGGGAGTATCTGGAATATTCATTATTCTCATACACGCGTCTGGTGGATTTTCTGGGTCAATATGACGGCTTTTCAAAGGAGGAGGCTGTTTACGCGGCAGATCACTGCGGCGCGGACTGGAATAAACAGGCTGTCAAAAAGGCTGAGTTTACTCTTGAAAATGTGTCTTACTCATACACCGGGCTGGTTGATGTTCTTACCGACTATGGTTTTACAGATGATGAAGCGATTTATGGCGCGGATCACTGCGGAGCAGACTGGAATGAGCAGGCTGCAAAAGCCGCAAAGAAGTATCTGAACTCGTCTTCCGGCAAATCATACGAGGAAGTGGTTGCGTATCTCACGGAACAGGCCGGTTTCACATATGATGAAGCGGTTAACGGTATTAATTCAGCAGTGACTCAATATATGAATGATCAGAACTGAATGCGCCTTTACGGGACATACTGTTTTACGCCTCAGATGACCCTGATCATATATACATGACGCGATTGGGAACCATTGTTCTATTTACTTTATCGCCAAAATGATTTAGCATTTTTATAGTGAAAAAAGGAGTAGATCATTATGAATATTTCACCTCTTCAGAAAGAAAGACTTCAGTATCAGCCGAAGCTTCCCGGAATGCTCAGACACGGTATCGCCGCGATCTGCGTAAAGGAAGGCGAAGAGACACAGAGTGTCGCTGATCAGGAAAAGATCAAGGAATTGTTCCCGAACACTTACGGAAAAAGAGAAATCACATTTGAAAAGGGCGAAAACACATCAGCAGCCAAGAAGCAGGTTGTAGGTGTTATCCTCTCCGGCGGCCAGGCACCTGGCGGACACAATGTTGTCACAGGTCTCTATGACGCTCTGAAGGCTACAAACCCCGAAAATGTTCTTTACGGATTCAAGAACGGTCCGAGCGGACTTCTGGATGATGACTACCTCGTCTTTGATGATGAGTATATCGACCAGTTCAGAAACACCGGCGGATTCGATATCATCGGTTCCGGCAGAACAAAGCTCGAGACAGAAGAGCAGTTTGCGGTAGCAGCTGAAGTATGCAAGAAGCATGGCATCACAGCGATCGTAATCATCGGCGGTGACGACTCCAATACAAACGCAGCAGTTCTGGCTGAATATTTCGCAGCTCATGAGACAGGCGTTCAGGTCATCGGCTGCCCGAAGACCATCGACGGCGACCTCAAGAACGAGGATATCGAATGCTCATTCGGTTTTGACACAGCGACAAAGACATACAGTGAAGTCATCGGCAACATTGAAAGAGATGCCAACTCCGCAAAGAAGTACTGGCACTTTGTCAAGGTTATGGGCCGTTCCGCTTCCCATGTCGCACTCGAGTGTGCTCTGGAAACACAGCCGAACATCTGCCTGATCTCTGAAGAGGTTGAGGCCAAGAAGATGTCCCTGTCCCAGATTGCTGACTATATCGCTGATTCCGTCAACAAGAGAGCTGACAACGGCATGAACTTCGGCGTTGCCATCATTCCGGAAGGCGTTGTTGAATTCGTTCCGGAATTCAAGACTCTGATCGCTGAAATCAATGAACTGCTGGCCGGCGCAAAGGCTGAAGAGTTCAATGCTCTGCCGACATGGGCTGACAAGTATGCCTTCATTGAAAAGGGTCTGACTCCTGAATCCATGGCAGTCTTCGCAATTCTGCCGCAGACCATTCAGCAGCAGCTCTTCCTCGAAAGAGACCCTCACGGAAACGTTCAGGTTTCCCTGATCGAATCCGAAAAGCTGTTCTCCGCTCTGGTCAAGGCAAAGCTTGATGAGAGAAAGGCAGCCGGCACATACAAGGGCAAGTTCTCCGCTCTGCACCACTTCTTCGGTTACGAAGGAAGATGCGCATTCCCGTCCAACTTCGATGCGGACTACTGCTATTCCCTCGGCTACAACGCATTCATGCTGATCCAGTACGGCTACAACGGATATCTGTCCAAGATCTCCAACCTGTCCAAGCCTGCGGATGAATGGGTTGCCGGCGGTATGCCGATCACCAAGATGATGAACATGGAAAGAAGACACGGCGAGGACAAGCCTGTTATCAGAAAGGCTCTTGTTGAACTCGACGGCAAGCCGTTCAAGTACTTCGAAGCGCACAGAGATGCATGGGCTGTTGAAACAGCTTATACATATCCGGGTGCGATCCAGTACTACGGACCGTCTTCCGTATGCGACATCACCACAAGAACACTCGCACTCGAAAAAGGCGAATAATCCCTGAATCATCAATTCAGCTGACTGAGGAAGTTTCCGGCAACGGAAACTTCCTTTTTTCCCTGATTTGTCATCACAGACAGATGAAAAATCAAAAAGTTTATGCGATAATAATCATGTATTTATGCGTCAGTATTACAGCATAATGACTGAGAGGTAACTTTATGGCTGATAATAAAAACCTTTATTACATCTGCGGATTGTTTGCGTGCGGAATCGCGCTTGGTGCGATTGCCGGAATGAGCGGCAAATCATCAGCTCCTTCAGCACCGGCAGCTGCTGAAACTCCTGCTGCGGAAGGCGAGCAGACACCGGAAGCGGCACCGGCGGAAACAGACACCGGCATCACGGTCGCGAAAGTTGCGGAAAGCGGAACAGGCATCACTGTCACCAAGGCAGATGACTGGTCAGTGCAGTTCCCGAACCAGTATGAAACATACATGATGAACAACGAGAATGACGAAGTTGTTGAATATACAGAGGAACATCCTTATATTCAGAGGCTCTATGCCGGCTACGGCTTCGCCAAATCATACGGTTCCGCCAGAGGACATACGTATGTCATCACCGATCTGACCTCAACCGGCAGACCGCACAAACTGGCCAACTGCTTCACCTGCAAAACAAGTGATTTTACTGCCAAGGCGCTGAATGACGGCGATGCCGCATATGCGATGGCATTTGAGGATTTTGAGAATCAGATCACCGATCCGTTCGGATGCTTCCACTGCCATTCCAATGAACCGGGCACCATGTATGTGACTCACACATATCTTGCAAATGCGCTGGGCAGCGATCTGAACAAGGTTGATGCGGCGACACTCTCCTGCGGACAGTGCCATTCCGAATACTATTTCGATCCCGCCACAAAGGCGACATCCTTCGGCTACACAAGCATGGCCGGCATGAATCCGGATGACATCCTCGCTTATGAGAATGCGCTGGTTGATGGCGAAGGCAACATGTTCGCTGACTGGGTGGATGAGGAAAACGGCATCCGCAAGCTCAAAGTCCAGCATCCTGAATTCGAAACCTTCCTCGGTGAGGGATCCCCTCACGAATCAAGCACAAGCATGCTGCAGCTGACATGTGCCGACTGCCACATGGGCACAGCAACTGCGGAAGACGGAACCAAGTTCACAAACCACAACTGGACAAGTCCTTTGGACAATCAGGCATTGCTTGATGCCAACTGCTCACAGTGCCACAAGGATCTCAAGGCTGATGTCGAAAAGATCCAGGCTGAGTACTGGACAAGAGTCGACGCGGATGCGGAACAGCTCAAGTCTCTCAATGACAAGCTGACCGAGGCGATCAATGCCGGCACAATTGCGGATGACAAGCTGGAAGACTGCCGTATGGCACTCAGAAGCGCACAGTGGTACTGGGACTTCGTATTCGTCGAAAACAGCAACGGCGTTCATAACAAGAAGCTGACCGCTCATTGCCTCGACCAGGCTGAAACATTCATGGAACAGGCTTCCGGTCTGATGCAGTAAACGCTTCTTCACAGTAACATGTGAAATACCGTCTCCAGTCAGACGGTATTTTTTTGGAAAGTATTGGTGTTTATGAAAAAATTCTATCAATTCCTGAGGTCCATGACATTCGGACTGATTCTGCTCGGAATCATCGTTGTTCTGTCCGTGATCGGCTCCGTGATTCCCCAGTCCCAGCATGCCATGACCTATGTGAATCAATATCCGTCCATGTACCGGATCATCCTGGCGCTTGGCTTTGACCATATCTTCACTTCGTGGTATTTTCTGCTGATCTCGGCATTGCTGTGTGTCAATCTGACCCTTTGTTCTGTGATCCGTTTCCGCTCTGTGCTCAATCACCGGGTGGAAATTGAAAAAGCGGCTCAGGTTCCGGCTGCTGTAAAGCTGAATGAGGCTGAGATTGAGGCAGTGCGCAGGGCGCTGGAAAAGGATCATTGCTCACGTAATGAATTTGAAGGCAAAGGTACGGTTTATTCGAAAAACAGCTTCGGCCGCTTCGGCACATTCATTACCCATCTCGGCATTCTGCTGACGGTCATCTTCTGGGCAGCCGCCATGTATCTGCCGCGGATTCTGGATGAAACGTGCATGCCCAAAGAGTCGATCACGCTGGAAGACGGCACACAGATCTATGTCGATTCCTTCTCCATTGAAACCGACGCGAAGCTCGATTTCAAAAGCATGGTCAATATCATCCTGCCCGATGGCAGAGAAAGCGGCCTGAGGGAATCCAGTGTCAACCATCCCGTCTCATTCGGAAGATACAAGGTTTACCAGCAGACTTACGGCACGATCGGAAGAGTCACGGTCACAAGCGGCGATGGCAAGCAGGATTCATTCTATCTTGAAACAAATGATTTCCTTTCCGCCGACGGAAAAAACGGTATTCTCTATGACAACCTCTATCCTGATTTTGTCGAAGAGAACGGACAGATGCGGGTGATCAGCTCCACCAGCGGATCATATAAAAATCCCGTTTATGTCTATACGGTTGTGGAGGATGGAGCGCAGAAGGAAGTGATGCTGGCATTCCCGGGGGATGTGCAGGAAATCGGTGAATTCTCCATTCACTTCGATGATCCGGTCGAATATCCGGGACTCAGAATCAAACAGTCTCCGGCATTCGTCAATCTCTGCCTGCTGCTTTCATTTCTGATCATGACCGTCGGTCTTTATATCACGTTTTTCCTGCAGCCGGTTCTGGTCTGTGTGAATGAGGAAGGCTACACATTGATCGGCACAAAGCAGGAGAGAATGAAAATTCTTCTGAATGACGCTTTGAGAGAATACAGAAACAGGGGAGGGGAACAGAAAGATGCTTGATTTTACTTTCTTCGCCGGACTTGTGCTTTACTTCTTATCCATGGTGGGCATGTTCGTTGCCATGGTTTTCCATCAGAAAAAACTCAATACAATCGCATGGTATATCTTCCTGGCGGCTGCCGCTTTCGAAACTGTTTATCTCATCATGCGCGGTGTGAAGGCGGGAAGACTGCCGCTGTCCAACCAGTTTGAATTCGCCGCCTCCTTCTCATGGGGAATCGCGGTGATTCTGATCTTCATGCACTATAAGCTGAAGATTGAATGGATTGACTCTTTTGGCGCCGCAATGGCATTCCTGATTCTCTCGTATGCGGCTCTGCAGCCCCGTGAGATCACAGAACTGATGCCTGCTTTAAGAAGCGCGTGGTTCGGCTTCCATATCGGTTCCGCCGCTTTCTCCTATGCATCGTTCCTGCTGGCCGGCGCTGCCGGGATCCGCTATATCCTGACTTACCGGAAGAATCCGCAGGATGAGCGTCTGGAAAAGATGGATTATATGATTTACAGACTGATCGCGGTGGGATTATTGCTGCTGACGATCACGATTCTCTCTGGCGCCATCTGGGCGGAAGAGGCCTGGTCAAGCTTCTGGACATGGGATCCCAAGGAAGTATGGGCACTCATCACATGGATTCTCTATGCGATCTATCTGCATCTGCGGCTGACCAGACGTAAAACGGGAACCTTTCTGGCATGGTATGCGATCATCTCCATACCGGTTGTGCTGTTCACATTCATCGGTGTCAACACTCTCATACCGGGACTGCATTCCTATGGAAGTCTTTGGACTGATACATTGCTCTGATACAGATCAAGGCCGGCTCAGCCGGCTTTTCATATGGCTTTATGCTTTTTGCGCAATCACTGAATCCACTGTCATTCAAAGGGGAAACGTACTATAATAGCGTGGCGTGAGGTATATATGAAAGAATGGAAAGCATATACGGACAGTATTGAATCGACACATGAGCTCGGAAGAAAGATCGGGGAGAATGTGTCTGAGAATATGGTGATACTTCTTGACGGCGATCTTGGCGCAGGCAAGACAACCCTGACCCAGGGAATCGCGAAGGGACTTGGCGTCAGACGCAACGTGACCAGTCCGACATTCACAATTCTGAAAATCTACAAAGGCAGAATGCCTCTGTATCATATTGACGCATACCGTCTGGAGGGAGCGGCGCAGGACCTCGGTTTTGAGGAGCTGCTCGAAGACGGCGGGCTGACTGTGATCGAATGGTCGCAGTTCACACCGCAGCTGATCCCCGCGGAATATCTCACTGTTTCCATTCATCTGATGGAAGAGGATCAGCGGGAGTTCAGTTTTGAAGCCCATGGTGAAGCGTATGAAAAGCTTCTGGAGGAAATCGCATGATCACATTATGTATGGATACAAGCCATGTATTTCTGGCTCTGGCTCTGATCAGGGATGACACCCTGATCGCCTCTGTCTGCGAGCAGTGCTGGAAAAGACAGTCGGAAGAGATCTTCCCGAAACTGATTGCCATGTGCGAAGAGGCGGGTGTCACACCGGATGACATCTCACAGGTTGTGATTTCAAAGGGACCGGGTTCCTATACCGGTGTCAGAATCGCGATGACCGTGGCAAAGGTCTTATGCGCAATGAAAGACATTCCGCTTTATACAGTCGGCACATTGCAGCTGTATGCGGGAAACAGAACATGCCGCGTGATCATGGATGCCCGTTCGAAGCGCGCTTATACAAATCTTTATAAAGACGGCATTGCCGTGAATGAGGACAGCGTGAAAGAGTGCGAAGAGATCAGAAATGAATATAACGGTGAGGAAATCATCGGAGACGGCAGACTGATCGGCATGGAAGACGCATGGCCGGATATCTGCGCAAACTTCCTGGCGGTGAAGGACCGGTGGGAAAGAATGGACAACGTTCATCTGACCGTTCCCGAATATCTCAAGTCCTCAGAATCATACATGGTTAAAAAATGATCAGGGAAATGAGAAAAGAGGATCTCGGACGGATCACGGAACTTGAAAACGAACTGTTTCAGGATGACCCGTGGCCGATCGATGCGTTCCTTTATGAAATGGATGACAACCCGTTCGCCTTTCTTTATGTATATGAAAAAGACGGAAGGGTGATCGGATACGCTGATCTCTGGATCACCTATGAACAGGCGCAGCTGGCCAATATCGCGGTTGCGCATGAATCATGGGGAAATGGATGCGGAAGTGAACTGATGGACTTCTGTGTGAAACAGGCCGTGAAAAACGGCTGTGAGAATCTCACCCTGGAAGTGCGCGTATCCAATGAAAGAGCGAAGAAACTATACGAAAAATACGGTTTTATCACAGCTGCGCTCCGTAAGCATTATTACGAAAACGGCGAGGACGCCCAGCTGATGATCAAACCGCTCGGAGGACTGGAAGATGACTTTGATTTTAGCGATTGAATCGAGCTGTGATGAGACAGCGTGCGCCGTTGTGCGCGATGGAAAAGAGATTCTTTCCAATATTGTTTCAAGTCAGATCAATGTGCATACATTATACGGAGGGGTTGTGCCGGAAGTTGCCAGCCGCATCCATGTAGAGAATATCTCAACCGTCATCACAGAGGCGCTTGCCAGGGCACAGGTCACCATGGATGACATCGATGCGGTTGCCTATACAAGAGGACCCGGTCTGATCGGTTCCCTTCATGTCGGCGTGCAGGCGGCCAAGACCATCGCCTGGGCTTTCAATAAACCGCTGGTTCCGGTCAATCATATGACCGGCCACATCTATGCCAACCGTTTTGTTGCAGAACTGAAATTCCCTTTGATGGCACTGGTGATTTCAGGCGGACATACCCAGCTGGTATGGATGAAGGATGAATGGAGTTTTGAAGAGATCGGCACAACCGGCGATGATGCCATCGGCGAAGCCTATGACAAGGTCGCAAGAGTGCTTGGCCTGGGCTATCCGGGCGGACCGAAGATCGACAAGATCGCAAAAGAGGGAAAGCCGCATTATTCCCTGCCGACTCCGAAAACCGCCAATCCCTATGACTTCTCATTCTCAGGTCTTAAGACAGCGGTGCTGCAGATGATCCAAAGAGAAGAGAGGAAGGGCGAGAAAATCAATATCGCCGATGCGGCATATTGTTTCCAGGAGACAGCGCTGACTTCCATGGTGAAGAAAACCATCGCCGCTGTACATGAATATCAGCCGAAGATGCTGGTGCTTGCCGGAGGCGTGGCGGCCAATTCCAGACTGCGTGTCATGATGGAAGAGGAAATGGCGAAGATTGAAGAGACAGATCTGATCATTCCGCCGTTATACTGCTGCACGGACAACGCGGCCATGATCGGCGCCGCCGGATATGTCGCCTATATGCATGGCGAGCGGGGCGGATTTGACGCCTCGGCTGATCCGGGCATGCTGATGCCGGGCGAAGAAGAGTGATTTAACCGCGACTTGTTAATATTTCAATATTTTCACAAATAGCCTTTTGGTGTAAGATTGTAACGGTGATAAATATGACGGAGAGAAAAGTACCAAAAGCAACCTTACAGAGATATCCTGTTTATCTAAAAGCATTGCGCAAACTCAGATCCGACGGTGTCAGAAGAATCATGTCGCGTGAGCTTGCGGAGTATGTTTCCATTGAGTCCACGACTATCCGCCGTGATTTCAGCTTCCTGGGCAATCTCGGAAAGCAGGGATACGGATACAACGTGGATGATCTGATTGAGATTTTCTCTGAGCAGCTCGGTGTGAATTTTGATGAGAAAATCATTCTGATCGGTGCAGGCAATCTCGGCAAGGCATTGATGAATTACAATAACTGGAACCATGTGGTCGGTGAAATCGTATGTGCATTCGATCTTGAACCGGAAAAGGTGCAGGGGGCGCCGGTGCCGGTTTATGCATTGAGTGAGCTGAAAGAGAAAATGCCCGAGGGCTGCCGTATTGCCATCCTGTGTATTTCAAAGGATGTGCAGGAAACCGTTGATCTGCTGATTGACAGCGGCATCCGCGGTTTTGTGAGCTTCGCGATGGAACACTTCTCGGTTCCGGCAGGAATATATGTGAAGAGTGTGGATGTTGTTTCAAGCATCCAGGAACTTGTATTTGAAACCAACGCAATCAGGAAATAGAAGGAGATAAGAATTATGCCTACAGAAATGAGCGTCCGTGAACTTTATGCACTGACAAAAGACGCAACTGAATTTGAAAGAGACCAGACCGATTATGTTCAGGTCCAGGGATGGATCCGTACAAACCGCGCCGGCAAGAATGTGTCTTTCATCGCACTCAATGACGGAACTTATTTCCAGAATGTGCAGATTGTCTATTCCGCCGACTCGCTTACGGATTATGACAAGGTCAGCAAATACCTGACCGGAACCGCGATCTCGGTCATCGGCAAATACGTGCCGACACCGGATGCCAGACAGCCTTTTGAAATCCAGGCGGCTGAGATCAATCTCGAAGGCGCGTGCGACGGCACATATCCGATGCAGAAGAAGAGACATTCCTTTGAATATCTGCGTGAAGTCGGACATCTGCGTCCTCGCACAAACACATTCTCGGCAGTATTCAGAGTCAGATCCTGCCTGGCCATGGCAATCCATCAGTTCTTCCAGGAACAGGGCTTTGTCTATGTCAACACACCGATCATCACCGGCAACGATGCCGAGGGTGCAGGTGAGACATTCACCGTCACAACCAGAGATGATGCCAACTATGAAGAGGACTTCTTCGGCAAGCATGCCTCACTGACCGTTTCCGGTCAGCTGCAGGCGGAAGCCTTTGCGCTTGCTTTCCGTGATGTCTATACATTCGGACCGACCTTCCGTGCGGAAAACTCCAACACCACAACCCATGCGGCTGAGTTCTGGATGATCGAGCCGGAAATGGCATTTGCCGATCTGGAATATGATATGGATGTGATCGAGGACATGATCAAGTACTGCATCGACTATATCCTTGAGACATGCCCGGAGGAAATGAAGTTCTTCAATGAAAGAATCGACACAACCCTTCTGGAAAGACTGAATCATGTCAGAAACAGCGAATTCCGCAGAATGCCCTACACAGAGGCAATCGAACTGCTCAAGCAGGCGGATGTGAAGTTTGAAAACAGCAACATCTACTGGGGTATGGACCTCAACACCGAACATGAGCGCTATATCACCGAAAAGGTTGTCAAGGGCCCGACATTCCTGATCAACTATCCGGAGGAAATCAAGGCCTTCTATATGAGACAGAATGATGACGGCAAGACAGTCGCGGCATGCGATCTGCTCGTTCCGGGTGTCGGTGAACTGGTCGGCGGCAGCCAGAGAGAAGAGAGACTTGATCTGCTTGAGGCCAAGATGGAAAAACTCGGCATGAACAAGGAAACCCTGGAATGGTATCTCGACCTGCGCAGATACGGCGGCTGCCAGCATGCCGGATTCGGACTGGGCTTTGAACGTCTGGTCATGTATATCACCGGCATGGAGAACATCAGAGACGTCATCCCGTTCGCAAGAACACCGCGCAACCTCTTATTCTGATTAACTGAACAAAATCAACGGGGAATGGAATTCTCAGAAAACTCCATTCCCGTTTTTTAAGGAGTCGTTTTATGCTTTACCAGATCAGCAGAGCAGCCAAATACTATGGAGCCGAGACAGTCTTTGAGGACTGTAATTTTGAGATCCGCGGAAAAGAAAAGATCGCCATTGTCGGCCGGAACGGCTGCGGCAAGACGACCTTTCTGAGATGCCTTTGCGGAGAGGAAAACTTTGACAGGGGAACCATATCAAAACAAAACGGCATCACCATCGGCTATCTGGCCCAGAAAGTTCTGGAACATGATGAAAGAACCGTCGAAGAGGAGCTGATGACCATCTACGCGCATGTCTTTGAACTTCAGGATGAAATGCGTGAGCTTGAAAAGCAGATGGAAACCGATGTGAATGAGAAGATCCTTGCCCAGTATGCCAGACTTCAGGAAGAGTTCGAATCAGTCAACGGCTATAACTGGGAATCGGAAATGAAAACCGTCTTCACCCGCTTCGGCTTTGATCTTTCCGATCTGAAAAAGAAGATCGGCGAATTCTCCGGCGGTCAGAAGACAAGAATCGCTTTTGTGCGTCTTCTGCTGTCAAAGCCCGATGTGCTTCTGCTTGACGAGCCGACCAACCATCTGGATCTGTCGGCGATCGAATGGCTGGAAGGCTATGTGAAAAACTATCCCCGGGCGGTTGTGGTCGTATCCCATGACCGGATGTTCCTGGATCGTGTCACGGATTTTGTCTATGACATGGAATTCGGTAAAATGAAGCGCTATGCCGGCAGCTATTCCTCTTTCACCGTTCAGAAGGAGAATGATCTGGAACGTCTTCAGCAGGCATATGACAGACAGCAGAAAGACATCCAGCGCCTGCAGGCACTGATTGAAAAATTTCGCTACAAGAAAAACAAGGCTGCCTTCGCGCAATCCAAGATCAAATATCTTGAACGGATGGATAAGATCGAAGTGGAGAAAGCCGACACCAAAACATTCCATGCCCATTTCACGCCTGCCATCAAAGGCGGCGAAAGGGTGCTCGATGTTGAAAAACTGGTCATCGGATATGACAGGCCATTGTGTGAGGTTTCCCTGGAAATGCACAGAGGCAACCGCATCGGCGTGATCGGTTCCAACGGCACCGGCAAATCCACCCTGGTCAAAACCCTGATGGGATTGCAGGCACCCTTAAGCGGATCATTTCTGTACGGTCATCAGATTGAAGTCGGCTATTTTGATCAGCAGCTGGCCCAGTTCTCCAGCGGCAAGACCGTACTGGAGGAGCTCTGGGATGAAAACCCCGAGCTGGACAGAACCGCGGTGCGGGGAGTGCTGGGACAGTTCCTTTTCTCGGCGGATGATGTGTTCAAAACCGTCGATGTGCTCTCCGGCGGCGAGAAGGTGAGACTCTCGCTTGCCAAGCTGTTATTGAAACATTCCAATATGCTCATTCTCGATGAGCCGACCAACCATCTTGATATCCCCGGCAAGGAGGCGCTTGAGGAATCCCTGAAAGGCTTCACCGGTTCCATTCTCTTCGTCTCCCATGACCGTTATTTCATCAACCAGCTGGCCACCGGTCTGCTCATTCTCAATGATGATGAAACGACCGAATTCTTTGACGGAACCTATGAGGAATATATGGAGCGCATCAAGGAAAAAACCATCATCCAGAAGGCCGAAGCGCCGAAAGCCTCTGTGCAGAAGGATGAGAAGAAACGTCTGTCCCCGGAAGGCAGAAGAAGACGTCTGGCCGCGGTGGAAAAGAAGATCACCGAAACCGAGGCGGAACTCGAAAAACTCAGAGAACTGCGCTTTGATCCGGAATATTACCAGGATTACACAAAGCTCAATGAACTCGATGAAAAAGTCGCCGCTCTGGAAAATGACACCGCCCGCCTGATGGATGAGTGGGAGGAGCTCAGCGAAGAATCATAGTCAAAAACAGCAACAGTGCGTACCCGCCTGTTGTTGTTTTGTTATAATTGAGTTGGTAATTACAGGAGAAAATATCATTATGGCGAATTGTATTGTTGCTCAGTCCGGCGGTCCGAGCTCAGTCATCAACGCGACCCTTGCCGGCATTATCAAGGCAAACCAGCTGAATCCGCTCTATGATCATGTATACGGCGGAATCAACGGCATCGAGGGTGTTCTTCAGGAACGCTTTGTCGATCTGACCAGAATGACCGAACGTGAGAATCTGGTGTTGAGACAGACACCGTCAAGCGCGCTCGGCTCATGCCGATACAAGCTGAAGAGAGACAATCTCGAGGATTTCGAGAAGATCATGAAGATCATGGAGAAATACAATGTCGAGACACTTTTCTATATCGGCGGAAATGACTCCATGGACACGGTTGCCTCGCTTTCCGAATACGCAAAGAGAAACGGCATCAAAAACAGACGCTTCATCGGCTGCCCCAAGACCATTGACAATGATCTGGAACAGATCGACCACGCGCCCGGTTTCGCATCCGCAGCCAAATTCATCGCCACCACCGCGCTGCAGTGCTGGCAGGATGTCAATGTTTACCCGGCCAGCCGCAGGGAAGTCTTCATTCTTGAAACGATGGGAAGAGATGCGGGATGGCTTGCCGCTTCGGCATGTCTTTCCGGCATTGTCGATGTGCTGATTGTTCCCGAAAAGAGCTTTGACAGGGAGACGGTCCTTGAGGAAATCAAAACATGCATCGATGAGAAGTCCAAATGCTTCGTGGTGATTTCCGAAGGCGCCCATTATCCCGACGGCACATATGTCAGCGCCGGTGAAGCGCGCAATGATCTTTTCGGCCATGCCGTGCTTGGCGGAGCAGGCAAGGCGCTTGAGGAGATGATTCTTGATTCGGGTGTATGCTCCCGCTGCAAGGTCATGGATCTTTCCAGCTCCCAGCGCTGCCATGCGACCGAACAGTCCGGGGTGGATGTGGATGAATCGTTCCGTCTGGGCTTAAGCGCGCATATGCGTTCTGCAGATCCTTCCTTTACGGGCAAGATGGTCAGCATCCGCAGAAGAACGGATGTCGATGAATATGATGTGGAATTCACTGCCATTGATGCTGACAAGGTTGCCAACTTCGTACGCAATCTGCCGGAAAAATGGCTGCTGCCCAATTTCAGGGGAGTGACCGAAGCGGCACTGGAATACATGAGACCCCTGATCAAGGGAACACCGAATATCATTATGAAAGACGGTCTGCCCGAACAGACGGTTCCGTTCTACATGCGTGACTGCGAGATCGAAAAACTGTAAATAAATATCTGTCATATATAACGAAAAAGAAAAAACGCTGAATCCTCAGCGCTTTTTCAATCATGGCGGAGAATGAGGGATTTGAACCCCCGCACGCTTTCACGTCTAGCGGTTTTCGAAACCGCCCCCTTCAGCCTCTTGGGTAATTCTCCGGATGCAAAATAGAGTATATCATAAAACAAAGAATTGAAGAAACAAAACAGGCAGATTAAAATACGTGAGTCAAAGCCTCGGATATTCATGGGAGTAAGCAATATGGGACTGTTTGAAAAAGAAAAACAAAAAAAGCAGCTGTACCGCAAAAAAGACGGGAAATATGAATACATCGGCAATCTGCGCAGACACACCGGTTCAGAGGCTGAACTGAAAAAGACAAAGCTCATCCTGTGGCTGTGTGCCGCACCGGCTCTGATCTGTGCCATCGCCTCCGGCTGTATACCGGCCACCGGAATGGTGGACAATCTGTTTGTGCTGATTCCGTTTGCGGTGGGGATCTGCGTGCTTCTGTTTCTTTGCGCAAGACTTGCCGAGTTCACACTGACCGGCAGCGAGATCCGCGAAGAGCTGTATGAGAAATGCGTACCTTCGTTCGGCGCACAGGCAACGGTGATCGAAATCGCCGCATTCATCACAGCCGCCGCCGAAATCATCCGCTTCTTTGTGTCTTCCGGAACCGTTTCGCTCAGCAGCACACTGATTGTTGCGGGCCTGCAGCTGATGACGGCGGGACTTTGCATGATATTTGCCAGAAAGGTCAGCGGAATGGATTTTGAGCTGGTTCACGGTTCAGCCGCGTCCAATTGACACGGTAACAGTGTAAACCGCTTCAATCTTAATAAATATGTAACAGGCGCCTTCAGATCATGAAATGAAGGCGAAAAGGGCAGGGGAAGCCGGAAATGGGACTCTCCTGCTTTTTCTTTGAGTCAAAGCAAATCAGAACAGTCAGAAGAAAACAATGCATGGTTTGGACTTGAGAACAGGGCGGTGAGGGCAAAAATGTGTATAAGCAAAGACTTTTTTTGAACCGCTTTATATATAAAGGAAGGCGGAACGCTTCGGAACATGCATGAAACAGACTGACATCGGACAGCGCTGACGGAAGTGATTGAATATTTCCATTATGAAAACGACAGAAAACTTTTTCAATAACACCTGAAAATTTTCAGTATATTTGGAAGAAGGGCCAGTGTAAAAAAGCACGCGTCATTGACAGGGTGTATGAGAAATAATAAAATACGGTATATAAATGCATCGATTTAATGCATTGATGTATTGCTTAGGAGGGAAAGAAAATGAGCAATTCAAGAAAGTGGTTAGCCGGTGTTCTTGCTCTTGCGATGCTTGCAGGATGCTCAGGCAGCGGCGAAGCTTCAGGCAACACTGATTCCGAAGGCTCTGGCGAACCGAAAGTCGGCGGCCAGATCATCTACGGAAGCACAACCGAACTGTCCGGTGACCTTGGTAATGCTTGGTGGACAAACAACGCTTCAGACGCAATGATCCGTCAGCTGATTGATGACTACGGAACAGTCACAACAGACCAGGGCGGCGAACTCGTCGAAAACGCTACAACATGCGCAGGTATCGAATCTGTCGCAAACGATGACGGCACAAAGACATTCACAGTCAAGATCAAGGAAGGCCTGACATTCAACAACGGCGATCCGATCACAGCTGCTAACTATGTCGCTTATGCACTCGTTGCTTACTCCGCACAGAACAAGGAAGCTGGCGCAAAAGTTTCCTCTGACCAGGTTGTCGGCGCCAAGGAATACCAGAACGGCGAGACAAACAAACTGTCCGGTGTCAGACTGATTGACGATTACACATATGCAATCTCCATCACATCTGACTATGTTCCTTATTACTTCGAAGAGAGCTATGCTAATCTGTCCCCGATTTCCATGAAGCTCTATGCTCCGAGCCAGGCAGACATCAAGGTTGCTGACGACGGCGACGGCGCTTACTTCACAGACGGTGAAATCACAGCTTCCGAACTCGATGCTTCCCGTTATGTATATGCTGACAGAATCTCTGCCGGCCCTTACACACTGAAGGAATTCGACCAGGCAGCTCTTACAGCTACACTCGAAATCAACCCGAACTACGGTGGAAACTTCGAAGGCCAGAAGCCTCATGTTGAAAAGATCATCGTTGTCAAGGCTGAAGATGAAACACAGATTGACGCTCTGAAGACAGGCGCAATCGACTTCCTCTCCGCCATCACAGGCGGTGCTCAGGTTAACGCAGCTCTCGACCTCGTTGAAGCTGGCGGATTCTCTGAAGTACACTACGACCGTAACGGTTATGGTAAGCTGATGTTCCAGTGCGACTTCGGTCCGACACAGTTCAAGGAAGTCCGTCATGCAGTTGCTTACCTGCTCGACAGAAACGAATTCGCTAACCAGTTCTGCGAAGGTTACGGTTCAGTCGTTCATGGTCCTTACGGAATCGCTTCCTGGATGTACAAGGATTCCAAAGAACAGCTCGCTGAAAAGCTCGAAACATATGACTACAGCCTTGATAAGGCGGTCGAAGTCCTCAAGGAAGGCGGCTGGGTTTACAACGCTGACGGCACAGACTATGTAGACGGTTCCGGCCTTGTCCGTTACAAGGAAGTTACAGACGAAGAAGCTAAGGTTGCGGAAGGCAAAGACTATACAGGTGTTGTTGAAGTCGGCGGCAAGAAGCTGATGCCTCTGCACATTGAGTGGTCCTCTTCTGAAGGCAACTCCGTATCCGAACTCCTCGCTGTCATGCTCGCTAACGGCGAACAGACAAAGCAGGCTGGTATGGAAATCAACCAGAACGTTATGTCCTTCGACGACCTTCTGAACTACATGTACCGTGATGCAACTCAGGGTGAACAGTATGGTGTCAAGACATATGGCATGTACAACCTCGCTACAAACTTCACAGCTCTCTATGACCAGTCCTACCAGTTCACAATGGATCCGGATCTGGTAGCTCAGGGATGGAACACCAACTTCACAGATGATGAAAAGCTCGACAAGCTCTCCATGGATATGGTTTATGGTGTTGAAGCTGGCGACGACGCAACATATCTGCAGACTTGGGTAGACTTCATTGATGAATGGAATGACTATCTCCCTGAAGTTCCGCTGTATTCCAACGTTTATTACGACATTATGAATTCCAAGATCAAGAACCTCGAATGCAACTCACTGTTTGACTTCTATCAGGCAGTTGTCTATGCATATATTGAGGAATAATCTTAGATTCTGATTCATAATAAATAACCAGAGGCATGCAACCAGCAGAGTGCATAACAAAGCAGTGTACTCTGCTGGTTTCTATGATTTATAGAGATTTGAAACTTATTATCAGCATAAAAGCAGAAGATCAGCTTCGGCTCTTATGCGGGTAATAAGTTCATATAAAGAGAGGGGGAGCCACCTTGAAAAAGTATATTATTAAAAGAATTCTCTACATGGTGATTGTCTTCTTTATTGTTTCTTTTCTGATGTATTTCCTGTTTAACCTGATCCCTAGTGATCCTGCCCGTAATCAGCTTGAAGCAATGAAGACATCACTGAAGCCTGAACAGTATCAGCAAATGTACCAGCAGCTTCGTCTGGAGATGGGTCTTGATGATCCGATCATTCTCCGCTACGCACGCTGGATGGGCCTGATGCCGACCGTCAAGAACGGATTCAACGGTCTGCTCCAGGGCAATCTCGGCTATTCGCTGTACTTCAAGAAGAACATCATTGAAGTCGTTGTTGCACCGATGAAGACAACGATCTTCCTGAACATCTTCTCGACCATTCTTGCACTTGGAATCACAATTCCGCTTGGAATTTACTGTGCGGTTCATAAGGGCAGCAAGATTGACAACTTCACGATGGTCTTCACAATCATCGGTTACAGTATTCCTGTCTACATCATTGCCCTTGTGTTCATCTTCCTGTTCGCGGTCATTCTGAGATGGTTCCCGGTCAGCGGCATGGGTACACCCGGTGCCAATTACACAGGCTTGAGAAAAATGCTCGATATGCTGTATTATTTCGCACTTCCGCTGATTGTTATCACATTCGGCTCCCTGGGCGGAATGACACGTTATGTCCGTGCTGCCATGATCGATGCGCTGAGCATGGATCATATCAAGACCGCACGTGCGAAGGGTGTCAAGGAAAAGACAGTCATTTACTCCCATGCTTGGAGAAATGCGCTGCTTCCTGTCATTACACTGATTATCGGCTGGTTCCTCGGTATCTTCTCAGGTTCAGTTATTATTGAAAACACATTCAGTATCAACGGTATGGGTTCCCTCTATATCAAAGCGCTCAACAGCCATGACTATGACCTGGCTCTGGCAATGCAGATGTTCTACTGCGTGGTCAGCCTTGTCGGCGCTCTGATCATGGACCTCAGCTACAGCTTTGTCGATCCGCGTGTACGTGTGGATAAGTAAGAAGGGAGATTATAGTTATGTCTGAAAAGAAAAAGAAAAACTCACTTCTTGCAAGGCTGTTCGGCAACCGCAACAAAGAAGTTGATGTCATGGTCGAGGAACAGATTCAGTCTCCCGGAAAGATGATGCTGGACAACTTCCTGCACAACAGACTCGGTATGACCGGTCTGATTGTCTTTATCCTGATCTTCATCTTTGTCAGCGTCGGTCCCAATTTCGTTGAACTTGACCTCGGTGCTGCCGACAACACACAGCTCAACGTTCCTCCGACAACAACAATGATGTCCATTCCGAAACAGATGAAGAACAAGGTTCAGGCGATTGCGTCCGGCCCGACCTTCGGTATCGGATGCGACACAGACGGCAACGTCTATGTCTGGGGACATACAAAGATTACAGAAACTCTGGATATCAAAAAGGTTCCGGAAGAAGTCAAGAAGGCGAAGATCATTGATGTCGCTGCCGGTTATGACCATGTCGTTGCACTCGATGACAAAAACAAGGTCTACGTCTGGGGCAACACCAGACTCGGCCAGGACAGAATTCCCGATGAGCTGGCAGGCACAAGCCGTATCAACAAGGCCGGTAAGGTCATTCAGCTTGAAGCCGGCTATCAGATCAGCGGCGTTGTGACAGAAGACGGCGAAGCTTACTTCTGGGGCAACTCCAACATGGCTGATATTGATGTCAAATCCGAGTACCAGGGACGCATCAAGAAAATCGCAATTGCGACTTATAACTACTGCCTGCTTCTGGATGACGGCTCCGTCGCTTATGGCGGTCTGAAGACCGGCAATCCGTTTGCGAATATTCCGTCCAGCCTCTCCAGCGGTGTTGTCGACATCGCGGCAAGCGGCGAAACAATGGCTGCGGTTGATCAGAACGGTAAGATCACAATCTGGGGCAGCGGAACTCACGGCGAGAGAAACGTTCCGGAATTTGAATCCAAGCCTGTTGAAATCTACGGCGGACGCTATCACTACACAGCTCTGATGGACAACAACGATGTCATCTCATGGGGCGACAACTCCCATGGTCAGGCTGATGTGCCGAATTCCGTCAACAACGGCGATATCGCAACTGTGTTCTCAGGCTTCTATCAGAACTATGCTGTCACAACAACCGGTGAGGTTGAGACATGGGGTCTTAAGGGACACCCGCTCGGAACAGATGACATGGGCCGTGACATTCTGACAAGAATCATCCACGGCGGTAAAACAACAATGACAGTCGGTGCGATCGCTGAAGTCATCGCGCTGATCATCGGCGTTGTCCTCGGTGCGATTGCCGGCTATTTCGGCGGCAAGACCGACCTGATCATCATGCGTATCACCGAAGTCATCGGTGCGCTGCCGTTCCTTCCGTTCGCACTTCTGCTCTCAGCGATCATCGGTGCACGAATCGATGTTCAGCTGCGTATGTATCTGATCATGGTGGTGCTCGGCCTCTTAAGCTGGACCGGTATCTGCCGTCTGATCCGTGCCCAGATTCTCGCAGAACGTGAAAAGGAATTCGTCCTTGCTGCCCAGGCAATGGGTGTCAAGGAAAGCAGCATTATTTTCAAGCATATCCTTCCCAACGTCATGTCCATCCTGCTCGTTGAAGCAACCCTCGGTTTTGCGACATGTATGCTGACTGAGTCATCACTCAGTTATCTCGGATTCGGTATCACTCCGCCTACACCCACCTGGGGAAATATGCTGACCGGTGCGAACAACTCGGTTGTCATTCAGCAGTACTGGTGGCGCTGGGTATTCCCGGCTGCGATCTTCGGTGTCTGCACCATCTGCATCAACCTGATGGGTGATGCGATCCGTGAAGCGGTTGACCCGAAATCACTTGGTAGATAAAGGAGGACTATTATGGCATTGCTTGAAGTTAAAAATCTGCATACCTACTTTACAACCAAGAAAGGTATTGTTAAGGCCGTCAACGACGTTGACTATTCAGTAGACGAAGGCAAGACTCTCGGTATCGTCGGTGAGTCCGGATCGGGCAAGAGCGTATCCGCGATGTCCATTCTGCAGCTGCTTGACGCCAACGGTTATATTGAAAGCGGTGAAATCATCTTCGAAGGCGAGGACCTGACAAAGAAATCACTGCAGGAAATGTACAAGATCCGCGGAAACAAGATTTCCGTTATTTTCCAGGAACCGATGACTTCCCTGAACCCCGTGTTCACGGTTGAAAAACAGGTTGCTGAAACATTCATCATCCACCAGGGCATGTCCAAGAAGGAAGCGGCTAAGAAGGTCGTTGAAATCCTCGGGGACGTCAAGATCCCCAACCCGGAGATCGTCGCGAAGCAGTATCCTCATCAGCTTTCAGGCGGTATGAGACAGCGTGTCATGATCGCCATGGCACTGGCTTGCCGTCCCAAGCTTCTGATCGCCGATGAGCCGACAACAGCGCTTGACGTTACCATCCAGGCTCAGATCCTGAAACTGATGAATGATCTGAAGAAAGAACTCGGAACATCCATTCTGTTCATCACCCATGACCTTGGTGTCATCAACCAGATGGCCGATGATGTTGCGGTTATGTATTGCGGACAGGTCGTCGAAATGTCACCCAGACGCACCATCTTCTCAAATCCGGAATATATGCATCCGTATACAGAAGGTCTGTTCCGCTCCATCCCGAGACTTGATTCCGATGCGAATGAGCGTCTGGAATCCATTCCGGGTGCGGTGCCTCATCCGCTGAACCTTCCGAAAGGCTGCAAGTTTGCGCCCCGCTGCAAATATGCGACCGAGAAGTGCAAGAATGAGGAGCCTGAGCTTGTTCAGGTAAATGAAACACAGCAGATCCGCTGCTTCTATCCTAGAAGGGAGGACCGTCATGTCACAGCCGAATAAGAATGTTCTGTTGAAGATCACAAACCTTAAGCAGTATTTCCCGCTTAAGAAAAAGGGTGAATTCGTCAAAGCGAATGACGGTATCACACTGAATATCTACGAAGGTGAAGTCTTCGGTCTCGTCGGCGAGTCAGGATGCGGAAAGTCCACATTCGGACGTACCATTCTGCAGCTCTACCGTCAGACAGACGGTCAGACAATGTACTACGGCAAGAAGCTCGATGATATCGCTCCGAAGTACATGCTCGAAACAATCAAGGACCTTGACAAGCGCAAGGCATTGATCAAATCAACAGCTGAAAAGAGAGACGCTCTGCAGGCTGAATACGAAAAGCTTTCCGAAACAGAACAGTACGCAAAGCATGCTGAACTGGAAGCTGCCAAGAAAGAAGCGCATGACGCTCTGCAGGATGTGACAAACATCATCGGCGGACTTGTGACACTGGATGATCTCGGTCCCGTCAAGAGCGCATTCGAAAAGAAATATGAGATTGCTCTCAAGCGCAGACAGCTCAACGAAAAGCTTTCCGAAATAACCGCAAAGCGTGAAGACGCTGAATTCAAGAACAAGAATCTCAGCAAATATGACAGCAAGATCAGCGATTACAAGTCACAGCTTGAAAAGCTCGACGCCGAGCTTGAAGAAGCCAACCGGAATATTGAAAAGCTGCGTGAACCGCATCTGAACAATCCGGAATTCAAGGAATATGATCAGTATTACACAGACGGCATTGACCTTGCCCGTCTGGAATACAATGAGATCAGAATCCTCAGACAGGATCTGCAGATCATCTTCCAGGATCCGTATTCATCCCTGAACCCGCGTTTCACAATCGGTCAGATTATCGGTGAAGGTCTGACAGCGCATAACATCTTCTCCGGCAACAGCCCGAGAATGCAGGATTATATTCTGAGTGTCATGAATGACTGCGGTCTTGCGCCTTACTTCCTGCACCGTTTCCCGCACCAGTTCTCAGGCGGTCAGAGACAGCGTATCTCCATCGCCCGTGCCCTGGCTGTCAAGCCGAAGTTCGTGGTCTGCGATGAAGCGGTATCCGCACTGGACGTTTCCATCCAGTCACAGATCATCAACCTTCTCCAGGATCTCAGAGAAAAGCAGGATCTGACATATCTGTTCATTACCCATGACCTTTCCGTCGTCAAATATATTTCCGACAGAATCGGCGTTATGTATCTGGGTAACATGGTTGAGCTTGCCTCTTCCGCAGATCTGTTCAAGAAGCCGATCCATCCTTATACACAGGCTCTGATCGCGGCCATCCCGACCACCGATCCGGACGCTGATAAGGAATTGAAGATCCTTGAAGGTGATATCCCTTCACCGGTCAATCCGCCGAAGGGATGCAAGTTCCACACAAGATGCCGTTACTGCACGGAAATCTGCAAACAGGTTGTTCCTGCATGGGAAGAGGTGGAACCGCATCATTTCGTTGCCTGCCATCACCCGCTGCTCAATGGTCTTGACATTGAGGAACACCATACTCAGCAGGCAGAGAACAAGGAGTAAACGTGCTTTTCCAGGATAAAGTTGAGCGGGCTCTTGATTACCAGCATGAGCAGGCGACTGACATTTATGAGGAATACAACGGCGAAAAGCTCTATGAGCCGACGCTTGAGGATATGATCGACAAAAAGGACATGTTCGCCCTGATCGTATCCGCATGGCTCACGATCGTGCCGATCTGCCTGATTGTGCTGCTGGCGATTGTATTCATCGCGATGCTGTTTTTCCGAGTACTCTGATCCGTTATCCAAAGAATCATTCGAAGTGCAAGCCGGTATGGTTTGCACTTTTTATGATGGCCAGAGCAGATAAATGCATGTATATGCATGAAAGTATCGGGAAAAATCATCGGCAGACAGGACATCATGCAATAAATGTCATATGATAGTGTGCATACAAGGAGTGATGTTATGGAAACAATTGAAAGAATCAAAGCATTGTCCGATGCCTTCGGCCCGTCCGGATTTGAGGATGATGTTGCGGCAATTGTAAGGAACGAACTCGAAGAGTACGAAACCTATACAGATCATATGACCAATGTGCGCTGCGAAAAGGAGCCCGGCTCTGACAAACCGAATGTCATGCTGGATGCGCATATGGATGAAGTGGGGGCAATCGTTCAGGCGATCAAGCCCAACGGCACGATCCGCTTCCTTCCGCTTGGCGGCTGGAGCAGAATGTGCTTTCCTTCCAGTCCTTTCCTGATCCGCAGCAGAGACGGAAAAGATATTCCGGCAGTGATTGCGGTCAAGCCTCCGCACTTTATGAAAGCATCTGAAAAGAACTCCGTACCCGAAGTTGCGGATATGGTCATGGATGTCGGCGCCACAAGCGCGGAAGAAGTGAAGGCGCTTGGTATCGGCATCGGTTCCCCCTGTGTGCCGGATGTGAAGTGCCGCTATGATGAGGAGAGGGGACTCTTCTATGGCAAAGCCTTTGATGACCGTATCGGCGTGGCATGCGCAATCGAGGTGATGAAACGGCTGAAAGAGGAAGAGCTTCCCTGCAATGTGCAGGCAAGTTTCTCTGTACAGGAGGAAGTGGGCGAGCGCGGTGTGCGCTCCAATGCGGAAGCACTGAAACCTTCCGTCATGATCTGCTATGAGGGATGTCCGGCGGATGACACTTTCAGTGAGGAATATATGATTCAGGCAGGTCTTGGCAGAGGACCGATGCTCAGACATATGGATGTGTCGATGATCACCAACTGGCGTTTCCAGAAGCTTGCGCTGGATGTAGCCCGCGAAAAGGGAATTCCCGTTCAGGAGTCCGTGCGCAGCGGCGGCGGCACCAACGGCGCAATGGTCAACCAGTCGTATGGTGTGCCTGCTATTGTCATCGGCGTGCCGGTCAGATATATCCATTCCTCCAATTGCTGGTGCAGACTGGATGATTTTGAAAATGCTGTCAGACTGGGCGTGGAACTGTGCAGAATCCTTGATAACACTGCTGTTTCCAGGCTTTAATGCATTGAAAGTGTTTTTTACGGAATGTTATAATTATTACGTTATGGAGGTCATATAAAATGGCATTTGAGAAACTGAAGAATTTCATCGCGCCCGTTGATGAGGATGATGAAGAATACGAAGAAGAGGAAGAAGAAGTCAAGGTTCCCGTACAGCAGCAGCCTGTCACAAAACCTGTGAGCACTTATGAATCACAGAAGACAACTGTCAACAGAATTCCGACCGATGCGCAGATGGTTCTGTTTGAACCGAGAAGCTTTGAGGAAGCGGAGGAGATTGCCCGCCATCTCAAGCAGAGACGCGCATGCGTTGTCAACCTGCACCGTCTGCAGCGTGAATATGCACAGCGCACCATCGATTTCCTGACCGGTGTTGTATTTGCACTGGACGGAACCATTCAGAAGATCGGCCACAATGTCATCCTGTGCACACCGAAGAGTGTCAGTGTTGACGGCGTCATCTCCCTGGACAGCGACGATGATTAATCAGCCGGATTATGCCTCTCTTGCGGCACATCTGGATGATCTGAAAAACAAGTGTGAACGGTGGCACAGGCCTGTGTCCTCCTATTTTCTCAATGAAGAGGAACAGGGTGCCATGATGAAAATCTTTCCGCCCTCGGCTTATGTCAGATATGACGGAGGGTATGAAGGCGCACGCAGAAAAAAAGTCATTTTCCTTTACGTTGAGGAAGATGACTTTTCTGATATTGCATGTATCAAGGCAAAGATCGATCAGCGCTTCCGCAAAATCGGCCACCGCGACATTCTCGGCGCTTTGATGGCGCTGCAGATTGACCGCCATGCGCTGGGTGATCATTTCATTCAGGATGATCACATTTACATCTATACAGGCGAATCGATGGCAAAGTTTCTGTGCGCCAATCTGCTGGGCATCAATCAGCTGAGCGTCTCCTTTGAAATCACTGATGAGAGGCCTGTGCAGCAGTTTGTGCAGAAGAGGATCACCGTGGTGGCGGCCAGTGAAAGAGCGGATGCGATCGTTGCCGCACTGGCTCATATCAGCCGTTCACAGGCCAAGGAAATGATCCGCCAGGGGCTGGTCCAGCTCAATCATGTGACGCTTGAAGAGCCTGATGAATTGTGCAATAATAACGTTACGATTTCAATCCGCGGAATCGGCCGGTTTACTTATGCCGGCTCTGCAAGACAGACCAAAAGCGGAAGAATAGCGGCTGAGTTTTTACAGGAAATGTGAGGGGGATAGATCGTGAGTACACAGAGGCCTGCATTTCGGGTAATGAAAAACGGATATGACCGGTTTGCGGTTGACGACGCGATCGAAAACTACGCCGTGCAGATCGAACAGCTGGAAAAGAAAGTGGAGCTCTATCAGCAGAAACTGGCTGATACCATGTACCAGCTCGATCAGGCAAAGCAATCCTGCCAGCAGCTGATGAATCAGGATGCCGCCAGAAGGGAAGCTGCCGAAAACATCGCCAGGCTTTCATTGAGAGAGGCAAACGATATTATCAACACAGCCAACAAGAATGCGGATATTATCATACGGGAGGCGCTTGCCAGCGCAAGAGGCATCCTCGAGGATCTGTCCACATTGTATGACGCAGCCGGCTCAGTCAAGGAAGAGGCCGGTGAAAAACTGAAAAAGCTGCTTGATGATCTGGAAGATTTCCGGCTGCCGGAAATGCCTGATCTCATGTGGCTCAAAGATGCAGAAGACAAACTGCGCTGATCAGGACGCGCCCCTGTATGAGGATTTGAAGAGAGTCTGCGGACGGTGAAAGCAGACATGAGGCATACAGAGAGGACATCACCTGTGAGCAGACGTATTTCCCGCGTTAAGGGATGAACAAGGGCATGGCCTTAAAACAGGCCGTGAACTAAGGTGGTACCGCGCAATGACGTCCTTAGATTGAGGACGTTTTATTTTGTGAGAAGAGAGGAAAAGGATATGGACTACAAGGAAACGCTCAGAATGCCTAAAACCGACTTCGAAATGAGAGGCAATCTGGCAAAGAAGGAACCAGGAATTCTGGAAAACTGGGAAAAGAATGATCATTATCATGAAATTATCAAGAGACACGAGGGACAGAAGACATTCATTCTGCATGACGGACCTCCCTATGCCAACGGCAATCTCCATGCCGGCACAGCGATGAACCGTGTCATCAAGGATTTCATTGTGCGCTCGCATGCCATGGCCGGTTATTACACACCGTTCTTCCCGGGCTGGGACACACATGGTCTGCCGATCGAAAATGCCATCCAGAAGCTTGGTGTTGACCGCAAGTCCATGTCTGCGGCGGAGTTCAGACAGAAGTGCGCTGAATATGCACACAAGCAGATCGCAACCCAGATGTCCACTGAAAAGAGACTGGGCCAGATCGCTGATTATGAACATCCCTATATCACACTGAAAAAGGAATTTGAAGCCAGACAGATCCGCGCCTTTGAAAAGATGGCCCTCGACGGACTGATCTTCCAGGGACTCAAGCCGATCTACTGGTCACCTTACAATGAAACAGCTGTTGCGGACTCCGAAATCGTTTACCGCGATGTCAAGGACGCAACCATCTATGTCGCATTCCAGGTTGCTGACGGCAAGGGCATCCTCGATGAGAGTGACTACTTTGTCATCTGGACAACAACACCGTGGACCATTCCGGCCAACCAGGCGGTATCCCTGAACCCGGATCTGGTCTATGCGGAAGTGCAGACCGAAAAGGGCAAACTCATCTTCCTGGAATCCATGACTGAAAATCTGCTTGCGGAATTCAAGCTGGAAAACAAGGGAATTCTCAGAACCTTCAAGGGCAGAGAACTCGAAGGCATCACATACCACCATGTCGTGCTGAACAAGGAATGCCCGGTTCTGGTCGGTGACCACGTTACTGATGAAGACGGTACCGGATGTGTCCATACAGCCGGCGGCCACGGTCTTGACGACTATTATATCTGTGCGAAATACGGCATCGCGCCGATCTGCACAGTTGATGAGAGAGGCTTCATGAATGAGGAGGCCGGTCCTGAGAACCAGGGTCTCACATTTGAGCAGTGCTCCAAGAACATCATTACCATGATGAACGAGAAGGGCCTTCTGCTTGCGGTCAAGAGTGTTGTCCACTCCTATCCGCATGATGACCGTCTGAAGATGAAGGTCATCTTCCGTGCTGCCAAGCAGTGGTTCTGCTCCATCGAAAAGGTCAGAGAGGCAGTTCTGGACCAGATTCAGAATCATGTAGAATGGCATAATGAATGGGGCCAGATCAGAATGTACAACATGATCAAGGACAGAGGCGACTGGTGCATTTCCAGACAGAGACTCTGGGGTGTTCCGATCCCCATCTTCTATTGTGAAGACGGCTCCCCGATCATGGAAAAGGAAGTCTTCGACCATGTCGCTGACCTGGTTGAACAGTTCGGTTCCAACGTCTGGTTTGAAAGAGAAGCCAAGGATCTGCTTCCGGAAGGCTATACAAATGAAAAGTCCCCGAACGGCATCTTCACCAAGGAATCCGACATCATGGATGTCTGGTTCGATTCAGGCTCCTCCTGGACCGAGCTTGAAGCACGCGGCGGAGAATATCCGTGCGATCTGTATTTCGAAGGTTCCGACCAGTACAGAGGCTGGTTCAACTCCTCAATGATCGTCGGCACAGCGGTCAAGGGCGGCTCTCCTTACAGAGAAGTTCTCTCCCATGGCTATGTATGCGACTCCAAGGGTGAAAAGATGTCCAAGTCCGTGGGCAACGTTGTCAACCCGATGGATATCATCAACACCAATGGCGCAGACGTGTTCAGACTCTGGGCAATGAACGCCGACTACAAGCAGGACCTCAAGCTCGGTCCGGCCAATATCAAGCAGGTTTCCGACCAGTACAGAAAGATCAGAAACACCTTCCGCTTCATGCTCGGAAATATCAATCCGGCGGACTTCAATCCGGAAACGGATATGGTTGCCTATGATGATCTGACCAAGACAGACCAGTACATCCTGGTCAGACTCAATGACGTCGTTGAGGAATACCGCAAGGATGTCATGGCCTATGATTACCTCAGCGCCAACAAGGTGCTCATGAACTTCATGGTCAATGAGCTGAGCTCCTACTACTGCGACTTCACAAAGGACATCCTTTATTGCGATGAGCCGGAAGGTCTCAGAAGACGTCAGGTGCAGAGTGTCTACTGGCAGTGCACAGACGCCCTGGTCAAGATGTGGGCTCCGTTCCTTTGCTACACAGCAGAGGAAATCTGGACACACTTCGGTTCAAAGGAAGAACCGTCCGTTCATTACACAAGTTTCCCTGAGGTCAAGGAATATGCCAACGCGGAAGAAGTGAAGAAGGACTTCGAACAGCTGCTCAAAGTCCGTGACGCGGTCAACAAGTCCATCGAGAACGCGCGTAATGACAAGCTGGTCGCTTCCGCCCAGGAGGCATGTGTCACCATCGCCTGCAGCGCAGAGGAAAAGGCGCTGCTGGAAGGAACACTGACAAACGTTCCGCAGTGGTTCATCGTTTCCAAAGCTCTCATCACAGAGGGAGAGGGCGAGCCGGTGATCACGAGAGCCGCAGGCACCAAGTGCCCGAGATGCTGGAATTACAGCGAAACACCGGATGAGAATGATCTCTGTCCGAGATGCCATGATGTCATGGCAAAAATGATCACACGCTGATCTTATGAAATACAGCACAGTCTGAAACAGGCTGTGCTTTTTTTTCCGGAAGAAACTCCTATAAGAAAAACCATGTCAGGGCGAACCGTGACATGGCTTCTGAGTTTTACAGATTAATCTTTTTGAACTGTTCCCAGGGCATATCCGCTTTTCCGAAATGTCCGTAGTTGACGGTTGCGGCATAGATCGGTCTTCTTAAATCCAGCTCATTGATGATGTTGGCGACGGAGAAGTTGAAATTCTTCATGACGATCGCAAGCAGTTCATCATCGCTGTATTCGGATGTGCCGAAGGACTGAACATAGACGGATACCGGCTCAGCCTTGCCGATGGCATAGGAGAGCTCGATCTGACATTTCTTTGCCAGACCGTTGGCAACCAGGTTGCGGCAGACATAGCGCGCATAATAAGCGGCGGAGCGGTCAACCTTGGTGGGATCCTTGGAGGAGAAGCAGCCGCCTCCGATCGGGGCATAGCCGCCATAGGTGTCCACGACAATCTTTCTGCCGGTGGTGCCGGAGTCTCCCCAGCTGCCCCCGAGAATGAATGATCCGGACGGGTTGATCAGATATTTCGTGTTTTCATCGATGTACTTCGCTTCAATGACAGGTGTGATGACTTCTTTGATCATCAGCTCGCGCAGTTCATCAATGGTGATGTCTGCGGTATGCTGGGTGGAGATGACAATGGTATCCACACTCTTGAGAACACCGTCCTCATAGCGTGCGGTCACCTGTGTCTTGCCATCCGGTCCCAGACGACTGTCGCTTCTTCTGACTTCTTCCAGTCTCTTTGCAAGCTTGTGGGCTGTTTCGATGGCATAGGGCATGAGCTCCTCTGTCTCATCGCATGCATAGCCGAACATGATTCCCTGGTCGCCGGCGCTGATTTCATCGTGGGCAACGGCATTGTTGATTTCCGCGGACTGGCGGTTCACCTTGGTGATGACATGATATTCCTCGTTGTAGCCGATCTGCTTCATGACATCGAGCGCGATTTTCTCATAATCGATGACTGCTTTTGTGCCGGCCTCGCCATAGACGAAGATCAGATCATCCTTGATCGTGGCCTCCACGGCCATATGCGATTCGGGATCCTGCCGGATTGCCTCATCGAGAATGGAATCAGCGATCAGATCGCAGACTTTATCGGGGTGTCCGCTGGTAACGGATTCAGATGTAAAATAAATAACAGACATAATAAAAGACCCTTCCTTTCCGTCTTTTCAAGAGCTTAAGAAAGAGCCCGTATTTCTTTTTCTCTTTCTTTATCGATGTCAGCTTTACCACCTTACATGATCCGCAGGTTGGTATGAGGTCACTGAGCTGACTCTCTACCTCATTCTTGATAAAAGACTTAAATATATAATCACAGACAATATGAGAAGTCAATACGGGAATTCACAATTCATCTTAAACTGTCATGCGGAAACCTTAACCGCGAAGGTGCCGCCAAACCATGCTATAATTTTTTTGAAGAAAGAAACCATTATGAAATTCAATAAGATTCCGGAAGAGACAAGAGAACATATTTTCGCTTTTACGATTTCAGGAATTCTGATCGTTCTTTTCTATGTGCTGCTGAACAATCTGAATACTGTTTCCGGCGTGATCGGCATGATCATCAGCGCCATCTCGCCGTTTCTGATCGGTCTGCTGTTCACATTTATCATGCTGCCGTTAAGGAAGCTGGTTGAAAACAGACTGCTGGAGAATTCACAGCTTGACCAGAAAGTAAAACGGCGGCTTTCCGTGTTTGCGGCCATGGTCACATTCATTCTCGCCATCACGGTGTTCTTCGTGATTTTGATTCCGCAGCTGGCGGATTCCATCAAGGTGTTCATGGATTCCATCGGCGGCTATATCCGTACCATCCAGGATCTGATTTCAAGCCTGAACACCTATAATCCGGGACTGGCGGAATATCTGGAAAAGCTTGTCTCGACGGCGGGAACCACGCTGAGTGAGTGGCTGGCCGGTGCCCAGGGCGGCATGAGCCGTATTCTGAATTATGGACTTGGCGTGGCGCGGAGTGTTATGAACTGCTTCATCGGCTTAATCATCGCGATGTATCTGCTGTATGATGAAGAGCGCTTCAAGAGACAGGTCAAGATGGTTCTGTTCGGCTATCTCAATGAGAAGAAGGCTTCGGATATCCTGCATCTGTTAAGACTCATCAAGGAGACCTTCAACCGCTTTATCTTCGGCAAGTTCATCGATTCCCTGATCATCGGCATCATCTGTTATGTGGGCTGTGCGGTATTGCGGATTCCATATGCGCCATTGATTGCCGTGGTGGTCGGCCTGACCAATATGATTCCGGTTTTCGGTCCGTTTATCGGAGCTGTGCCGAGTATTTTCATCCTGCTGATCATCAGTCCGCTCAAAGCACTGGAATTCGCCATCTTTATCCTCATACTCCAGCAGCTTGACGGCAATCTGATCGGTCCGTATATTCTCGGCGATGCGGTGGGTCTGCCCACCTTATGGGTGATGTTCTCGATCATTGTCGGCGGCGCTTTGTTCGGCATCATCGGTATGTTCATCGGTGTGCCGGTCTTCTCGGTGATCTTTGAGCTGACCAGGGAAAGGGTAGCGAACAATCTGGCTGCCAGAAGCATTGACGTGGATACCAAATGAAAGGATGAGGCGGACCTCATCCTTTTTGAGTATCATGATTTCTCAGAGGCTGAACAGCATGTCCTCATAAAGCGGGAGTTTGTAGAATTCCCTGGAGGCGATCACTTCATATCTGTCAATGCAGGTGCGCAGCTGACTCATGAGCGGACCGACCTTGTAATAGATATCCTTGCCGGCTGCGTAGGAATCGCTTAAGCCGGTGGCCTTGTCGTAGGCTCTGACCAGCTTCTGCAAAGCTGTATATGTCTGATCAATCAATGAGGAGAGTTCAGAAACTCTCTTTTTGATATAGGCGGGAGCCGCCTCACCGCTTGCGTTGAGCACATCGGCATAGAACTTCAGCTCCGCACTCATCGCCGGCAGCACCGACTTTCTGGTCATTTCCTGCATGGTTCTGACCTCGATGCCCATGACCTTTCTGTAGCGCTCTTCCAGAATATTGCGGTTGGCAATCAGTTCGGTTCTGGAATAGATGTCCAGGGAGGTGAAGAGTTCAATGACCGCCGGATCATTGAGAATCTGCACGGATTCAATGAATGACTTCACATTGGGCAGTCCGCGTCTTGAGGCCTCCTTGACCCACTCATCGCTGTATCCGTCGCCGGAGAAGAGAACCTTCTTGTGATCGTGGATGATATTGCGGCAGATATCAAGCGCCTTTTCACGCACATCCTGGAGATACTTGATGCCTTCAAGCTCGGAAGCGATCTCGTTGAGAGCCTGTGCCATGATGGCATTGAGAACGGTATTGGGAAAGGATGCGCTCATTGAGGAACCGAGCATGCGGAACTCGAACTTGTTGCCGGTGAAGGCCACCGGGCTGGTGCGGTTGCGGTCGGTGTTGTCGTGAGGAATATAGGATAAGCCGCTGACCGGATTGAAGTCCGGCTTCTTTTCCTTTTTCTTCTCAGCCTGGGATTCATGTCCCTGATAAAGGCTGTAAAGAATGTCTTCAATATAGCTGCCAAGATAGATGGAAATAATCGCGGGAGGAGCTTCGTTGGCACCCAGACGGTGGTCATTTCCGCTGGAGGATGCGCTCATTCTCAGCAATACCGGATAGGTGTCCACCGCTTTGATGAAGGCGCAGATGAAGACGAGGAAGCGGATGTTTTCCGCCGGTTTGTCACCTGGTGCGAAGAGGTTCTGGCCGTCATCGGTGACGATGGAATAGTTGTCATGCTTGCCGGAACCGTTGATGCCTTCAAATGGCTTTTCATGAAGCAGGCAGGCAAGGCCGTGCTTTTCGGCAGTCTTTCTGAGAATGTCCATGATGACCTGGTTCTGATCCACCGCCACGTTGCCCATATTGTAGACAGGGGCAAGCTCGAACTGGCCGGGAGCCACTTCGTTGTGTTCGGTCTTGGCATAGATGCCAAGCTTCCAGAGCTCCTCATTGACCTCCTGCATGAAGGCGCTGACCCGCTTGGGAATGGAGCCGAAGTAATGGTCATCCAGTTCCTGCGCTTTGGGGGCGGGACAGCCGAACAATGTGCGTCCGGTCAGTTTCAGATCCGCTCTCTGATTGAAATATTTACGGTCGATCAGGAAGTATTCCTGTTCCAGGCCGACCGAGATATCGCATGATTTCACATCCTTATCGCCAAGCAGATTGACCACTCTTGTGGCGGCTCTGCTTAAAGCGGAGATGGATTTGAGCAAAGGCTCCTTGCGGTCAAGGGCCTCGCCGTTGTAGGAGACAAACACGGTGGGAATGCAGAGAACCTTGTCACGGATGAATACCGGAGATGTCACATCCCAGTATGTGTATCCTCTGGCTTCAAAGGTGGCACGCAATCCGCCGCTGGGGAAACTGGAAGCGTCCGGTTCACCTTTGATCAGCATCTTTCCGGAGAAGCGTGCGATCGGTTCGCCATCCGCACTCGGTTCGATGAACGAATCGTGCTTTTCGGCAGTGCCGCCGGTCATCGGCTGGAACCAGTGGGTGAAGTGGGTAACGCCTTTTTCCATAGCCCAGCGTTTCATCGCATGGGCGATCGCGTCGGCTGTCTGACGGTCCAGGGTTCCTTCGTTGGCAACGGTCCGTTTCCACGACTGGTAAATCGGCTTGGGAAGGCGGTCAGCCATCTCTCTTTCACCGAAAACGAGGGATCCGAAATCTTCAAATGGTTTCTCGATCATAAGAATCATCTCCTTTTATGAGAAAATTATAGACTTAATGCATGTTCGGTCAATATTTTTCGCAAAAATCCGAAAATAATTCAGAAAATATAAAAAATTCCGGAATTTTTCTTGAGAAATCGGAAAATAAATCCGGAAAAACAAAAAAAGCGCGGATTTCGCGCTCTTTGTATCTCAATAGAATCCGTAAGGGGTGGATTCGAGCATCTTGACCTGTTTGACTTCCGGAATCTCATCCATCAGAAGGGCCTGGATGCCTTCATTCAAAGTGGTGTCAATGGCCATACAGCCGGCACATGCGCCAAGCATTGCAACGGTGACAACGCCGTCCTCATAATCGATCAGCTGCACATCGCCGCCGTCCGCCTGAATATACGGTCTGATTTTGTTGATCGTATGTTCAATTCTGTCAAGCAGATCATTTCTGACTGCTCTTTCCTCAGGTGTAAGCTCTTTTACTTCCTCATTTGTCTTGTTTTCGCTCATGTTGAACATCTCCTAAATTTACAGAAGGTTTGTGACAGCCAGGGCGGTAAGAACGCCAAGGACAATGCCTCCGATCACTTCGCGCCACTTGTGTCCAAGCACCTGTTTCAGTTTTGTTTCGTATACCGGATCGGTAAACAGATCGGGATATCTCTCCTTGAGATCCCGGATCAATTGTTGCGTAACTTTCGCGTTTTGTCCACTATAATACCTGACATTGGCAGCGTCATAAATGACGATCACGGCCAGACCCAGAGTGACCGCAAAGATGGAGGAACGAAACTGTTCCGTCAGGCCGACCGAGATGGCCAGGGCGGTGACCAGAGCGCTGTGCGAGCTCGGAAAGCCGCCGGAGGCACCGATCAGCTTCCAGTGCCATTCTTTGCTGCGGATATAATAGAAAAACGGTTTTACCAGCTGTGCAAGCACGGCCGCCGTCATCGCCGAGATGAAGGGCCGCATCGAGCGCAGAACCATAAAATAATCCCATCGCGTCATTCCTGAATTATAGCACACTGATTTTTTTTGTGTGGTATACTTTCACCATGGCAGGAGAAACAGTTATGACATACAAAGCCGGAATGATCGTGGAGGGAAGGGTGACAGGCATACAGCCTTACGGAATCTTTGTCTCCCTGGATTACAATACAAACGGTCTGATTCATATATCCGAGATCAGCGACGGATTTGTCCGTGATATTTCGCGCTATGCCGCAATCGGCGATGTGATCAAGGTCAAGATCATCGATTTCGACCCGGCGACCAATCACGCCAAGCTTTCGCTCAAGGCAATTGCCCGCACACATTCCCGCAACCGGAAAAAGGCGGTCACCTACAAGGCATCGCTGCCGCCGATGAAAATCGGTTTCCAGTCGATTGCCTCAAATATGAATCAATGGATCAGAGAAGCAGAAAAAGATCTCCTCAAAAAATAGTCTCCCGCGGAAGGAGACTTTTCTTTATCCCCTGGCTGAAAAATGGACAAAACCACTGATCTGGGGTTAAGATTAACACGTAATGCTTTGGCATTTGAATCTGACTCAAGGGGGATTGGAAAACATATGAAGGGATTCTCAACAAAAGCGATTGTCGCCACCGGACTTGGTGCAGCGATATTCCTCGTACTGTTCATGTACGTCAAAGTTCCGTCACCGGTACCTGAAACAAATCTTCAGCTCGCCTATGGCGTGTCCGCATTCTTCGCAGCGGTTTTCGGACCGATGCCCGGCTTCCTGGTCGCATTTGTCGGCCATGCGCTTTCGGACTTCCTCACCTATGGCTCACCCTGGTGGAGCTGGGTGTTCGCTTCCGGTGTATCCGCACTGGTGATCGGCTTTGGCGCCACAAAGATCGGTACTGCGGTTGAACAGGGACGTTTCGAAAAGAGTGAAATCATCTCATTTGCAATTTATTGCGTGATTGCCAACGCCATCGCATGGCTGGTGGTCGCACCGGTGCTTGATATCGTTCTTTATTCCGAACCTGTCAAGACTGTCGTTCTGCAGGGAATCGTGGCATGGATTCTCGACTCGATCGTATCCATCGTGATCGGCGGAATCCTTCTGAAGGCATACGCTTCCACCAAAACAGGAGAAGGCAGCCTTAAAAAGAACGGCTGAGCAGAGGTTTTTCAGGGGAAGCGGATGCTTCCCCTTTGTTGTTTTTTAATGTATGGAGACACAGCTGATGAATGATGAAATGATTGTTTTCAAAGATTTCGGATTTCAGTATTTTGAGCAGAGTGAACCGACTCTGCATCATATCAATCTGACCATCCGCAAAGGAGAAAAAATACTGATCGCAGGCCCGAGCGGCAGCGGCAAGAGCACGCTTGGCAACTGCATCAACGGCCTGATCCCTTTTGCCCATAAAGGAAAGATCACCGGATCGCTTACGGTGGCGGGAATTGAAACAAAGAATTCCTCGCTGTTTGAGCTTTCCTCAAAGGTCGGCACCGTGCTTCAGGACAGCGACGGCCAGTTCATCGGGCTCAATGTTGCTGAAGATATCGCCTTCGCTCTGGAAAATGACTGCATTGAACAGAAGGAAATGATTGAACGGGTCAGAAAGACCGCGGAGATGGTCGGCATGGACACCCATCTTGCCAAGGATCCCCACCGCTGCTCAGGCGGACAGAAACAGAGAGTTTCGCTGGCCGGGGTCATGGTGGATGATGTGGATATTCTTCTGTTTGATGAACCGCTTGCCAATCTTGATCCGAAAACAGGCAAGACCGCGATCGAGCTGATTGATGAAATTGCCGCATCGGGCAAAACCATTGTCATCATTGAACATCGTCTGGAAGATGTTCTGCATCGTCATGTGGACCGGATTGTTCTGGTCAATGACGGCAGAATCATCATGGATGACACCCCGGACAACGTGCTGGCAGCCAATATCCTGACCTCCTACGGGATCCGTGAGCCGCTTTATCTCAAAGCCGCAAGATATGCGGGCTGTGAAATCACGGCGGATATGAAGCCGGCTTCAATCGAAACCATTGACACGGAAAAGCTCCGTTCCCCTCTGAAATACTGGTTTGAGGAAAACAAGGGCAGATATGATGCGAAAGAGCGGAAGGAAATGCTTGAAGTGAAAAATATTTCCTTCTCTTATGACGGAGTCAAACCCACCCTTGATGGGATCAATCTGACAATCCATGAGGGCGAAATGCTCAGCATCGTCGGAAAAAACGGTGCGGGCAAGACAACTCTTTCCTCCATTCTGTGCGGATTCATCAAACCGGATGAGGGAAGTGTGCTCATGTACGGAGAGGATCTTTCAAAATATTCGATCAGCGAAAGGGCAGAGTATATCGGCATTGTCATGCAGAATCCGAATCAGATGATTTCCAAGACGATGATCTTTGATGAAATCGCCCTCGGACTCAGAATCCGCAATGTGGACGAAAAGGAAATTGAGAAAAAGGTAGATGAGGTGCTGAAGATCTGCGGCCTTTATGAATTCCGTTCATGGCCGATCAGTGCGCTTTCCTTCGGACAGAAGAAGCGTGTCACCATCGCTTCGATTCTGGTATTGAACCCGAAGATTCTCATCCTTGATGAGCCGACCGCGGGACAGGATTATTATCACTATTCCGAGATTATGGAGTTCCTGAAGAGACTCAATGAGCAGGGACAGACAATCATCCTGATCACCCATGACATGCATCTGATGCTGGAATATACCGAACGGGCGGTGGTGCTAAGCGACGCGAAGCTGCTCGCGGATGAAAAATCCTATCAGGTATTATGCGATCCGGATCTGACACAGCGGGCAAATCTGCGTGAGACATCATTGTTTGAACTGGCTGAAAAAACCGGATTCTCTGATCCGGAGGCCTTTGTGGAATGCTTTATTCATTATGACAGGAGGATGAGAGCAGATGAAAATCAGAACGTTCTCTTACAGTCAGCTTGATACCTTTGTGCACCGGCTTTCCGGTCTTTCCAAGCTGGTCTGCTTCCTGTTGTTGACTAGCGCGATCATGCTGACATATGACATCCGGATCATTCTGGGGATCATGATCCTCTCCTTTGCAATGATGCGGGTGGCGAAGATCCGCTATTCCCAGATCCGTCTGATGCTCATTTATGTCATGGCATTTCTGGTGGTCAATTTCTTTCTGACCTATGTGTTTGAACCTGAATACGGAGTTCAGATTTACGGCACAAAGCATGTGCTCTTCAGCTTTGGCGGATCCTATACCGTAACGCAGGAACAGCTGTTTTATCAGTTCACGAAGCTGTTCAAATATCTTTCGGTGATTCCGCTTGGCATCATATTCGTGCTGACCACCAATCCGAGTGAATTCGCGTCCAGTCTCAATGGCGTCGGCGTGAGTTACAAGATCTGTACGGCGCTTTCCCTGACCCTGCGCTATTTCCCGGATGTGGCGGATGATTACAACACGATTGCCCTTGCCCAGCAGGCAAGAGGCGTGGAGATGAGTTCCAAGGCGAAGATGACGGAACGTCTGAAGAGAAGCGCATCCATCCTGATTCCGCTGATCATGACAACCATGGACCGGATAGAACTGATTTCAAACGCCATGGATCTGCGCGGCTATGGGAAACACCGCAAGCGCACCTGGTATGCGAGAAAGCCGCTGAAAAAGGCGGATTACATTTCCATGGCGGTGAGTCTGGCGGTTCTGGTATTCACGCTTTATGTGCGTCTTTGCATCAATCACAGCATCTATTACAATCCGTTCATCTGAAAAGAGAGGCAATATATGAAATACGAAGTTTTACCGGTTCTGGTCTTTCAGACAGACTGGACATTCAAAGAAGGCGCGGTGGCGTCCACATACGGGGTTGTGCGCAGTGTCAGCCGTGACGTTGAAATCTTTACTGCAACCCATGAAATTCCGCAGTTTGACATCTGGAGCGCTTCCTACCGCCTTCATCAATATGTCAGCTTCTGGCCCAGAGGCACTGTCTTTGTGTCAGTGGTTGATCCGGGTGTGGGCACGGACAGAAAGGCCTGTGTCGCATTGACAAAGGACGGTTATTATATCGTGACTCCGGATAACGGCGCCCTGACTCATCTGGCGGCGACATCGGGCATCGAGGAAGTGCGCGAAATCGATGAGACAGTGAACAGGTTAAGAAGAACGGAAGGAACCTCCGTTTTCCATGGCCGCGATCTCTTCGGCTTCTGCGCCGCCAAACTGGCAGCCGGCATCATCAGCTATGAGGAGGTCGGACCTGCCTATGATGTGAATGAAATCGTAAAGCTGCCCGTTCATCAGCCTGTATGCGGCGAATGCTTTGCGGAAGGTATCATTGAAATCGATGATCCGAATTTCGGCAACCTGTGGACAAATATTCCGACCGGAAAGCTCTTTGAGGCAGGCTTTGCATATGGCGATGATATCCATGTCACTCTCAGGCACAATGACGAGGTGATCTATGATCGCAATACCCGCTTTGACACGGTGTTCGGCACAGTCGCAAAAGGGGAGCCTGTCATTTACAACAATGAGCTCATGAATGCCTCACTGGCAGTGAATCAGGGAAGTTTCCTCAGCCGGTATTCTTCCGGTTTCGGACCAGAATACACCATCCGTTTTGAAAAGAAAAAGGAAGACTGAATATGAACGGCATGATTGTTTTCCAGAGTGATTTCGGCTATTCCGACGGTGCGGTGGCCGCCATGTATGGGGTGGCGCTGAGCGTGGATGATCAGCTGAGAACGTTCAATCTGACCCATGACATCCCGCCCTTTGACACCTTTGAAGCTTCTTACCGCTTATTGCAGGCAGTGCCTTTCTGGCCGGCAGGAACGATCTTTGTGTCAGTGGTTGACCCGGGTGTGGGCAGTGAAAGACACGCGGTGGCGGCGGAAACGGTCAAAGGACAGTTCATTGTCACACCGGACAACGGCACCCTTTCCCATATCAGCAGGGCGCTTGGCATCCGCAGTGTGCGCATGATTGATGACAGTGTTTACCGCCGTGCCGGAAGCCAATGGTCCTCCACATTTCACGGCCGTGATATCTTCGCTTATACAGCCGCATTGCTGGCAAGCGGACAGGTCAGCTATGAGGAAATCGGACCTGAGATCGATCCGGCTGAACTGGTCATGTTTGAGGGTATGTTCCCGAGCTTTGAAAACGGCGAGATTCACGGCACCATCGAAACCCTCGATGTGCGCTTTGGCAGTCTCTGGACAAACATCTCCACAGAGTTTTTTGGAAAGCTCGGGGTGAAACCCGGCGAGGACGTGGATGTGTCCGTGTATAAAGAAAAAACAAGGGTGTACCACTCCTTTGTGGCATACGGAAAAACATTTGCCGATGTCGAAATCGGTGAGCCGCTGCTTTATGTCAATTCGATGAATCACATCGGACTGGCCATCAACCAGGGCAATTTCGCCGGGGCATACAACATCGGCACCCGCGATCCGTGGCGCATTGTACTGAAGAAAATCAGATAACAGAAAAAGCATTGTCGCGCTCATTCAATGAACGAAGAACAATGCTTTTTGGCTGCCTGATTACTTTAATCCGAATTCAGCACGCAGGGCGTCATAGCGCTGCTGTTCCTTTGCCTTGATGGGCTTGGAGAGATCGTTGAAACAATGATGGATCACATCCGCGTCCTTGAGCACCTCATCATAAGCGGAGTCAACGACTTCCTTGTCATCATGATGATAGATCATCGAGCAGATGCATGCGGTTTCCTCTTCGCTTGTCTGATTGAGCTCTGCCAGGATTTCTTCCGCAAGCTTTGCGCCTTTGTGGGCATGGTCATCATAGGAGCCGGACAGATACGCGTGCATGTCATGCAGCATCGCCGCCATCGTGCATAATTCCTGATCCAGTCCGCGCTTTTCAGCGATCAAAGTCGCAGCCAGTGAAACGCCATACAGATGTACCGTGGCGGAAATCCGTTTTGCGTCATCGATTGTCTTCAGTTTTTCATCCACAAGAGCTCTGAGATCTTTCAGTCTTCCCATATGATTCACTCCTTTATCTTCAACAATATTATAAGTGCTCATTCATTCTGGAAAAAGACAGGGGAAGCTCCATGGAGTGTGTTTCGAGCAATTCACGGTCTTTGAGGATTTCTTCGGCAGTGCTGTCTTTGATGATTCTGCCCTCATCAATCAGGATGACTCTGGAACAGGTATCAAGAATCATATCGAGATCATGCGAGGTGATGATCCGTGTCTGTTTCAGTGAGCGGATGGTGTTGATGATCATCCTTCTGTTCTTCGGATCAAGAGCGCTGGTCGGCTCATCCATCAGCAGCACCGAAGGTTCCATGGCAAGCACCGTGGCAATTGCCGCCATGCGTTTTTCACCGCCTGAGATACGGTGGTTGTAACGGTCTTTCAGATATGAGATATGCAGTGTGTCCAGCACTTCCGAAACCTTCTGGTCCGCATCCTCACGCTTCATACCGTAATTGAGAAGACCGAACAGCATGTCATCATGAACGGTGGGCATGAACATCTGGCTGTCAGAATTCTGCAGAACAAAACCGAGCTTTCTTCTGATTTCAGCCAGGGTGTCCTGCGTGACCGGCGTGCCGTCCACAATCACGCTGCCGCTGCCGTCCAAAAGACCGAGCATCACTTTCATCAGGGTGGACTTGCCGGCTCCGTTGGCACCGATGAGACCGATGCATTCGCCATCCTGTGCGGTAAAGCTGATGTCTTTGAGGACGGGATTGTCCTTCTCATATGCAAATGTCAGATTTCTGATTTCAATCATGGCCTTACCTCACAAACAGATTTCCGATCAGTACCGGAAGATTCACAAAACGCAATACAAGGAACAAAGCAATACACACCAGCGCGTAAATCAATGAGGACACGCTTTTTTCTGAGGCACGTGTTTCAGGAAACTCTCCGTTGAACCCTCTTAACAGCATTGCCGCATACAGCTCTTTCGCCCGGTCCATGGACCGCAACAGAAGCTGCCCCAGGAAGGATCCCCATGCCTCAAAGGCGATTCCTTTCTGGCCCGGCGCCCGCAGATGATAGGCATCCGACATGACCCCAACTTCTTCGGTCAGTACGGAGATATACCGGCATGTCAGCATGAACACGGTGACCAGAAGAGAAGGGATGTGAATTCTGCGCATGGCGGCGCAAAGATCATCGATTCTTGTTGTGCTGACCAGCAGGAAGGATGCGCATAAGCATAGCATTCCCTTGATCAGCAGCGTCACAAAGGAAACCGTTCCGCCGGATATATTGATGCCGCCGATCACCAGCATTGTTTCCTGATCAAAAAAGGGATTGAAGATGCCGATGAAGGCAATCAGCGGAATGATATATCTCATTTTGTAAACGCATGTTTTAAAGGAGATGCCGCTAAGCTGAAACAGGAAATACGGATAGAGCGCCATCATCAGAACGCCGCTGAGATCATACTTTCCGAATGACATGACAATGACAATAAAAGAAACCGTGACGGCAAGCTTGCTCAAAGCAGAAAAACGATGAACCGGCGAGTTCATCGCAGCCAGCTCATCCATTTCCTTTAATTCATGCAATGCCTGTTCAGCACGGTTCATAGCTTCTCCATATGATGACAGGAGCACCAAGCAGGTGCTCCTGTATGATTCTGTCGCTTATGCGGATTTATTGCGGAAGAAACGCCCGGCGGCTGAGATGCCGACGGCAATCAATGCGACGATGCCGCATCCGATGAGACCCGAAACGCTTGTGCCGGCTGCGCTTTCGCTGTCCTTGAAGGCGTAGTCAGGCAGGAATGAGGTGCTTTCCTGAATGGAGGAAGCCGTATCGGCCGCGGAAGAGCTGACACCGAAGTTTTCCTCATCCAGCGCCATGTTTGACGCATATCCTTCTTCGGCATTTCCGAAGAGCGCCCATTCCAGTCCATCCGGATTGGAACTTGCGAACAGTGAGAAGAGACCGCCGGTTACCAGGGCCAGGATGCCAAGGCACATCAGCACCTGTTTCAATGAGAACTTTGTATCAGAGGAAGCCGGATTCACATTCTGAATCAGCTCCGGACGGGTTTCATAAACGAAGCAGAGCACCGCCGCGGTGATCAGACCTTCGATCAGTCCGATCGCCAGATGAATCGGCTGCATCAGTCCTGCAAATGCGCCGAAGGGCAGTTCGGTGATGCCCGATGCGCTTGTTTCAAGCACAACCGAGAAGGCACCCAGCTGCAGTGTGATAACGCACCCAAGAATTGAAGCCAGAATGATCTTTGCGCGGGTTCCGGCTTTTTCTCCCATACCGCTGAACAGCCTGCTGTTCATGATCGGCCGCCATATGAAGTATGAACCGATGAAACATCCGTAGAATGCCATGTTCCATATGTTGGCTCCAAGTGCCATCAGACCGCCGTCTGCGAAGAAGAGACATTGGGTTGCAAGCACCACGATCATCGAGAGGAATCCCGCCTCCGGGCCAAGCAAAGCACTCAGCAGCATTCCTCCGCAGAGATGCCCGGAGGAGCCGGTTCCCGGAATTGTATAGTTGATCATCTGACCCGCAAAGACCAGCGCTGCCGAAACAGCCATGACCGGAATCTTTTCACTCTGATTCTCTTTGCGGACTCTGGAAATAGAATAAACCGCTGCCGCGCCTGAGGCGGCAGCCATCACGCCGGCTACCTCAGGTGCCAGCAGAGCATCTGCCATATGCATATGAAAAACTCCTTTGCTGTCTGAAATTTTATCATCTGTCAAAAGATGGCGTAAGCCTCCATGGGGGTTAAAAGATGTGGACATGATGGTGAACATATTTATATAATATGTTTTATAGTTAACAATTTTGAGGATTGATGTAAAGGATATGGGGAAAGCGGCCGACAGGCGGATACAGATGACAAAACGGATGCTGGAAGAGGAGCTTGTCAGGGCCAGTGCTTTCCGCGATCCGGAAGAAATATCAATCAAGCAGATCTGTGAAGGGGCAGGCGTCAGCCGGGTCACATTCTACAAATACTATGGAAGTGTGAAGGATCTCATGGATGAAACGGCACAAACGGCACTGAGCCGGGTGATTGACGCGCAAGGATATCAAAGCAATGAAAACATGGAGGATATCCTGAGATACATCCTGCTCAACAGATCTCTTTATCTGCTGTTGATCGAAAAGGGATATTATGAGAAATTCATGGAGGAGTATCTCTTGCGGCAGATTCAGGACGCAGGCATCGCGGATGAAAACCGCGAGATCGCAAAAGCGCAGACACAGTATGCGGTTTCCGGTCTGACCGGATTGATGCACTGGTGTCTGACATCACAGCCGGATATCACACCGAAAAAACTCGCCGCGCTGATTTTAAGATTCCATAAATCGTGGAACCGGGATGTTCTTGAAATGAGAAATCTCTGATAAGATATCAGAATACAGGAAGACCTATGGCAAAGAAGAAAAGAAAACGCAGACTGAAAAAATGGGTGAAGGTGGTGCTCTCATTGAGTGTCATCGTTTTATGCGCATCTGCCGGTTTGGCCGTATGGACAATCTATGCCCACGCATTCACTGCGGATACCGAATACCGCTATGTTTATGAAAAACCGCTGGTGCGCCTGGATGAGGCGATCGCCTATGATATGGACGGCGGTATTTTCTACCGCAGTCAGAATGACGAGAGAACACCCGTTGTCAACCGTTCCCTGGTTGTCAGTGAGGACGGGAAAATCTTCCATGAAATCAGAACCGATGAAAACGGCAGACTGATCAGAGGCTGGCATGATAACGGCGACGGCAGATACTATTACACAAAAGACCATGGCTGGCTTGTCACCCAGAGCGGTGAGATTGAAGGCAAATATTATGCGCTCAGCAGCACCGGCAGACTGCTTGATCATGAATGGGTCTCGGAAGCAAATGGCCTCTGCTGGTATGAAAACGGTCAGAAGGCAGGCCTTCAGGAAGATACACTGCTATATATCGAAGGGGAAAAAGGATTCTATTATCTGAGTGCCCAGGATGGTTTTGCCAGAAGTGAAAGCTGCGAAAAATATCTGAATGACGGACGTAAGCTTCTCTTTGATGAAAAAGGACATCTCATTGATATCAGAACAGTCAGTGAAAACGGACAGATATATTTCCCGGTGCCGGAAAGCCATGAGGTTTCAGATGTGACAAAACAGGTGCCGCTCAGTGAGCTGGGGATGGAGAAAAAGACGGAAACAATCGCTTCCGTCAATCACCGCGGCTATCATGTGAATGCGCCGGAAAACTCCCTGAGCGCCTATATCCAGTCTTATGAACAGGGATACAATGCGGTCGAATGCGACATTCAGTTCACCGCTGACGGGGTTCCGGTATTGCTGCATAATGAGACGATCAATGCGGTTGCCAGAAATTCAGACGGTTCGGCCATTACCAATATGATCCCGATCGAATCGCTGACTTATGAACAGGTTCTCGGATATGACTTCGGGATTGTCTGCGGGGATGCATACCGCGGCCTGAAAATCACAAGACTGGATGTGTTCCTTGCCTGGTGCAAGGCATATGGAATCCATCCTTATCTGGAAATGAAAGGTGAAACGGTGGATACGCAGGAAGAGGCGGATCTTCTGATTGCCATGGTGGACAGCTATGGCCTGCGCGGCAAAGTGACCTGGATCAGCTTCACCACCGATGCGCTGGAATTCATCATGAACCGTGATCCTTCCGCACGGATCGGCTATCTGATCGGCAACAGCACACCGGAAAGATCGTTCTTTGAACAGCTGAAGCAGATGCGTGACGGCGGCAGGGATGTCTTCCTGGACGCTCCGTTCACATCCGCTGACAAGCTGATTCCGCTGTGCCGGGAATATGAGGTTCCTCTGGAAGTGTGGACGGTCAATTCCGATGCCTATGTGCGCACACTGGATCCTTATATCTCAGCCATCACCACCGATTATCTGCACGCTGATGAAATACTTGGAAACTAGGGCATATCACACGATATGCCTTTTTCATATGCGCATGCTAAAATGGAGCGGGGAATAGGAGGTTTTCTGATGAGAAATGAAGCACCTGTATATATCATTGGCCACCAGCATCCTGATACAGATTCTGTTGCCTCCGCCATCGCTTATGCTTTTTTCAAGCGGGCAACGGGAATCAAGGCCATTCCTTGCCGGCTTGGGGATATCAACAATGAGACGGAATATCTTCTCAGACGTTTCAGCTTTCCCGTCCCGGCATTATTGAAAGATGCCAGGGTCACTCTGGGTGAACTTTCTCTGGACGATGCGGTGGCGATCACCCCGGACACAACCGTGCGTGAGGCGATTTCCAGAATGCATGAACATGAGCGCAATTCCTTCGCGGTTGTCAATGAGGACGGAACGATTGCCGGTTATGTTTCCAAAAGCGATCTGGCCAATATCGGCCTTGGCGACACAGCCGCTGAAATCGAATTGCTGAAACAGACCTCGGTTGAGGAGATTGCTCAAACCATCGACGGTCAGATCATCTATCAGGATGATGAACCTCATTACAACGGCAAGACTTCTATCGTCGCCCTCAATGAGACAAAGGTTGACAATTACAATGCGGAAGACCGCATTGTCATCCTGGGCAATGATCCGGATGCCCAGAAACGGCTGATTGAAAAAGGCGCGGGAATGCTCATTGTGGTATGGGCAAAGGAAATCAGACAGGAAGTGATCGAAGCCGCGAAGCTTCATCACTGCCCGATTATCACTTCCGGTCATGGCGCCATGAACACCAGCCGCTATCTTTTCTTTGCGCCGCCGGTCAGACTGATCATGACCGCTGATCCGATCACTTTCAAAGACACGGAGTTTGCGGAGGACATCGGTATGAAGATGCTCAAGACGAGGTTCAGAAGCTATCCGGTGGTGGATGAGAACAGGAAGTTATGCGGCTATGTGTCAAGATTCCATATCCTGAATCATAAAAACAAGAAAATCATTCTTGTTGATCATAACGAATTCTCACAGTCGGTGCGCAATGTGGAAAAGGCGCAGATTCTTGAGGTCATTGACCATCACAGAATCAACGATTTCGCGACTTCTCAGCCGGTTTCATTCCGCAATGAGATCATCGGCTCCACGGCAACGATCGTGGCAACCATGTTCCGTGAAAACCAGATTCCGATTCCGGCCAATCTGGCGGGGCTTCTGCTTGGCGCAATCCTTTCCGACACACTGGTTTTCCAGTCGCCGACCACAACCAGAAAGGATATTGACACAGCCAATATCCTGGCTGCCCTGGCTGATCTGGACATTGATATTTTCGCAAAGGAAATGTTTACAGCGTCTGCGTCGAGCCTCAATCAGAGCATCTATGAGATGATTGTCCAGGATATCAAGTTCTATGACATCGGCGGCACCCGCACGATGATTTCCCAGACCATCGTTCCTTCGGCGGAAAAGATGAGAAGCCGTGAGATTGAAATCAGCCGTGACATGAACAGGCTTTATGAAAAGAAGGAACTCGATCTGCTGGTTGTATGCTTTACCAGCGTGCTTGAGGACGGATCCATCTTCTATGCGGTCGGGGAAAAGGCGGACAGGATTCTCGATATCTATCCGGACAGACCGGGTGAAACCCATTCTGTTCAGCATGGCGTCTTCTCGCGCAAAAAGCAGATTGTGCCCTCTGTCATGGAGGCGCTTGAGTTTGCCTGATCATCAGTAAAATCATCATAAGAACAGGGATATTTCGCATCTGAAATATTCCTTTTTCTTCCGGAATGATCCTGTGCTGATGTATGATGGATTAAAGGGAGGAACCTCAAATGAATAATTTACTTCAGGTATTACTCAACAGCTTCACACAGCAGTCAGCAGTTGATGCGGCTTCCAAGAAGACAGGCGTCAAGGGAATCAATGTCCTCACCATTCTTTCCTATGCACTTCCGCTCATCATTAAATTCATGACCAAAAACGCTTCCAGCCAGTCAGGCGCGCAGTCATTGCTCGGGGCTCTGACCCAGCATACCAACAGAAGCGCAATGCCTGAGCAGATCGCAGCGGCCGATGTTGATGACGGTGCGGCGATCATGCGTCATATCTTCGGCTCTTCCGAAGAGAGTGCGGTCAATGAAATCGCCACAAAGGCGAATGTTCCGGCAGCCGATGTTGCCAGCGTACTGGCTTCCATCGCACCGACACTGCTGTCATCCATTTCCGCGGCAGCCACAGCCGGCAGCCAGGCCCAGGCTAATCAGAAGAAGGGCGTTGACCTGTCCGACGGTCTTGATGTTTCAGACCTTGCGGCGATCTTCCAGAGCTCCAAGAGCGGCGGAATCGGCGGCATTCTCGGCACATTGCTCGGCGGCACAACCCAGCAGAGCGCATCTGCGGCCGACGATGGCTCAGCACTGCTTTCATCCCTGCTTTCCCTGATGAAGTAATCAGACATGAGTGTCCGCTTGCGGCGGGCATTTTTTTTCTGAAAATGACATCAGTTTTTGTGATTCTGTACATACCGCAAACCGTAAAGATAGCGTATAATATGCGCGAAAACCGGAGGACGATATGAAACTTGTTATTGGAAATGACCATGCCGCAACCGAAATGAAATTTCAGATGATGGCATATCTGGAACAGAAGGGCATTGAAGTGATCAATGTCGGCACAGACACAAACGAATCATTTGATTATGCGATTGCCGCATACAAGGCAGGAAAGATCGTGGCTGACCATGAAGCGGACGGCGGCGTGCTGATCTGCGGAACAGGCGTGGGCATCTCGATGGCTGCCAACAAAGTGAAGGGCATCAGAGCTGCCGCATGCTCAGACCCCGTCACAGCCAGACTGACCAAACAGCATAACAATGCGAACATCATCTGCTTCGGCGCCAGAATCGTCGGAATCGAAACCGCCAAGGCAATCGTGGACGCATGGCTGGAAAGTGAATTCGAAGGCGGAAGACATCAGCACAGAATTGATATGATCCACGAAATCGAAGATACCCAGTCACTCGAAGCCGCACAATAACCGATATGAAAAATGCCGTTCCGGAACATTGATCCGGAGCGGCTTATTTTTTCTGCGTTTTCTTTCTTCTTGGCTTTTTGACGGAATAGCCGAATTTGCCGAGCAGCTCACCCAGCGCATAGTATTCACCATGGCTGTAGGCGATCAGATCCGCCTTGCGCAGATCAAGCCTGCCGTTTTCATCGAGGTAGGCGTCATCGATATCGGTGCTGAGCACTTCGGCGATGAACATGTCATGGGAACCGAGTTCCAGAATCTGCGTGACTTTGCATTCCAGGCAGACCGGACTTTCCGCAATCAGCGGAGCGTTGACATGCTTTGCTTTTGCGCGGGTCAGATGCAGCTCATTCTCCAGGGCAAACTTGTCCATGTCCCGTCCGCTGCGCACCCCGACAAAATCGGTCACCTTTGCCAGTTTCCGGTTGGTGGTGCAGATCACAAACTCACCGCTTTTTGCGATGATGTCATGGGAATAGCGCTCCTTGCGGATGGAAACGGAAACCATGACCGGATCGGAACAGACGGTGCCTGCCCAGGCGGCGGTCATGACATTGTCACGTCCGGACTCATCGCGGCATGTGATCATGACGGCGGGAATCGGATACAGCATGTTTGAGGGTTTCCAGTATTGTCTTGCCATCTTGGACTCCTTGTTTTCTCTAAAAGAAAATCCGCTTGTGATGCGGATTTGGCAGTGCCGGCAACAGGACTTGAACCTGCGACCTAATCATTACGAATGATTTGCTCTACCAGCTGAGCTATGCCGGCCTGAAAGCCATCTTATTATATGAGAAATCCATGTTTTTTACAATAGAGGAATGGGATTGACGCACTTCACTTTACCATGATAGAATGCCCGCAACTTGAACATGACGCGGAAGGAGAGTATGCATGAAAGACTGGCTTGCCGAAGCGAAAGCGATTGAAAATGAACTGATTGAACTGCGCAGAACCATTCACCGCCATCCCGAAGGCGGCAATGAGGAATTCGTGACTTCAGAACTGCTGATCAAGGAACTGGAAAAGTGCGGCATTGAGACCAAACGTCTGCCGGGCACCGCCGCAATCGGTATCCTCAAAGGAAAATATCCCGGTCCCACGGCAGCTCTGAGAACCGATATGGATGCGCTGCCCATGCAGGAGGACACCGGTCTTCCGTTTGCATCGGAAGTCAATGGCTATATGCATGCCTGCGGACATGATGTGCATATGTCGGCGCTGATCGGCGCGGCGAAACTGCTCAGCGCACACCGTGATGAAATGCATGGCAATGTTGTATTCCTGCTGCAGCCTGCCGAAGAAAATGCGGGCGGGGCGGAAAAGATGATCAAAGCCGGGGCCCTTGAAGGCGTGGATGCGGTATTCGGCGCCCATGTCAATCCGGATCTCAAAGCCGGAACGATCGGGATCCGCTACGGTTATTTCTATGCGGTCAGCACCCGTTACAACGTGACGGTGCATGGCAAAGGCTGCCATGGGGCGGAACCGGAAAACGGCATTGATCCGCTTTATGCCGCCTGTAAAATGTGTGCGGGGTTAAAGGAGCTGACCGGCATTCACAACGGCAGACGCGACGTCGTGACCGTCGGTATGATCAAAGCCGGAACGGTGCGCAATATCATTCCCGACACCGCTCACTTTGAAGGCATTCTTCGGACCATGGGCTTTGAGAACCGTGATATGATGGTTTCGAAGATTTACGAGGTCATTGCGCAGGTTGAAAAGGAAACCGGCGTGAAGGCGGAAGTGGAGATGATGTTTGCCTATCCGGGTGTCGTCAACCATGATGCGGAAACTTCTCTTGCGCAGAAAGCGGCTGAAAATCTGCTTGGCAAGGACAATGTGACGGTCATGGAAAAGGGTACAATGACCAGTGAGGACTTCGGTTTCTTCCTGCTGGAAAAACCCGGCTCCTTCTATCATATCGGTGTCGGTTCCCCTTATCCGATCCACTCTCCGAAATTCAACCCGGATGAAAGCTCTATTGCGTATGGCGCTGCCTGTCACGCGGCCATCCTGAGTGAATATCTGGATGAACATAGTGCGCATTGAACAAAATGAAAACAGAGGATTTTCACATTCATGAAATCCTCTGCTTTTTTCTTATTCGATTGTGCAGATGCTTTCCTTGGCAATCACTTCGAAGGGAATGTGCTCATGGACACCGTCCCTGGGATAGTTGATGCGCATGAGCAGATCATCAATGCCGCGCTTTGCCATCTCGTTGGTGTCCTGGCGGATGGTCGCGATGCGCGGAATGGTGTATCTGGTATATTCAATGCCGTCAAAGCCGATCAGGGAAATATCTTCGGGAACCCGTCTGCCGCTGTCGATGAAGGCGCGCATGGCGCCGATCGCGATCATGTCACTGTGACAGAACACGGCGGTCAGGTCGGGATAACGCTTCAGAAGTCTTCTGGCTGCCCGGCTGCCGTCATCCATCGAGAAGCGGCTGGAGACAAACTGGGTTTCCAGATCAAAGGGAATGCCGTATTCCTCAAAGCATTTCACAGCCCCGGCAAGACGCGGGGAGGTGATCCCTTCGGGACCCCAGCTCATATGGCCGCCGATGATGCCGATCTTACGGTGGCCGTTTTCAATCAGCGCCTTCGCAGCCGCATAGCTGCCTTCATAATCATCTGTCGCAAAGGAGGAAAGCAGGGAACTCTCCACGCTTGATGCATCGGCGGAGATCAGAACTGCCGGTGTGCTGATTTCAGAAAATGATTTGCGGAAATGATCCATATTGCCGCCCAGGAAAACCAGGCCGCGGGGATGGCGCTCCGTTTCGATTTTTCTGGCTGCCTGGATTTCGTTGTCAGCCTCATCCAGAAAGATCACCGATGCGCTTTCCTGATAGGATTTCAGATGCACCTGGATTTTTTCGAGAATATCCTCAAGGAACACATTCTGGGTGCCCTTGACAAAGATCACAATTGCGCTGGCGGCAGTCTGTTTCAGATGCTTCGCGTTGGCATTGGGCTGAAAGCCGGACTCCGCGATGACTTTTTCAATCGCCGTTCTGGCTGCCTCGGACACATCCCGGTGATTGTTGATCACCCGTGATACGGTTCCGATGGAGTAGCCGGACATTCTGGCGATATCCTTGATTGTTGGCATGGTGCATCCTCCCTGTAGGAAACGACGATATTATAATCGATTTCCGGATAAAAGCCATGAAAAACAAGCGAAAGATGAAAACCGCAGATTATAATAATGAAAGCGAGGTTGTCAGAGATGGAAAGAAAGTTCACCGGCGGAGAGATTGTCCGTCATTTCAAACGGGAAACCGTTGATCCCTCTTCCGATACATATCTCTATCAGATCATCGGTGAAGCCGAGCATACGGAAACCGGTGAAATGATGATGATTTACAGAGCACTCTATGGAGATCAAAGGATCTATGCCAGACCGCTGGAAATGTTCATGGGGGAAACCGATCATGAAAAGTATCCGCAGATCAGGCAGAAATACCGCTTTGAAAAATATGAGAACCGCCCGGCATATCCGGTCAGATTCACCAGTGCGGTGACGGATGAAGGTGTGTGCGTGCGCTCGATGATTGTTGAATATCCTGAGATGAATGTGGAACATATTGATGCGGACACATTCCGTGTTTATATGAAATCCTTTGTCGCCTGCGGTGAAAACAGCGGCAGACCATATGCCTATTATGATGCTTCAAAACCTCTGGAAGTCATTGATGTGAAAACAGACGACGCAAAGGCGGAAGTCTTCTTCCGGCTGGCGAAGGCGCCGCTGCTCACCTGGCTGAAAGAAGGACGCAATACTCCCGCAAAACTGGAATTTGAAATTGTTCAGAACCATCCGGTCACGCTGCGCACCAAAGACGGCCGTGTGCTGAACATGAATGCGGATTACACATGCGCATGCAAAGACTGGAAAGATCTGGAAAATCCTGAACTGGAACAGTTTGTACCCGTAAAGGATGAGATCAATTATCAGTTCCATAAAGGTACAAACCGGAAGCTGATTGTCTATTTCCATGGCAATGGCGAGGGGGATCTGCCTGTCAAGGCAACGGAAAACAACTGCGCGCAGATCCTTGCCAACCGCGGCGGATGCGCATGGCTGACTGAAGCAAAGTCAGTCTTCGGCGATGCAAGCATCATGGCATTCCAGGCGCCGGACATGTGGTACTTCGCAGTCAGGAATCATCTGCTGGAGCCGTGCTACCGTGAAATCATGGATGTTGTGAAGGCGAATGACATTGATCCGGATGAGATCTATCTGGCCGGTATTTCCGCCGGCGGTTTCATGAGCATCCGTATGATCATCGCCTATCCGCAATTGTTCCGCAGCGCCATGATCACCTGTCCCGCCCTGGATGCGGCCAATGCGAGAAGCGGCAGCACCGATGCGATTCCGACTGACGCGGAACTGGAAAAGCTGCTTGAATCAAAGACGGTCATCTGGCTGGTGCAGGGGGAAACCGACAGTGCGGTCGATCCGGAACTTTGCGCAAAGCGGATCTGGAATATTCTCGCAGACGGATTCACAGTCGGGGAAACTTCATATCAGCCCGCCATCGGCTCCGGCTTCACCACATATGAAACAGTGAACGGGAAATACAGGCTGAGTCTTTATGAAACCTTTGATCTTCATGAGATCACTGGTATCTCCGGTGACAAAAGGCAGGGCGGCGTGATTCATTGCGCCGAGGATTATGACTGCGACGGTGTGTATGAGGAAGTTTCATACAACGATCACTGGACATGGATCTATACATTCCATAATGATCCGAAGGATTCAGAAGGAACCCATATCTTTGAATGGGCAGCGGCATACGGAAGGAAATGAATATGTATACAATTGATCAGAATTTACTGGAAGAATTCCGCAATGGATTCGACCTGGACACAAATGCGAAAAACGCGCAGGCAGCCTGTGCCCGTACGGAAATCAAGGACCTTGTTTTCCTGCCGATGAATGCGGCAAGACTGAACGGAGACTTCTCCATCGAGGTGAAGACATCCGCCGTCACCGCCCAGGAGAAAAGCGGGCGATGCTGGATGTTTGCGGCGCTCAATATCGTCCGTGAAAGAATCGGCGCAAAGTGCGGCATCAAGGATTTTGAACTCTCGGAAAACTACGCGGCTTTCTATGACAAGCTGGAAAAGGCAAACAACGTGCTTGATCTGGCTGTGAAACATGCGCATGACAGTCTGGATGACAGAATGATGGAATATATTCTGGATGGCTTTCATGACGGGGGCTATTGGGATATGGCGGCCGATATCATCCGTAAATACGGTGTTGTGCCCAAGTGGGTAATGCCTGAGACCTATCAGTCCTCCCATACCGCGACCTTCATGAAGATGCACAATTCCATGATCCGCAAGGATGTGTGCGAACTGAGAAAGATGGTCAGGGAAGGAAAGAATCCGGATGAAAGAAGAAAGGAAATGCTCGCCGAGATTTACAAGGCGGAATGCATCGTCTTCGGCCAGCCGCCGAAGAGTTTTGACTTCGAATACCGCGATAAGGAAGGAAACTTCCATGCGGAGCGCAATCTGAGTCCGCAGGCATTTTTGGAAAAGTATGCGGATTTCGATCCGGATGCTTTCATCACGGTTACCAATGAGCCGACCGAGCGGAAAAAGATGAACAGCTATTACCGCTTCCATTACATCGGGTCGATGGCCGAAAGCAATGTGCGCTGTCTGAATCTGCCGATGGAGGAATTGAAAAAGCTCTCCATCGCCCAGCTCAAGGACGGTGTGCCGGTATGGTTCGGATGTGATTCCGGCGCCTATGGCGACCGTACAAGCGGGGTCTGGGATCCGGATAGCTTTGCATACGGAAATGTGCTTGGGGAAGCGGACTTCTTCATGAACAAGAAGGACCGTCTGGAATATCGTGATTCCTTCGCCACCCATGCGATGATCCTGACCGGTGTCAATCTGGATGAAAACGGAACACCGGACAGATGGAAAATCGAAAACAGCTGGGGCAAGGATGTCGGAAAGAACGGCTACTTTGTGTGCAGCGATCATTACTTTGATGAATTTGTCTATGAAGTGATCATTGACAGGAAATATCTGAATGATGCACAGAAGGCGCTTCTGGAAGAGGAGCCTTATGAGATCATGCCGTGGCAGGTATAAGAAAGAAGGTGACATGATGATATTTGTGGGCTATCCGAAATGCAGCACCAGCAGAAAGGCGGAAAAATGGCTGCAGGACAGAAACATCTCCTATGAATTCCGCCACATTGCAGAAGACAATCCTTCTTATGAGGAACTGAAGAAATGGCATGAACAAAGCGGCCTTGATCTGAAGCGGTTCTACAACACCAGCGGCAGACTTTACAAATCGATGAATCTCAAGGATAAGATCCCCACGATGAGCGCGGATGAGCAGTATCAGCTGCTTTCCACCGACGGACTTCTTGTCAAAAGGCCGATCGTGATCGATGGAGATACGGTGCTTGTCGGCTTTAAGGAAGCGGAGTGGATCAGCCATTTCGGTGACTGAGTAAACCGGTTGAGAATGCGTGCGATCCATTGTAAGATTGAAAGCGGTTTTACAGGAACGAGGAAAAAGACATGCTGAAAAAATTATCGGCGGTTGTGGCGGATATTGACGGCACACTGGCTATTAAGGGCGGCAATCTGATGCCCCGCACAAGAGCAGCAATTCAAAGATTACATGAAGAGGGAGTGCTCTTCGGTGTTGCCAGCGGCAGACCGATGGACAGACGCATCCTCGATATGGCAAAAGAATGGGACCTCGGCTTTGCGTTCGATCTTGCCATCGGTATGAACGGTGGTGATCTCTATGACCGCAAAACCGGACAGATCAATCATTTCCACCAGCTGAAAAAAGAGGATGTGAAAACCATCCTGACAATGCTGGACGGACTTGACCTCAATGCGATTGTCTATGTCAACGGATATGACGAGATCAATGCGCTGCGCATGGATGATTTCCTGAGAGACTCCCAGAAGCGCAATCATTCCATCGTGGAAATCGGAGATATCGATTTTGTCAGCCGTCATGATACCGGCAAGATTGAATGTCAGATGAAGCCATGGGTGAAACCGCTGTTTCTGGAAAGAGTCGCGGCCAACCCTTCGGACAG
>CACWLH010000007.1 GCA_902761625.1 uncultured Erysipelotrichaceae bacterium
TCCTGCAATACTTTCTGATCTCTTTCATATCCTGATAATTCTAATCAAAAAACGCGGAAAAGTTAATACAATGTGTCCGCGATGGCCGATAGTGCCGCCCTGACTGCTTCGCCGATTTCACTCAGCGCAAGGGACGGACTGTCCTTGATTCCCTGTTCCTGCGCATATGGAATATGCATGAAACCGGAACGGATATGCGGATGATTCTTTTCGCAGTAATATCTTGTTCCATAAAAAACATGATTGCACACAAAAGTGCCGGCACTTTCACTCAGAGAAGCCGCGATGCCTCTGTCTTTGATTGCCCGGATCATCTGACGGTATGGAAGCACCGTAAAATACGCATCCGGTCCATCCGCGAAGATCCTCTCATCAACAGGCTGAAAACCGCCGTTGTCCGGAATCCGGAAATCATCGATATTGACTGCGGTCCTTTCGGGTGTCACGGCACTTCTTCCCCCGGCCACGCCAAGTGAAAGAATCGCGTCGGGTTTTTCCTGTTCGATCAGACGCTGCATCCTTTCCAGCGATTCATATCTGACCACAGGCAGAACAGCTTTGACAATTGCGGTATCCCCGATCTCATCAGGAAGCAGATTCAGGACTTCCAGCGAAGGGTTGTATGTTTCTTTTCCGAAGGGTTCAAACCCGGTTACCAGTATTTTCATGGACATATGATACCACTGATCACACAAAACCTTAATAATTCAGCATTGACCGACAGTCAGTTCATATTGTAATTATCGGTTTTTCATATATGATGAAGTTATGAGTGAGAAAGACACCGTAAAGGAAGAACTGAATATTCCCTTTGTCAAAGAAACAAAGCCCGCCGCGCCATCGAAAACGCCCAGACGGAAAGGTTTTCGTATTCCCGCGCCGGCATGGTTCGGAATCGGATGCGCAGTCGTGATCGGCGGAATTCTCGGCGGCATGAAAATCCGCGATTCCATTATCGGCCAGGAGATCGCCCTGCTTGATTCTTCCATGCCGGTATTCGGCGGTTATTCCGGCGGCGGCTATCTGGCGGAGGATTTCGCACCGGAAAGCAATACTCTGAAACTTCTTGAAGATGACATTGCAAAGCGGCGTGAAAAAGGCAAAAGCACCGATTCCCTGGAAAAACTGATCGCTTCCATCAGCTGCGGCTTTGATTCAGAGAGCGGCTACAGCAACAATGACAATCTGATCTATGCCTGTTCCTATGACGCTGCTGCGGCAGAGGAAGCCGGTATCCGGCTCAGTTCCACGATGAAGACCTATACGGTCAGCGGTCTTGAGGAATATACGGTTCTCGATGTGTTTGCCGGCGTGACGGCTGACTGGGTGCTGGATAGCAGCGGTCTTTCCATTGACGTGAATGCGCCTCAGGAATATGTAGATATGGGCATCACCTACTCTTACAGCTATGGAGGTGACTCCTATAACGGCCAGAGTATTGATATCCATGCGGAATTTGACCAGAATGTGCTGCGCTCTTACGGCTATGTGGTAAACAAGGATGAAATCACCTATACGCTTGGCGCGATGCCTGAACAGATCACAGACCCCGGCAGCCTGAGCGAAGATGACCGTGCGGCTTTGAAACAGGCTGTGCAGGCCATGCTGGAAAACGAAATCGCCTCCTGCGGAAACAGAGCAGTCCTCAATGCCCTGACCGGCAGCTACAGCATTGAGATCACCGGTATTTCAGAGGCATCTATCGCAGAAAGCTCGATGAATTACTTCGGCCATGATCACCGCTTCCGGATCAGCTTTGCGCTGGATACCAACTCGGAATCATTCATCAGCGATTACGGCAACTTCTCCGCGGGCTATACCGGCTCCATCTACCGTATGAGCGACGGCTCCATCCGCTTTCTGACCAATACGGTCCATGCATGTGAATTCACCGGTTTCTTCGGTACTTATTCACTGAAAGAAAATGAAGAATGACCGATGTAACTTTGATATCAATAGTGTTATAAATGATGATAGAATATATTCAAGCGCTTACAATTCTGCGCATTCAGCAATTGATCAGACAGGAGGAAATGAAATAATGGCTGACAAGAGAATCGTATTATTCTGTGCAGGCGGCATGTCCACATCCCTGCTCGTCAACAAAATGAGAGATGCAGCCGCTGCGGCCGGAAAGAATTACAGTATTGACGCATACGGACTCTCAGCAGTTGATGAAAAAGGTCCCGAAGCAGACTGCATTCTGCTTGGTCCGCAGGTACGCTATGCTTTGAAACAGCTCCAGGCAAAATTCCCGGGCAAGCCGATTGACGGTATTGATATGAGAGTCTATGGCATGATGGACGGCAAAGGCGCCATCGAGATTGCCAGAAAGCTCCTCAACGACTGAATCATCATGAAAAGAGCGGTCAGACGACCGCTTTTAATATTGTTTATTTGATCCACTCATAGGCGAGTCTTGGATCGGTATCCTGTTCGACATAGATAATGCCGCAATAAGAGAATCCTAGCTTTTTCAGGCAGTTCTGCATGACATAATTGTCGCCATGTGTGTCCATCCTGAGATGTCCGCTTTTTTCACATGCCCAGCGGATGCAGAAAGAGCCGGCGCCTTTGTATTTTCCGCTGGAAGCGATGCGATGCACAACGCCATAATTCTCATCGCCTTTCCAGCAGCCCTCTTCAATGTCATTGTAGGCGGGTTCCACGCGGTCTCCATGATCATAATAGAAGACGGCCGCAATCTCTCCGTTTTCAATTGCCACATAGCTTTTCCCGTTGTGAATATCCGTCTCAATCACGCTCTGCGGCGGCCAGCCGTAGGCACTCCATTGTCTGGGGTTGCCGTGTTCACGCATGAAAGCGCGTGCCCGCTCATATATTGCCATCACTTCCGTGAGGTCTTTCATTTCCGTCAATCTGATTTTCATATCTTTTCTCCATGAACGAATGAATTGTATCACAGAAGGAAAAAAGGCGCCTTCATATGCATTTCAGGCAGCCTTCTCTTTGAAATTCTTGTTTTTCTCATGACAGATTTCCGTAAACGGACAGCGGAAACATTCAGGATTGCGGCTGTGGCAGAGATAACGGCCGAAGAAGATCATCTGATGATGGCTTCTGATCCATCTCTCCTGCGGAATCTTCCGTTTGAGCTTGCGCTCAATCGTATCGACGTCATCTTTCGAATAAGCCAGTCCGAGTCTTCTTGAAACTCTGGAAACATGGGTATCCACGGCCAGGGAAGGAATATTGAAGCATTCCCCCTGGATGACATTGGCGCATTTGCGGCCGACGCCGGGCAGCGATGTCAGCTCCTCCATCGTTTCAGGAATCCTGCCGTCATACTTCTCAGCCACCGCTTTGGCAAAATTGCGGATTGAGCGCGCCTTGTTGCGGTAAAGTCCAAGCGAGGCGATCAGCGTTTCAATATCTGAAAGCTCAGCAGTGGCAAGGGACTGGATATCCGGATACTTTTCAAACAGGGCCGGGGTCACGCGGTTGACCGAAGCATCGGTTGTCTGTGCGCTGAGAATCACGGCAATCGCCATTTCATAGACATTCGCATGATTCAGCTCACACTTAGCTTCGGGAAACATCGCTGCGATCTGATCCATGATTTCCATCGGCTTCATATGTTTCATCCGGCATTCTCCCCTTCGATCATTTCCAGCGTCTTTCCCTCATTCTTCCAGTTGACAAGAATCCGGTCGATATAGGCAATGGAAAGATGGCCGTATGCGGATGCCTGGCGCAGCGCGTAAAGAATCATCTTCTTGTCGGTGGTCCGGTTCCAGTCGGAGATCTTTGTCATCTCCTGATTGGAGAGCGGTCTGCCGAATTCTGTTTCAAAGGTGTCAAACAGGCTGGAATCCAGAATTCTCTCGCTTCTCGCCGTATCTGTTTCATATAATCCATTGAGCATAAAACGCACCTTGGTCGCACTGGCGCGGATTTCAAGATAGCGCTTTGCACACAAGGTGGAAACCGTCTTGTCCACCTCTTCCATGGACAGACCGGTTTTCTTATGAAGAATCTCAAGGGTCACGGGTATTCTGTGATCATTCAGAAAATCAATCAGCAAAACCAGGATGGTCTCATTGGCATCCAGGCCGAGCAGCTCCAGATGATCAAGGATCCAGTCCCTTCTGTTGATGAAATTCTGTTCATACCATTTCTTCATGTTTTCTCCTGCGGGTGAAATTAATTATAAGATGTGTCAAAACGTCAATCAATCAAAATGCGAGCACTGCCTGCATTTTATTTGCCCAAGCTTGCATGAGAAGCGCTTTTATTATATTTTTTTAGCTGCTATGAGTTCTTACGTGATACTTCTGCTTGCCATTGTCATCTGGGGATCTTCTGTTGTTGCAACGAGGATCACCGGTTTTACGATGGGCCCGATCATGCTCGCCTTTCTCAGAATGACAATCGCATCATTCATCCTGCTTGTGATTCACCTGTTTCAGAAGGAAAAAGAAACGGTCGGAAAGCGGGATATGTTTCTGATTTTTCTTTCCGCTCTGATCGGCGTGACAATCTACTATATCATCGAGAATTACGGCATCATGATGACCTCCGCCTCCACCGCCGCCATGATTTCCGGCTCCTATCCGGCGATTGCGCTTCTGATCGGTGTCTTGTTCTTCCACGAAAGACCGACTGCGCGCAAGATCATCGGCATTATGATTTCCCTTTGCGGAATCGCATTGCTCAGTGTGACATCATTGGATCAGCAATCCAGTGCGGCCGGAATCTTCCTGCTTGTGTTTGACGGCATATGCTGGACACTTTACAACTATATCGTCCAGGCGATCTCCGATCAGTATTCCGCCCTGTGCATCTCCAAATACCAGACCTGGATGGCAGCCGCAATGATGGTGCCGTTTCTGCTGCTGGAAAAGAATATGAGCCTGACCTTCACGCCGGCATCGGCTTTGTGCGTGCTTTATCTTGGCGCGGTGTGTTCCTGTCTTGCCTATATTCTTTACAATGCGGGCCTGCGCGGGGTCAGCGCCTTTTCAGCGGCGGTGATGCTCAACCTGATGCCGCTGTCCGGAACCGTTCTTTCCGCCCTCATCCTGCATGAAACAATCGGGCTCAAAGCCTTAACCGGAGGCATTCTGATCATTGCGGGCGTACTGATTTCCACTCTTAATCACAGATGAATGGCAATTTGCCCGTTCCTTTGATAAAATAATGCCATATGTTCAAAAAAGTCGTTTATTCATTGCTGCTTGTGGTGGCAATCTACAGCATCGCGGTCGTCGCGTTCCGCATCTATGAGCCGAAAACGGACGCAAATGTCGTGGAAGAAAGCGCATATCTGGATTACGATTCACTGAAGGAATACGTCCTTTCCACCGGTGAATCCGTCACCCACTATCTTTTCTTCTATTCACGCAGCGACAATGACTGTGTCTATGTCAAAAACACAGTGCTCGCCTCGGTCACCGTCGATACCCAGCTGCAGATCGACCGGATTATCGAAACCGTGGATATCACTGCCCTGCAGGACAACATGCTCACGGAAAGGCTCGCTGCTGAGTGGGGCATCCAGCGCTTCCCCGCCTTTGCCGCAGTGACAGTCGCAAATGGTGAACCGGTTGTGCTGAACTCGCTTGAATATGACGGTGAAATTCCGCTGACAGCCGCGGATGTTGAAATCTGGCTGAAGGAAAACGGACTGACATCAAAGTAAAAAAACGCTCAAGGCGTTTTTTTCATTATCGTGCTCCCTGCACTTTATGAGGAAGATAAAGCTCTTCCAGATAAGCAATATCATCCTGTTCCAGTTTCAGGCTGTATGCCCTGCATGCATCCAGGAAGTGTTCTTTTTTTGTGGCCCCGACAATCGGTGCGCTGACCCCTTTGGCATAGAGCCATGCCAGGGAAATCTGCGCCATTGAAACACCGTATTTTTCAGCCAGTTCGCCGACCCGGTTCACAATCAGGATATCCTGGTCCATGGTGGGATTGTACTTTGCCGCGCTCATGCGGTCGCTGCTGCTTCTTCGAGAACCGCTGAGCCATTTCAGATGAGACAGATGCCCTCCTGCCAAAGGACTGTACGGAATCAATGAAACGCCGTATTGCTTGGCAACCGGGATCAGTTCCCGCTCATCCTCGCGGTAAAGCAGATTGTAATGGTTCTGCAGTGTGTCAAAAGGCTGCCAGCTGTTTTTTTCTGCCGCAATCTGCATGTTATGGAACTGATAGCCGTACATGGCAGAGGCGCCAAGCGCTCTGACCTTGCCCGAAACGACCAGTTCATTCAATGTCTCCATGGTCTCCTCGATCGGTGTGTCATAGTCAAAGCGGTGAATCTGGTAAAGATCCAGATAATCTGTGCCCAGTCTCTCCAGACTGCCTTCAATTTCTCTCAGAATCGCCTTGCGGCTGAGTTTTCCTTCGTTGAAATAGACCTTTGAAGCCAGGATGATCTTTTCCCGCGGGATGCCGAGTTCTCTGATCGCTTTTCCGATGTACTCCTCGCTGGTGCCGCCGGAATATTGATTGGCCGTATCGATGAAATTGATCCCGAGATCATATGCAAAGGAAATCATCTCCTTTGTTTCGGATGCTTCCAGTGTCCATAAATGGAACTGTTCAGACGGTTTTCCGAATGACATGCCCCCTACGGCGATTCTTGAAACGGACAGATCCGAATGTCCGAGTTTTACATATTCCATGCTCCATCCTCCCTTTTAACAGATTGAATATACACCTCTCCGACCGCCTTTTTACACGCATCGACGACCGGATGAATCATTGCCATGGCGGTTTGTTCATCCTTTGCCTTTGCGGTGATCCGGATCAGATTGCCGTCATCCTTGATATAGGTTGCCACGGTGGGATTGATGCCATCAAGCAGAGCACCGAGTCTTGCCGCAACCGGCGCTTCACCGACTTCCTCCACAGAAGCGTGTTCAAAATCGAGAAGTTTGATATCAACCGAAACAAGCACCTGATCGGAAAGCTTTCGCAGATACGGAATGACAAATTCCTCAAACATCGGCTTCATTTCTTTCGGCACTCCGGGCAGCAGAATGCAGATGCGTCCCTGATCCTCCATGATGGAACCGGGAGAAAGACCGTGGTGATTGTGCATAATGATCGATTCATCGGGCACAATTGCGCACTTGAGCAGGCTTTCACGCAATGCCTCATCCGTGACCATGCTCAGTCTTTCGCGCATGTTTGCCACGCTCTGCTCATCCGTGACAGGCTTTTTATTAAAATATGAGATGATCATTTCTCTGGTGATGTCGTCTTTGGTCGGACCCAGTCCTCCGGTCAGCACGCAAAGATCCGCCCGGCTGTAGGCGATATCAAGCACGGAACGGATGCGTTCAGGATTATCGCCGACGGTTGTCTGGAAATGAACCTCTATTCCCAGATCCGCAAGCTGTTTTGAAATGTACTGGGCGTTGGTGTTGACGATATTGCCCAACAGCAGTTCAGTGCCGACGCTGATGATTTCCGCAATCATGGAATTCTCCTCTCCATATGAAAAACAGCACAATTACTGTGCTGCCTCATCCGGTTCATACCGGTACATCGGCTGATCGGCCCATAAGGATTCCAGCCGGTATGTTTTTCTTGTTTCATCGGTGAAAATATGAACGATCACATCATGCAGATCGACCAGCACCCAGGTGCTGTCTTTTTCGCCTTCTCTCACACGCACATCATAGCCGTTTTTCGCGGCTTCCTGTTCAACAAACTCGGCCAGTGACTGGGTATGGCGCACATTCCTGGCGGTGACGATGACAAACCAGTCAGTGAAAGCGCTGGCTGAGCTCATATCAATGGCGACAATATCCTCACCGAGTTTCTCATCGAGTGTTTTCAATACAATATCCAGAAGTTCAGACATGGATTCCCTCCGTTTTCAGTATATATGCTTTTGATTCCTCCCGGATTTCAAAAGCGGCTTTTTTCAGATTTTTCATTGCCGATGCGGTCTGTTTTGACACATCATAGCCGCGCAGCGGTTCAATCTTGTCAGCGATGTAGAGAAGTGCCGCATAATCGGTCTTTCCGTCTCCGATCGTATGGTGTTCCATTGCATAGGCAATATCCGGATCGCTTAATGACATATTCTGCTTTGCAAAGATCACGGCTGTATAGCTGTGCCAGACTTTCGGTGAGAGCGTGAGCCATTCCGGCTTGTACAGGCGGATGATCCGTTCATTCTCCTCATCGGAAAATGCTTTGGTGATATCATGCAGCATACCCATCACATATGCCTTCTGCGTGTCCATATGATGTGCCTGGGCCAGTTTCACTGCCGTCATTGCCACGCTTTTCGAATGTTCATAGCGGTGCGGATTGCACATCGCTCTGGCGGTTTCATCCAGATAATATCCCTGCGTGATCAGATCTTTGCGGATGCCTCTGGCTGCCAGACGATACAGTCCTTTGCGGATGGATTCCTCATCAAGCGGCTTGATGGCTTCCCCTTTTTCCGGTGTTTCGCACACATGAAGCCTGCGGTCATATCCGGCTGCTTTTTTCAGCAGTCTGACCCTGATTGCATGATCAAGACTTCCCGCCTCATCCACACTGAGCCAGAGATCCCTGAGCCGGTGCGTTTTACGGTATTGGCGGATATATTCCATCTCACGCTCACTGACCGGATCAAACGATGAAGTGAGAATGATCTTCATGGCAGGATGATTTTCGGCTCTTTTGCACGCTTGTAGAGAACGAGCTGGCGGCCGATGATCTGAACGCATTCGCTTTTGGTCATCATGGCCAGATCAAAGCCGAGTTCCTTAAGATCCGCATCGCAGTTTTTGAGGACGCTGATCTTGACCAGCTCATGTTTTTTCAGATAATCCGAGACGGTTTTGATCAGATTGTCGCTGAGCGCATTCTGGCCGATCTGAAAGACCGGTCTTTCCGTCTGGGCAAGACTTCTGAGATATACTTTCTGTTTCGTTGTTAACATTACAGCATTGCCTTTCTGTACGTGACATTGACGCCTTTGGGCACATGGACTGCGACCGAGGTGATCTTTCCCGATACGCATGCCCAGCCAAGGCCGTCAATCACGATATCCATTTTTTCCGAATCCTTGTGTTTCTGGGAAACAGCGAATTCTTTTTTCATCGGTACGGGCTTCAGCATTTCTCCGTAATGCTTCTGCCAGAGTTCATCCGCATTCTCTGTTTTGCTGCGGTGAATATTCAGCGTGTCAGCAAGATAGAACACACAGCTTGCCTTTTCACAATCATACAGATCAATCCGTGCCAGACCGCCCAGTGAGAAGGTCTGATTGCCTTTGAGCTGATAGACGGCCGGTTTGATGCGTCTTTCCGGAACAAATGCGGACAGATCCTTTTCATCGGTTTCCATCAGCATGGAATGCTCGATCTCGATGCCCGGCGTATCGATATAAAGCTGATCGCCGATCATGATTTCATTGAAATCAAGGGTTGTTCCGGGATAGCGTGAAATGGTCAGCTGATCATTTTCAGCCAGGCAGTTGAGCAGCGTGCTCTTGCCTGAATTCGCCTTTCCGATCACTGCGCACGGTTTTCCCTTTGCGGTTTCCCTGACCGCCCTGCGGATTTCATCAATCGCCTCTTTGTCCTTGCGGCTGCTGAGAATCAGGGTGTCGATATGAATGCCGAGATCTTTCAGTCTGGTAAAGACAAATCTTGCGGCCTTGTCATCGGAAAGTGTTTCCGGAAGCAGATCGCGTTTGGTGGCAGCCATAATGACCGGCTTGTTTCCGAGTCTTCTGCCGATGCCATCAATCATGCCGGCTTCAAAATCAAACAGATCGACAACCCATAAGATCACCGCATCCAGTGCTTCCACTCGGTTTAAAACCTCATGGGGATCAATGCCGGTTTTCATGGAAATCATCAGATCTCCATAATGGCTTAAACGGAAACATCTCTGGCAGTATTCACTGCCTTCTTTCGGCGTATAGCCGCGTGCGTTTTTGTCGGTGCTCTGCAGAAGCGCACCGCATCCTTTGCAGCGGGCCATGCTTATTCCTCCCCGTCGAAAAGACTCAGCTTTTCGATATCATCGTGAATTGTGTTTTCGGCATCCTCGGGAATGTCGATGATCCTGCATTCCTCAATGCCGCATCTGATCTGCCAGCCGTTCTTGAGCACAAGCGGACTGGAATAGCCTGCATCTCTTGGCCTTAAGGGAATATCGGCGCTGCGGATGGTCTGGATTTCAGGATCGCTGAAGATGAATTCCTGACCGCTGTACGCAGGTGCCGCGTAAATCGTTCTGGTCGGATTGGTCTTCAGTTTGCGGCAGATCAGATTGCCCTTGGCAGGTCTGCCGCCTTCCATGATCTCGTTGAGTTTCACGCGCTTCATTCCGCCGGTCTCGCTCATGAAGAGAATCGAGGAAGCATCTGCTGAAATGACTGTTCCGTATCCGACGCTGTCACCTTTGCCAAGCGTGATCGCCTTGACGCCTTTGGATTTGACGCCGGTGGAAGGCACATCATCAATGCTGAAACGATATGCATAGCCTTCTTTGGAAACCATGAGGACCTGCTGGCCTGTATAAGCAAGCACGGCGTTGATCATGGTGACGCCCTTGGGCAGATTCATGGCGGTCATGACTTTGGAATTGCGCTCCACCTGCCAGCCGGATACAGGTGTCTTTTTGACCTGTCCGCCGCTGGAGAATGTGACAATCCATGCCCAGGTGTTGAAGTCCTTGACGATCATGGCGTTGATGATCTTGTCATCGCCGTCAATGCGGATATTCTTGTTGAGATGGGTGCCGATATCCTTCCATTTGGCATCCTCAATCTGCCATACAGGCAATGAGGCAAAATTGCCTTTGTTTGTAAACAGCAGCAATGTGTCAACCGTATCGCACTCGATTGTGCCGATCAGGCTGTCCCCTGCCTTAAGACCTGTCGCAGCAGCGCTGGATGCGTTGTAGGAACGCATGGAAACACGCTTGACATAGCCATCCCTGGACACCGTGATGACAACATGTTCATTGGTGACCATACGGGCTTTGTCAATGACAATATTTTCAACCTCACCCTCGATCTTCGTGCGGCGCGGGGTGCCGTATTCCTTTTTGACGGCACGCAGCTCTTTGATGATCACGGAATGAAGCACATTCTCATTTTCAATGATCGCCTTTGTCTCTTCGATTTTGTTGACGAGCTCGGCGAATTCATTGCGCAGTATGGTGATATCGGTATTGGACAGTCTGTAAAGACGCAAAGAGACAATCGCCTCGGCCTGCGGCTCATCAAAGCCGAATTCCTTCATCAGGTTTTTCTTTGCGTCCGCCTTGTCCTTGGAGGCGCGGATGATGCGGATCACCTCATCCAGGATGGAGACCGCCTTCATCAGACCTTCAATGATATGGATCCGTTTCTCCATGCGGTCAAGTTCAAATCTTGAACGGCGCAGCACCACTTCCTTGCGGAACGCGATGAACGCATCCAGAAGACCGCATAATCCGACCTGAACCGGGCGTTTGTCAATGATCGCCACATTGTTATAGGAATAATAAACCTGCAGATCGGTATTCTTGTAGAAATAATTCAGAATCAGCGAGGCATCGGCCTCCTTTTTCACATCAACCACGATCCGCATGCCGTTGCGGTCGGATTCATCACGCACATCGAGAATGCCGTCGATATCACGGGAGGCGCGGATCTCATCCATCTTGCGGACCAGCTGTCCCTTGACCACTTCATAGGGAATCTCGGTGATGACAATCTGCTGCATGGTTTTGGCATCGACGATTTCACATTTGGAGCGGATGACAATCCTGCCTCTGCCGGTTTCAAATGCTTCACGGATACCTGCCACTCCCTGCACAATGCCGCCGGTCGGAAAGTCCGGTCCGGGCATGATGTCCATCAGATCCGTCAATGTGCATTCAGGATTCTGAATCCGGTAAATGGCAGCGTCAACCGCCTCGTTCATATTGTGCGGGGGCATGTTGGTCGCATAGCCCGCCGCAATGCCGGTGGCGCCGTTGACCAGCATGACCGGAAACGGAACCGGAAGAACGGTCGGCTCGTTTTCGGTATCGTCAAAGTTGGGAGCCATCTCGACTGTATTCTTGTCAAGATCATCCTCCATAACCTGTGTGACTTTGGCAAGTCTGACTTCGGTATAACGCATCGCCGCAGCCGGATCATCATCGATGGAACCGTTGTTGCCGTGCATATCAATCAAAGGAAGTCTGACCTTCCAGTCCTGGCTCATTCGGACCATTGCGTCATAGACGGAACTGTCGCCATGCGGATGATAATTACCGATGACAAGACCTACCGTCTTGGCGCTTTTGCGGTATGGATGATCCCAGGTGTTGCCGTCATGGTACATCGCATAAAGGATTCTTCTCTGTACCGGCTTGAGGCCGTCTCTGGCATCGGGCAGCGCACGTTCCTGAATGATCGCCTTGGCATATCTTCCGAAACCGGCTCCCATGATGTCTTCAAGAAGCTCGTCCCTGTATTTTGTTTTGTCTTCGATCGTTTTCTTCTTTGCCATTACTGATCCACCCTGAAGTCATCCTCAAGTGTGAAGGAGACATTGTTTTCAATCCATTCTCTTCTGCGCTCGGCCTTTTCGCCCATCAGCACGCTGACTCTTCTTTCCGCCTTGACGCCATCCTCAATGCCAACCCGGATCAGGGTGCGGCTGGAAGGGTCCATGGTTGTTTCCCAAAGCTGGGTCGCATTCATCTCACCAAGACCTTTGTAACGCTGGATTTCCACTTTTCCAAGCTTCTTGCGCAGGGCATCAAGCTCTTCATCGGTGTAGCAGTATTCCAGTGTCTTTCCCTTGGTCACGCGGTACAGCGGCGGCAAAGCGATATATACCATGCCATGCTCGATGAGAGGACGCATATATCTGTAGAAGAATGTGAGCAGAAGAATCTGGATATGGGAGCCGTCATCATCAGCATCGGTCATGATGATGACCTTGCCGTAATTGGACTCCTCATAATTAAAGTCCGGGCCGACTCCGGCACCGAGTGTATAGATGAGCGTATTGAGCTCTTCGTTCTTTTCAATTTCGCTGAGTGTGCACTTTTCCGTATTGAGAACCTTGCCTCGAAGAGGAAGAATCGCCTGATAATGGGAATCCCTTCCCTGTTTCGCACTGCCGCCGGCGGAATCACCCTCAACCAAAAACAGTTCCTTGATACGGGCATCCTTTGTCTGGGCAGGCGCCAGCTTGCCGGAAAGAACCTTCTCACCTTTGCCGACCCGCTTGCCCTTGCGCGCCTCCTCACGGGCTTTTCTGGCTGCTTCGCGGGCAAGGGATGCCTTGAGCATCTTTCTGATCAGCATATCCGACTGCGTGCGGTTTTCCTCAAGCCAGTAGGAAAGATTGTCCGCGACCACCGCATCCACCGCATTTTTTGCCTGCGGGGTGCCGAGTTTTCCTTTGGTCTGTCCTTCAAACTGAAGAATCTCCTCCGGTACGGAAACGGAAAGGATCGTGGTCAGGCCTTCGCGCACGTCTGAGCCTTCCAGGTTTTTATCTTTTTCCTTGAGCAGTCCGTATTTTCTCGCATAGTCATTGACCGCCTTGGTGAAGGCTGCCTTGAAGCCGACCTCATGGGTGCCGCCGTCCATCGTTCTGACCAGGTTGACAAAGCTGTATGTGTTTTCCTGATAATCATCGGTGTACTGGAATGCCGCATCGACATGGATACCGGCGGAATCACCGGAGAATTTGACCGGACTCATCAGAGGATTGCGGTCCTCATGAAGATATTCAAGGAATGAGATCAGACCGTCTGAATAAAGGAATGTTTCCGTCTGCGGTTTCTTGCCGCGGCGGTCATTGACGATCAGGGAAATGCCGGAAAGCAGGAAAGCCTCCTCTCTGGCTCTTTCGCATACCTTGTCATAGCGGAATTCGGTGGTTGAGAAAATCGATGCGTCCGGTTTGAAACGGACCGTTGATCCGGTTTTGTTTGTCTTGCCGAGCTTCTGAAGCTTTCCGGCCTTCTTTCCGCCGTTTTTGAATTCCATACGGACGAGTTCGCCGTCATGGGCAACCTCAACCGTGAGCCATTCGGAAAGCGCATTGACAACCGATGCGCCGACACCGTGCAGGCCGCCTGCGGTTTTGTATCCGCCCTGGGAAGTGAATTTGCCGCCGGCATGAAGCACCGTGAAAATGACTTCCAGCGTGTTCTTGCCGGAAGCATGCATTCCTGTGGGCATGCCTCTGCCCTCATCCGACACACTCACGCTGCCATCCGCTTCCAGGCTGATCGTGATCTTCTTTCCGAAGCCGTTGATCGCTTCATCCACGGCATTGTCCACAATCTCCCAGATGAGATGATGCAGACCATGCGTGTCGGTGCTGCCGATATACATACCCGGTCTTTTTCTGACCGCTTCCAATCCTTCCAGAATCTGGATACTGCCTTCGTCGTATTTATTTGCCATTGCTTTCTCCATTAACCGTGTAATTATAACAAAAAATCCCATGAAATGGGAATTCTCGGTGAGCTTGTATCTGATCAGAGGTCGGCCGTGATTGCTTTGTACATGCGGTTGGCACTGTTGCAGATCACAGGTCCGTACGCTTCCACGAAATTGCACAGATCTTCTTCGGAAAGATCTTCCGTGTCAAAGCAGTATGAGAAGGCCGCCGCATGGGCTGCTTCATGCCTGCACACCCTCTGCAGCAGATCATCCGATATATCATTTTTGCGGATGTAGATTTCACAGCTGTCATAATAGGTCATTCCATATGCCCAGCCGTCTTCGGTTTTCAGCTTGAGGTTATTGGCCTCCACCCCGTATACATCCCATGTCAGGTTGTTCAGTCTGATTCTGCACATCTTATCTTTCTCCGGTATCAAGAGCATACGATTGAAAGTGCGTGTAAACAAGCTGAAACATTGTTCACCTTTGCACAATATGTTTCCCGCCGATTGTTATCCGATATGATATTTTTCGGCCGGTTTTCACAAAGAAATGGATGATTTCCACCTCTTTTTGCCTCATTTCGGAGCGAAAGTCAGCAATGATCAAGGCTTGTGAGCATTTCATATGATTTCACGAAATACAATTGCCTGTATCGTCATTGCACACCCTATAAAAGTTATGCAAAAATGTCCTTAACATATGTATATGGAGCTGAATATGAACAATCATGGACTGAAAATCGTTACCATCGGCGGCGGTTCAAGCTATACGCCGGAGCTGATGCACGGCTTCATCAGCCGCTATGAACAGATGCCCGTACGGGAAATCTGGCTGGTGGATGTGGCCGAAGGACAAGAAAAACTGAAAATCGTCGGTGAAATGGCAAAACGGATGTGGAAGGCAGCCGGTTATGATGTCGCAATCCATCTCACCCTGAACCGGCGTGAAGCTTTGAAGGATGCCGACTTTGTGACCACCCAGTTCCGGGTCGGACTTCTGAACGCACGCATCAAGGATGAGCGCATTCCCCTCTCATACGGCCAGATCGGTCAGGAAACCAATGGTGCAGGAGGCATTTTCAAGGCCCTGCGCACCATTCCCGTCATTCTCGATATCGTCAAAGACATGAAGGAATTATGTCCGCAGGCATGGCTGATCAATTTCACCAATCCTTCCGGCATGATCACTGAAGCCGTCATCCGCACAGCCGGCTTTGACAGATGCATCGGCTTATGCAACGGTCCGATCACCGTCATGAAGGAGGAGCCTGCCATGCTCGGCGGTAAAACGGAAGATTATTTCTGGCGCTTTGCCGGTCTGAATCATTTCCACTATCACCGCACCTTTGAAAAAAACGGAAAGGAAGTCACAAAGCAGATTCTTGCGGCAATGAGTGTGTGCGACACTGCCAATATGGCCAATGTGCAGGATGAGGAATATCTCGCCGATCATCTGAATGCGATGAACTGCATTCCTTTCAGCTATCACCGCTACTATTACATGTATGAGCAGATGCTTCAAAGAGAGCTTGAAGAATACGCCCATCACACCACCCGCGCTGAAAGCGTGCGCAAAGTTGAAGAGGAGCTGTTTGATCTTTATAAAGATCCGGATCTTTGCGAAATGCCCGAGCTGTTAAAGAAACGCGGCGGCGCCTATTACAGTGACGCAGCCTGTGAAGCCATCATGAACATTCATAACAGCACCGGAAACCTCATGGTCGTCAACACCCGCAACAAAGGCGCCATCTCCTGTCTTGAAGATGACTGCATTGTCGAGGTCAGCTCCATCATTGATTCAAACGGTGCGACTCCGCTTGCATGGGGTGCATTTGAGCCTTCGGAAAGAGGCTGGCTGCAGATCATGAAGGCAATGGAGGAAACCGTGATTGAAGCGGCGATCAGCGGCGATTACGGAACATTGCTCAAGGCATTTGAGATCAACCCTCTGATTGTCCATGGCAAAGGCGCCAAAGCAATGATGGAGGAGATGCTGGTGGCCAATGAGAAATATCTGCCTTTGTTCAGTGAAAAAATCAAAGAACTCAAAGACAGCGGCGTGATCATCCATGATGAAACTGTCAGAACGCTCTGTGAAAAAGGGCTCTGAAACAAACAGACCAAAGGGGCGGCGGCTCAATACCGTCACCCCTTTTTGCAATGGTGCATACATTATAAAGGCCGGATATCACCGGCCAATCATATTTCAGCTGTTCAGTCTGTCAAGCAGATACGGGAATGCCTGCTCGAAGTTCACACCATAATCGTTATGGTTTTCCTCGGCAAGCGTGAGTCTGATGCATTCCTTGACATAATCACAGGCAATGCGGATGGCTTCCTTGAAATCCTTGCCTCTGAGTAGCGCTCCGATGAAAGTCGAAGCCCAGATGTCGCCGGTGCCATGGAAATGGGTGCTCTCCTCTTCATTGCAGTAATAGTAGAATTCGTCTTTTTCACTGTCATAGGCATAGGCGCCGAGTTTGTCCTTTTCAAAGCTGATGCCTGTCAGGATCGCTTTCTTCGCTCCGCTTCGGGTCAGTTTGACCAGAATATCCCTGATATATGCCTCATCATACTCTTCCTGATACGGGATATCGAGCAGGAAGGATGCTTCGGTGAGATTGGGACAGATCACATCCGCGATGGCGCAGAGGCTGTTCATTTCCTTTGCAAATTCAGGTGTGAATCCGGCATAGAGTTTTCCGTTGTCCGCCATGCACGGATCCACCAGACGGATACCCTTCTGTGCAAATCTTGCAAAGAGATCCTTGGCGATTTCAATCTGGCGCTTTGATCCGAGATAGCCGGTATATACGGCATCAAATCTGAAGTTTTCCTTTTCCCAGTGATTGAGGATGCCTTCGATCTCATCGGTCAGATCACAGAATGTAAAGCCTTTGAACATTGTATGTGTGGAGAGAACCGCGGTCGGTATGACGGCCGTTTCGATTCCCATGGCTGATATCACAGGAAGTGCCACTGTCAGTGAGCATTTTCCGACGCAGGAGATGTCCTGCATGGTTGCAATCTTTTTCATATAATCGCCTCCTTATGGAAAGTATAGATGATTCTGATCATATTAACAGGTTCAATTGGAATTATTTTTATAAGACCAGATGAATTATAAAAGCAGCGGAGTCTCCAATTATGAGACACCGCTGCAGAACGATTTTTTAAGAAAGAAGCGGTACGATCACATCCGCCCAGATCTTTGACAGCGGCATGACAAGAATCATGGCCGGAATCATATCCGCGGTCGGAAACATCTTCAGCTGCATGATTCTGAAACCCGTTGCCAGCATGAGGAACCCGCCGCATGCCTTGAAGTCATTGATCATTGCCGGTGTGGTCAAAGGGAAGATCACTCCCGCCAGGATGTAAAGCACAATCATGATCACAAACTGGGGAATGCCGACCATCGATACAGATCTGCCGATGGAGCAGGCAAAGATCATGGCTGTAAAGAAGTCGAGGAAGCTTTTGGCAATGAGAATGGAATGGTCCCCGTTCATGCCTGATACCAGCGATCCGTAGATACCGGTACCCGAAGCGCAGAACAATACAATGACCGTGATCAGATCATCCGACTGTTCCGAAGAGCCGCCGATCATCTTCTGCATCAGGCCGGCAGCTTTTGTGATTCCGTCTCCCAGATGTATGATCATTCCGATCAGCAGTCCAAGAATCAAAGCTAATATGACGGCGGGCATATTCTCCATCAATACAATGGATGAGATGCCCATTCCCATGGAGGCTGCCCCGAAGAGCATGGTCAGATTGGTTCTGTAGTTTCCCGGCAGACGCTCCTTGAGCGCGGCGCCGATGAGTCCGCCGGCAACGACGGAAAGCACGTTCATGATAATTCCGATTGGCATAGATCTGTTTCTCCGTTAAATTCTCTAACATCTTAACATTCCGGAATCGTCAAGAATAAGCATTATTTTTTCATCATATCGTTTAAAATAGGCTTATGAATCTGCCTGACAAATATCTGGATCAGATGTCTGATCTGCTCAAAGAGGAATATCCCCTGTATCTTGAAGCAATGGAACAGGAGCCCTTTTCCTGTATCCGCATCAACACGGACAAAATCAGCGTTGAGGAATTTCTGAAGATCTCCCCTTTCGGTCTGAAACCTGTGCCATGGTGTGCGGAAGGATTCTATGTCAATGAAGATGCGCGTCCGGGCATTCATCCGTATTATTATGCCGGACTGTATTATATCCAGGAACCAAGCGCCATGGCGCCGGCTGCCGTATTGCCGGTGGAAGATGGCGATCGTGTATTGGATGCCTGTGCGGCCCCGGGTGGAAAGAGCACCGCTCTTGCCTGTAAACTGCATGGCACTGGTGTGCTTGTGTCCAATGACATCAGCGCATCCAGACAGAACGCCACCCTGAAAAACATGACCCGCTTCGGGATTGAAAACTGCTATGTGATTGCCGAGGATCTGAACAATCTGGCAAAGAGATTTCCGGCATTCTTTGATAAAATCCTGCTTGATGCGCCATGTTCGGGCGAAGGCATGTTCCGCAAGGAGCCTTCTCTGATCACCTCATGGCTGGAAAAGGACAGCTCGTTTTATGGGCCTTTGCAGAAGGAGCTGATCATCAATGCTTGGAAGATGCTCAAACCGGGCGGAAAGATGGTCTACTCCACATGCACATTCGATCCTTGCGAGGATGAGGAAGTCATCGCGGCACTGATGGAACAGTATGATGATGTCATTATCGAAAAAAGCGATCTTTCCGTTCACTTTGCGCCGGGTGTGAAAGCGGGGTTTGAAAACTGCATGCGCCTTTACCCCCACCGTATAAACGGCGAAGGTCATTTTGTCAGCCTGCTTTCCAAAAAAGGAAATGCGGAAAACACAGATGAACCATCGCGGATCAAGCCATTGCATCATGAAGGCTTTGAAACATTCATGAAGCAGATCAAAGATTCAGAAAGACACCAATACCGTCTGATCAACGAACATATTTACCGCATTCCGGATACCGGATTCAACAATGTGAAAATCCGCACTGTGCTTTCCGGGCTTCATATGGGCACTGTGAAAAAAGACCGTTTTGAGCCATCCCAGCATCTTGCCCTTTCGCTGAAAGCGGATCAGTTTGACAATGTGCTGAAACTGGAGCCGGATGATATCCGCTGTGAAAAATATCTGCGCGGGGAAACAATCGCCGCTGATGCATGCAAAGACGGCTGGGTGCTTATATGCGTGAAGGATTATCCGCTTGGCTTTGGCAAATGCGCATCCCATACCATCAAGAACAAACTGGAAAAAGGATTCAGAAAAATCTGAACGGGAGGTTTTATGGATTTTTACAAAAACATGGATGAAAAGCAGCGTAACATTTTCTGGATTGCGGTCCTACTGTTGGCGGGACTGCTGTCGATGACACTGCTTGCGAGGATGGCGACTTCACCTGCATTCACCCAGGCTTCCATCGCTTATCTTGATTCCAAAAAGAAAACCGTGCTGGAGCTGACTGCCGCAGCCACCGCCTCAAGCGCCGCCATCACGATGATTCCCGGTGACATCGGCACGCCGATCGCCGATAAACTGGCGGATATTTCCACCTATACAATGATTGTCTTATGTGCCGTATTCCTGGAAAAATATCTTGTCACCATCACCGGCCATGTCGTCTTCCGTTTTCTGATCCCGCTTGCCTGTCTGATGACAATCGGATCGATCATATGGCCAAGATTTGTGAACTGGCGCAAGACTGCGTTACGGATCTGCCTGTTCTCTGTCATTCTGTATTTTGTGATACCGGCCAGTGTGGGCATTTCCAAAACGATTGAAAACACCTATGACAATTCCATCCAGGAAACCATTGACAGCGCCAAGGAAAGCGCTGATGAAATCCAGGACAATGCGGAATCACAGACCATCTGGGACCGTTTCATCTCCACGATCGAAGGCGGTGTCAACACCGTGACAAGCCGCTTTGAAGGCATCCTCAACAATTTCATTGAGGCGGTTGCCGTATTGATCGTGACCGCATGCATCATCCCGGTGCTTGTGCTGGTGGTGATGTTCTGGATTGTGAAAATGCTGTTTGGCATTGACGGAAGATTCACCATACCGCGTCTGCCTCACACAACTCCGACTGTTTAAAGAAGCCTCCCGGTTCGGGAGGTTTTTCATGTTTCAGCGGTTGAGATGAAAGGAAAGATAATCCAGCCGGTCAATGCACTTCTGGCTTTCATGCAGGCTGTCGAGATGCTTTTTCCTGCATGCCGTGATTTTCTCATTGGCGCCTTTCAGATCATTGCACGCGATGCATTCAATGATCTGTGTGACTTCGCTTTCCGTGCATCCGGCTTCGCTGAGATTCTCCCTGATTTCATTCTGTTCAAAACGGTTCATGCAGGTCTCCTTCCGTTCTTTTTGCAGGTTCAATATATTCTCTTTCAAGCCCATATACAAATACATATAATTAATATATATTCATGCGATTTCAGCATAGATTTTCCACGGGAGGTTTTTATGGATATCCGGATCATGGAATATTATCTTGCCGTCACCAGAGAAGGAAACATCTCCGCCGCGGCGGAAGCCCTTCATGTTTCACAGCCTGCCCTTTCCAGACAGATCAAGGATCTGGAAGAGGAGCTTGGTGTCACGTTGTTTGAGCGGGGAAGCAGACGGATCAGACTGACCGAGGAAGGAATGATCCTCAAGCGGCGCGCCGAGGAAATGGTGCGGTTGATGCAGATGACGGAAAGCGAGATCTCCATGGCCCATTCCAAACTGAGCGGTGAAATCCATATCGGCGCCGGTGAATCAAGAGCCTTTCATTATCTTTCCGAAACAGCAGCTGAAATCCGGCGTGAATATCCCGATATTCACTTCACAATCACCAGCGGCGATACCGCTGATTTAAAGGATCAGCTTGACAGCGGTCTGATTGACATCGCTCTGATTTTCACCGATTATGACCACACCCTGTATCAGGGCATCCGTCTGCCTCAGGCTGACCAGCTCAATGTGCTGATGCGCAAGGATCATCCCCTTGCCGCAAAGGAGCGCATCAGTGCCGAAGATCTTGAGAATACTGATCTGCTCGTGCCGCGCGCAGCCGTTTCCCTTCTGAGTTCGGATCTTCCCGCGGACAAACTGAGAATTGCGGCTGTCTACAATCTGATTTACAACGCGTCCGTTCTGGTTGAGGACGGCATGGGATGCGCGATCGGCTTCGGCCATCTGATCAATGTGAGCGGAGATTCTCTGCTGACGATCAGGCCGTTGGACTTTGAGGTTCAGCAGAGATGCCATCTGATCTGGAAGAAATACCAGGTGTTCACTCCGGCGGTGAATTTCTTCATCGACCGGCTCAGGCAGAAAACATTCTGAAACTGTTTTGTGAGGTTTTATGATTATCAATACCGGCTCAAGAACCGACATTCCGGCTTTTTACAGCGCATGGCTGATCAACCGCGTCCATGCCGGTTTTCTGATGGCCAGAAATCCTTATTATCCGAAACTGGTCAGCCGGTATGTTCTGGATCCGCGCAGCGTTGATGCGCTTGTCTTCTGCACGAAAAATCCCGAACCGGTTCTGAAGGATATTCATGAACTGGATGCCTTCCGGCAGTTCTGGTATGTGACGATTACCCCTTATGGCAAAGACATTGAACCAAATGTGCCTGACAAGCACCGCGTCATTGAATCATTCATCACACTTTCAAAGCACATCGGCGCCGCCCGTATGGTATGGCGCTATGATCCGGTATTTGTGAATCAGAAATATGATATCGCCTATCATATCCGCGCCTTTGAGACAGTCGCCTCATTGCTGGAAGGTTATACAAACCGGGTTGTCTTCTCATTTATCGATCTTTACGAAAAAACAAAACGCAACTTTCCGGAAGTGCGTGAGGTTTCATATGATGATCAGATCACATTGACAAAAGCCTTTGTGCAAAGCTGCCAAAAGTATCATATGATTCTGACCGGCTGTCTTGAAAGCAAAGAGCTTGCCCGCTATGGAGCGGATATGAACGGCTGTATGACAAAGCAGATCATTGAGCAGGCCATCGGCGAAGAGCTCAATGTGCCCAAAGGAACGCCGGCGCGTGATGGCTGCAATTGTCTTCTCGGCAATGATATCGGCGCCTATAACACCTGCGCTCATTTCTGTAAATACTGCTATGCGAATTATGACCGTGAGATCGTGATCCGCAATATGAAAAAACATGATCCTGAATCACCGCTGTTAATCGGGCATATCGAAGCGGATGATATCGTGAAGGATGTGAATCAGAAATCCTGGATCAATGCGCAATTGAAACTGGATCTTTAGAAAAGGCCTGCCTCATTTCTGAAGCAGGTCTTTTATGATCTGTACATATTCTTCAGGATGGTTCATGGACAGCTGCCCATGATACATCCCCTCTTTGATTTTCAACTCACTGTCCGCAATCATTTCATGAAGTTTTTGCGCGCTTCTGAGAATGATCTTTGTTTCTTTTGAGCCGGCAATGATCATTGTCTTTGCCTGCGTGTTTCTGATTTCTTCCTTTGCCTCATAAAGCGCGCTGGCTTTTGTGAAGGCAGTGAGGTTTTCTTTTGAAACCGAGCAGGTGTCGCGGTAATATTCATCAAAATATTCCTGATCTAGCCGGTAATAATCAAACTGCATTTTCGCAAAGCGCCTGCTTTTCACAAGGCCATAGGATGCCGAGAATGTGGGTCCGACCAGCGAACCGCTCAGGTGATCGGCGATCACCGACGCGCTTTCCAGCAATGCATAACGGGCAATGTCATTTCGCTGCGCCAGCATGTCGCAGACGGTCTGCGCGCCAAGGGACAGACCTCCCAGCAGAAGCACCTGCCCGTCAAACTGTTCATCAATCAGATCGATCACATGTTTTGCGCATGTTTCGATATTGATAAATGCATCCTCACTTCCCGCATGCCCATCGAGATGCGGCAGGATGACACAATATTCTTTGCTTAACAGCTCTGCGGCTCTGCGGTAATTCCATACCGAAAAGCCCCCGCCGTGAAGCAGGATGATCACCGGATGATCCTGACTGCCATATTGTTCGTACTGCATGGTTTTCCTCAGTTCCATCATACCCTGCGTGTAATCTCTTCACAATGTCTGCAGACCGTCCATTTTGTTTTTTTGCGTTATAATAGAACGGAACAATTGAGGAGATTCATATGTCATTTGTTGTTTTCGCGGACGGTACCGCCAATCTTCCCGGAAGGCTTCTGGACGGAATAAAGCTTCTTCCCATCGCATATACGGTCAACGGTGTCCCGGATACCTACAACGGGGATATCGAGGACTTTGATGTGCATGCATATTATGACCAGCTGCGTAATGGCGCAGATATCAAAACCAGCCTTCTGAACACGGCGCTGTTTCTGGACAGCTTTGAGCCGGTGCTCAAAGAAGGAAACGATATTGTCTATATTGCCATGAGTTCCGGCATCTCCGGCACTTACAATGCAGCCAAAACCGCGGCGGATCAGCTGATGGAGGATTATCCTGAACGTCTGGTCCATATCGTGGACTCCCATGGCTGCGGATTTGGCGACGGTCTGCTTGCCCTCAAAGCGGCAGAGCTTGCCAGAGAAAACACCCCGTGCAAAGAGGCTTCGGCTATTCTGGATGAGATGGTTGAACACTGCTGTCAGTATTTCACCGTCGATGATCTGAACTTTCTGAAACGCACCGGAAGAGTTTCCGGCGCCGCCGCTTTGATCGGCACCACACTCAAGATCAAGCCGGTGCTGTATGGTGATTCGACCGGTCATATTGTATCAAGCGCAATGTGCAGAGGCAGAAAGAAAGCGATCCGCGCCCTGGCTGACAAGTACAGTGAAAAACACATGGACCTGAAACAGCCGGATGTGTTCATTTCGCATGGCGACTGCATTGAGGATGCTGAAAAGCTGAAAGAGATGATTCTTGAAATCACTCCCGATGCCAATATCACAATCTGCCCCCATGAGCCCTTCTCAGGGGCACATGTGGGGCCGGGCATGCTCGGTCTGTTCTTCCTTGGCACTGAACGTTAAATCGTTATAAGGTGATATCATGGATGCTTATGAACTGATCACAACCAGAAGAAGCACCAGAGCTTTTTCATCCAGACCGCTTGAAAAGGATATTCTTGAAAAACTGGTTGAGGCAGGCCGCTATGCGCCAAGCGGCGGCAATTCCCAGACCACGCACTTCTTTGTGATCACTGACCGAAACGTTCTTGATCAGCTGGCTGAGATCTGTGAGCGGGCCTTCGCAAAAATGGAGCTTTATAAAGGCATCTATCCTTCTCTTGCCTCCTCGATCATGCGTTCCAAAAAAGGCGGCTACCGCTTCCACTATGACTGCGCGGCTTTAATTGTCACGGCCAATCAGAAAGATTACGGAAACAATATCGCCGACTGCGCATGCGCACTGGAAAACATGATGATCATGGGCAATGCCATGAATATCGGCACATGCTGGATCAACCAGCTCAAATGGCTCAATGAGGATCCTCAAGTGCTTGCCCTGTTCAGACAATACGGACTTGACGAAAATGAACGCATCTATGGCGCGCTTGCGGCAGGATATCCTGATACAGAGGATGGCACCCCGGCAAGAAATGCCCTGCCCCGCAAGGGAAATCCCGTCACCTGGATCTGAATCCTTAAAAAAACAGAAGTTCTGAAGCTTCTGTTTTCTTTATGGTCTGCATTTTATCAGGCACTTTTATTCAGAGATTCTCCCAGTCGATCCGTTCGTTTTTATAGAAATATTCCTTTTCATGTTCGCCGATCTCACGGATCACGCGGCACGGCACGCCGGCAGCCAGCACATTGTCGGGGATATCACGGGTGACAACGCTGCCCGCGCTGATCACGGTGTTTTTTCCGATGGTGACTCCGGGCATGATCATTGCCCCGGCGCCGATCCAGGTGTTTTCACCGATGTGCACATCCTTTGCGTACTGAAGTCCCCTTCTGCGCAGATCCGCATTGAGCGGATGGTTGGCGGTGGCGATGGTGACATGAGGTGCGAACATGACATAATCGCCGACATAGATGTGTCCGTCATCGACCAGGGTCAGGCCGAAATTGGCATAGACATTGTTGCCGAGGTGCAGATGATGTCCGCCCCAGTTGGCATGAAAAGGAAGTTCGATATAGCAGTTTTCACCGCACTGTGCAAAGACCTCTTTCATGTATTTCTGTTTTTCTTCCGTCTGTGAAGGTCTTAACTGATTGAACTCATAGAGTTTTTCATAATATGGCGCCTGTTCATTCATGATCTCTTCATCAGCCGGATCATAGATGAGCCCCTGGACCATGCGTTCGTATTGTGTCATCGCTGTTCCTCCTGGTTCTATGATACCATGCGCGCACATTGAAAAAGGACAGGCTTTCACCTGTCCGCTGATGCTTTAACCGTTAATCGCCGAGATCCTCGCCGTTGCTGGCGATGACCTTCTTGTACCATTCGAAGGAATCCTTCTTGGATCTTTCCAGTGTGCCGCTGCCGTCATTGTTGCGGTCAACATAGATGAAGCCGTATCTCTTCTTCATTTCACCGGTGGTGAAGGAAACGCAGTCAATGCAGCCCCACGGTGTGTAGCCCATCAGATCGACGCCATCCTCTTCTACCGCCTTCTTCATTTCGATGATATGGTTCTTGAAATAGGAAATTCTGTACGGGTCATGGCACTCGCCGTTTTCTTCCTTCACATCAATCGCGCCGAAGCCGTTTTCAACGATGAACAGCGGCTTTTCATATCTTTCATAGAATGCGTTGAGGGCATATCTGAGTCCTTCGGGATCGATTGCCCAGCCCCAGTCGGAAACCTTGATAAACGGGTTGGCAACGGAGTTGGGTGAAGAGCCGTCAAGTGACTTGGACACGTCCTTGTTTGCCTGGGAATCGACGGTGTTGGTCATGTAATAAGAGAAGCCGATGTAATCCACGGTTCCTTCCGCAAGATCCTTTTTATCTTCTTCTGTGATGTCAAGATCCCAGCCCTTGTTGGCAAACATCTTGAGCGCATATGCGGGATAGTGGCCTCTGCACATCACATCGCTCCAGAAATATCTCTGGTGCATCATCTGCTGGGCGAGAACCTGATCAGCCGGACGGCATGAGAACGGATAGATCGGAACCATCGCGATCATACAGCCGATGAGGTTTTCAGGATCGATCTCGTGACCGATCTTCACGGCTCTCGCACTTGCGACGAGCTCATAAGCACCGCACTGATACATCGCCTTTTCAGGATCGGGATATGCGCCGAAATGGGCGCCGGAGTTGGTCCAGCCGAAGATGTCATTCTTGTAGTTCATCTGGTTGTTGATCTCATTGAAAGTCATCCAGTACTTGACGACACCCTTGTATCTCTCAAAGCAGACCTTTGCGAATTTCACGAAGAAATCGATGGTCTTGCGGTTCATGAATCCGCCGTATTCCTTGGCCAGGTGGTAAGGCATTTCGAAATGGCTGAGGGTAATGACCGGCTCGATATTGTATTTATGAAGCTCTGCGAAGACATCATCATAGAACTTCATGCCTTCCTCATCCGGTTCCTCCTCATCGCCAAGCGGGAAGATTCTGCTCCAGCCGATTGAGGTTCTGAAACATTTGAATCCCATTTCCGCAAACAGAGCGATATCTTCCTTGTATCTGTGATAGAAATCGATCCCGACATGGTTGGGATAATAGAGGCCTTCCTGCACACCGTCGGTGATCACTCTTGCACGGTCAACCGCACCCGCGGTCATGACGTCCGCAACGCTGAGACCCTTGGTTGTGCCGATGACGCCGCCTTCAAACTGATGGGCCGCAAGCGCGCCGCCCCAGAGGAAATCCTTGCTTAATGCCATAATGATATTTCTCCTTTATTATTCTTCTTTTATTATATCCGATACATGCATGAACGGCGAGGCACAATCGGGTTTGCGTGGATAATCGCCGGCAATTCAACTATAATAAAAACATGGAAAAAGACCTTAAAGGTCAGGAGACAATACAATCATGGGATTCAGAAAAGACTTTTTATGGGGCGGCGCAATCGCCGCTCACCAGGCCGAAGGTGCCTGGGATGTGGATGGAAAAGGCATTTCCATCGCCGATGTGATGACTGCCGGTGACAATGTCACCAAGAAACCCAGAAGAATCACCAGAGGCGTCCTTGAGGGTGAGGACTATCCGAACCATCTGGGAATTGACTTCTATCATCATTACAAGGAAGACCTCGCTTTAATGGCCGAGATGGGCTTCAAGGCATTCCGCACATCCATTGCCTGGACAAGAATCTACCCCAACGGAGATGATGAGGCCCCCAATGAGGCAGGTCTGAAATTCTACGATGACATGTTTGACACATGCAGAGAGCTCGGGATTGAGCCGGTCATCACCCTTTCCCACTTTGAGATGCCCTATCATCTGGCTGAGAAGTACAACGGCTTCATGGACAGACGCTGCATCGACTTCTTTGTACGCTATGCGAAGACCTGTTTCGAAAGATACAAGGGCAAAGTGAAATACTGGATGACCTTCAACGAGATCAACAACCAGGCGGAATTCGTCCGCATGGGTGCGCATCATCTGGTTCAGGAAGGCGCTGTTCTTGTGAATGAAGGCGATGACATCGAAAAGATGATGTACACTTCCGCCCACCACGAGCTGCTGGCCAGCGCTCTGGCGGTCAAGGCATGCCACGAGATTGATCCGGATGCGATGATCGGCTGTATGATCGGCATGAACGGTGTCTATCCGGCTTCCCCGGATCCCCATGACATCCTCAATGCCCAGAAGGCAATGCAGCAGAAATACTACTTCGTCGAAGTTCATGCAAGAGGCCATTATTCCTCCGGCATGCTCAAGAAGTTTGAGCGCAAGGGATATGATTTCATCAAACCGGGCGACAATGAGATTCTCGCGGAAGGAAAGATCGATTACATCGGCTTCTCCTACTATATGAGCTTTGCGACCAAGTTCACCGGCCGCTTCGGCGATACCTATGACTTCTCGGAAGAGGATTATGTGCGCAACACCTACCTCAAGGCCAGCGACTGGGGATGGCAGATTGACCCGATCGGCCTGAGATGGTGTCTGAACTGGTTCAATGACCGCTTCGAACTGCCGATGATGATCGTTGAAAACGGTTTTGGCGCATATGACAAGAAAGAGGAAGACGGAACTGTCGATGACCAGTACCGTATTGACTATCTCAAAGAGCACATCCGTGCGATGCGCGATGCGGTCAATTATGACGGCGTGGATCTGATGGGCTATACCATGTGGGCTCCGATCGACATCGTCTCCGCTTCCACCGGCGAATATGACAAGCGCTATGGCTTCATCTATGTTGATTACAACAATGCCCATGAGGGTGATATGAGCAGAAGCCGCAAGAAGTCCTTCTACTGGTATCAGAAGGTCTGCCAGTCAAACGGCGAAGAACTCTAAGCTGACAACGAATGAGAGGTTCAGGGATGATTGCCCTGAATCTTTCTTTTCATTTTCAATTCCGCATGACAAGGTCTTATAATGAATTCAGCGAACCAATTCAGGAGATGATCATCATGAACGAAAAGCTCAGACCGCTTTTTACGCCATGGAAGATCGGCAATTGCGAAATCAAAAACCGGATTGTCATGACTTCAATGGGCGGCACAAATCTGTTCGGCTGGATGGAAATCAACCATTTCGACAAAGCCGGTGCGCGTTTTATCAAGGAAGCAGCCGAAAACAATGCAGGGCTTGTACTTCCGGGATGTCAGCCCGTATACAATCCGATGTACGGCCAATGGCTTCACAAAAACAAAAAGATGTTCCGTGATCTTGCAAAATGGATGCCTCAGTTTCATCAGACCGGTGCAAAGCTGTTTGTGCAGCTGACAGCGGGCTTCGGCAGAAGTTTTACGATCACGGAAATGATGGAGAAGCTGTACACAAACAAGGTGCTGAGAATGGCAGCCAGACCGGTCATGGATCTGGATAAGATCACCGCCAGCGCCTCCCCTTCCCCAAACCGCTGGAGCGACAAGGTTCCTTCCCGTGAAATGAGTGTTGAGGAAATTCATGAGTTCATCGATTCCTTTGCCCGGTGTGCACAATTGCTGCAGGAAGCAGGTGTGGACGGGGTTGAAATCCATGCCGTGCATGAAGGCTATCTGCTCGATCAGTTCACCTTGAAATATGTCAATCACAGAAATGATGAATACGGCGGTTCCCTGGAAAACAGATATCGTTTTGCGGCGGAAATCGTGAAGGCAATCAAGGAAAAATGCGGAAAGGATTTCCCGGTCTCATTGCGCTATTCAGTGGTTTCCAAAACCAAAGGCTTCCGCAGCGGCGCATTGCCCGAAGAACCGTATACCGAAGCCGGACGGGATATGGAGGAGTCCATCCTCGCCGCAAAATATCTTGAGGAAGCGGGATATGACATGCTCAATTGCGACAACGGCACCTATGATGCATGGTATTGGGCACATCCGCCTGTCTATATGCCGAAAAACTGCAATCTTGCGGATGTCATTGAACTGAGAAAACATGTGGATATTCCGGTCGTATGCGCAGGCAGAATGGATGTATACACAGCCGCGGATGCGATTCATAACAGAAAAATCGATGCGGCCGGCTTTGCCAGAGCATTCCTGGCAGACAGGAAATGGGTCACCAAGCTCATCAATGATCAGGCCAATGACATCCGTCCCTGCATTCTGTGCCATAACGGCTGTTTCAATATGTCCCATTACAGCGGCGTTCCCAATGATCAGGATCTCAATGATTCCCTTCATCTGGCAAGATGCGCGGTGGATGCGGAATGCATGCAGTGGGACAAACATTATATCAAGAAGACAAAAAAGCCGAAAACCGTCCGGATCATCGGCGGCGGAATAGCCGGTATGGAAGCCGCAAGAGTGCTCAGACTGCGCGGGCATCATCCGGTGATCTATGAAAAAGACAGGCAGCTTGGCGGTGTGTTCATTGCCGGCACTTCGGAACCGTATAAAGCAGATATGCGTCAGCTGATTTCCTGGTACCGCAGACAGATGAAAGCCCTCGGGATTGAAGTGCATATGAATGAGGAGATTCATTCGGTGAATGAATTCCCGCACGATCCCGTGATCATCGCGACCGGTGCTGCGCCTATGATTCTGCGCAATGTCAAAGGTCACGAGAAAATGATCGACGCCGTTGATTTCCTCAATGGCCAGGATTCCGGGGATCAGGTTGCCGTGATCGGCGGCGGACTGACCGGATGCGAAATCGCATATGAGCTGTATCAGCGCAATCATAAACCGTTCATTGTGGAAATGAAGAATGATCTGATTGCCGCCAAAGGGGTATGTCTTGCCAACAGCTCTTATCTGCGCGAATTCTTTGCCTGGAAACAGATACCGGTTTATCTGGAAACCCGTCTGCTTGAAGTCAGAGAAAATGAGGTCGTTCTCAAAGACAAAGACGGAAACGTATTCACGCGAAAAGCGGATACCGTCATCAGCGCGGCGGGTTATATCCCCTCTCCGCTTGCGGATCACGCAAGAAAAGATGTTTATATCATCGGCGATGCGAAGGATACCGGCACGGTGAAAACCGCTGTCTGGAGCGCTTATGAAGCAGCCATGAAAATCTGAAAACTGCACTCATCATACAGAACACAGGAGGAACACAGATGGAAGTCAGAAAATACACATGGGAAGAATTCCCGGAATTCACTGAAGAGATTGAAGACGTGAAAGTCATCCCCACAAGCGGAAATGAACGCAGCGTTCATTATATGCATGATATTGAATATGCCGAAGTAAACGGCGTGAAGCTGCATCTGCAGATATTGATTCCGGCCAGCCGCAATGACGGCTTTGTGCCCTTTGGCGAAAAGCAGAATTTCAGCCGGCCGTGCTTTGTCTTTGTGCAGGGATCAGGCTGGATGAAACAATATGTATATGCGAATCTCGTCAACCTTTCCAGACTTGCGCAAAGAGGCTATGTATGTGCGATTGTCGAATACCGCCACTCCGGCATCGCTTACTTTCCCGCCCAGGCATGCGACGCACTCAACGCTGTGCGCTATCTGAGAAAGACGCATGCGGCATGGGGCATTGATCCCAACCGGATCATACTGGCCGGTGATTCCTCCGGCGGCCATACGGCAGTCTGGGGAGGCATGCTGCATAATGATGAGAGTGAACAGAACCTTTTCCCGGGCATCTCCGCAGAGGTCAGCGGCATCGTCAATTATTACGGTTCTGTCTCGGTGATGCAGCCGGACTCCAACCCGCAGACAGTCAATCACTGCCTGCCCGATTCCCCGGAAGGAAGAGTCATGGGCAGAAAAAATCTTCTGGAAAATGATATGGAACTGGCAAAGGTCTTAAGCGCGGAATGTCATATTGATGAGAATACGAAGATCGCACCGATGCTGATCTTCCATGGCACCAAGGATCGCACGGTCAACTGCACCGGCAGTGTGATTCTGTATAACCGGCTGAAGGAAACAGGCCATGATGTGACCCTTTACCTGATTGAGAAAGCGGACCATGGCGGACCGGAATTCTGGACAGAGGAAATCCTCGACATCGTTGAAAGCTTTATGAAAAAGTGCTTTGAATAATGAACAATGCTGTCTGTGCTGATATTATGGTACGGACAGCTTTTCAGGGAGATCTTTATGGTTTACGTATACGAGACACATCTGCATACACGCGACACAAGCAAATGCGGCAAAACTTACGCAAGGGATTATATCGATTTCATGATCGGCCGTGGTTATGCAGGCATGATCGTAACGGATCACTTTTTCAAAAACAATACACGGATCGACGAATCACTCGAATGGAAAACAAAGATTGATCTGTTTGCCAAAGGCTATGAAGAGGCACTTCAGGCAGCCGAAGGAAAAGATTTCACCGTGATGTTCGGTCTGGAATTCAAATTTGAAAGCGACGAATATCTGATTTACGGAATCAGTCCGCAATGGCTGAAAGAACATGAAGAAATCATGGACATCAGCCGCAGCGAGGTTTACCGGCTTGTTCACGAAGCAGGCGCGATCATGGTTCAGGCCCACCCTTACCGTGAAAGAAAATATGTGCATAAGATTACGCTTTGTCCTTCCATCGCAGACGGTATCGAAATTTTCAATGCCGGCAATGAGCGCTACATGGACGCGCTGGCGGCGGAATATGCAAAAACATTGAATGTGCCGCTGTCAGCCGGAAGCGATATTCACTATCTCAATGACAGACCGATGGGCGGAATCGCTTTTGACCGTCCTCTTCATACCATTGATGAGTTTGTCAAAGCCTTTCTCAATCACGAAGGAATTCCGGTTGTCATGGATGGAGACAAATTGATTCCGACGGATCAGATTGCCGAAATCCATACTGTCACCCGTATGCCGTCTACACCGGTAGTTTATGCGGCAGACTGAGCCGTGTATGGCAGATTATGGTAAAATAAGGAACGGAGGATTTGCATTATGAAACTTGTTCTTGTTATTCTGATCAGCTATCTGTTCGGTTCCGTGCCCTGGGCACTGGTGATCGGCAAGGTCTTTTATCACAAGGACATCCGCAAGGAAGGCTCGGGAAATCCCGGTGCCACCAACGCAGCCCGTGTTCTCGGTCTGCCGGCCGGAATCGCTGTGACGCTTCTTGATGCCCTGAAGGGTCTGATTTCAATGCTCATTGCCCACGCCATCGCGCCGGGCACGGAGATTTACGCCGGACTTGCCTGCTGCATCGGCCATTGTTTCCCTCTGTTTGCAGGGTTCAAGGGCGGCAAGGCAGTCGCGACTTCCTATGGCTTTCTGCTTGGCATCGCCATTCTGATCACCCACGAATATGTCTGGAATTTCTTTCTTCCGGTATTCTGTTTCTTCTGCTTCCTCTTTTCAACAAAGATGGTTTCCGTTTCCTCGATGTGCTCCCTGCTCATTGAAACAGCCACATCTTTCATTCTCGCTTCCATGGGCAGAATCGAATGGAACATTCCGATTGCCCTTCTGATTCTCTGGGTATTTGTCACATACAGACACCGTGAGAATATTGTGAGAATCAAAAACGGAACCGAAAACAAAATAGGAAGGAAAAAGGAATGAGCAGAATTGAAGAATTCTCACTGGATATCTCACCTCTGACGCAGAATCCGCGCAGGGTCTGGGTATATCTGCCCGAAAGCTACGATCATACCAGGAAAAAGTATGACGTGCTCTACATGTTTGACGGTCACAATCTGTTCGATGATTCACTGGCAACCTATGGCAAATCATGGGGAATCAGGGATTATCTGGACAAAACAGGCATTGACCTTGTTGTGATCGGCCAGGACTGCAACCATACCGGTTCCAAGCGCATGGATGAATACTGCCCGATGAGAGCGGAAAGACTCTTCGGAGACGATCCCATCAAGGTGGAAGGCGATATCACCGCTGACTGGTTTGTCAATGTCCTGAAAAAGGAATGTGAAAAGCGCTACCGCATCTATAAATCAAGAAACCACGTCGGCATCGGCGGCTCCAGCATGGGCGGCCTGATGAGTGAATATATGGTCGCCAAATACAGCCATGTTTACGGAAGCGCGGCCTGTATCTCCCCTGCCCATTATTATTGCTGGGAAGGACTGAATTCACTGATTGAGAACACCGATATCGAAAAATGCCGGGTGTTTCTGAGTTATGGCTCCGAAGAGATCAAGGGTGACAATGACAGATGGATCACTGCCATGGCGTCATTGCTGGAAATGAGCCGTCAGTTTGAGCAGAAAGGATGCACCTGCTATCCCTATCTGCAAAGCGGCGGCTATCATTCCGAAGCCAGCTGGGAAAAGATGGTTCCCGTCTTTCTCAAATGGATGTATCCCCATCTGTTCTGAAATGCATGAGATCCGCTTTCTATAAGCGGGTCTTTTTATATTTCCGGAAATTATCATGTTTGCATGCATTTACAGCCAGTTTATGACTTTTCATTGATATAATTTTTTTATCAGAAAAGGAGAAATATCATTTATGGCTAAATTACCTGAAGGTTTCCTGTGGGGCGGCGCAACAGCGGCGAACCAGTTTGAAGGCGGTTTCGCGGAAGGCGGAAAAGGCGTCAACTCCAGTGACTGCACAACCCGCGGCTCCCGCACAAAGCTGCGTATGGTCACATTCAAGACAAAGGACGGCGAAATCAAGGCTGTTCCGATGTTCGGAATGAACGTTGAGGAAGATGTTGAATACGGCGTGTTTGAAGGCTATGACTATCCTTCCCACCAGGGAATCGATTTTTATCATCATTACAAGGAAGACATTGCGCTGTTTGGCGAAATGGGATTCAAGACATTCCGTCTTTCCATCAACTGGGCAAGAATCTTCCCGACCGGAATGGAAGAGACTCCCAATGAAAACGGCCTGAAGTTCTATGATGACGTGTTTGATGAACTGCTCAAATACAATATCAAGCCGCTGGTTACCCTCTCCCATTACGAGACACCGATCGGTCTTGCCAATGCGTGGGGATCATGGACTGACGCACGCACCATCGAATGCTTCTGCAGATATGTCAGAACCGTCGGTGAAAGATACAAGGGAAAAGTGCGCTACTGGCTCACATTCAATGAGATCAACATCGCCGCAATGTCCCCCTGGATGTCCGCAGGTGTCGGCAGAAACAATCCGCAGGTTGTCGCTGACATTTCCAAGCATCAGCTGATCGCTTCCGCAAAAGCGGTTCTCATTCTCCATGAAATCGATCCTGAAAACCTCGTCGGAAACATGGTCGCCTATGGCGCAAACTATCCGTACACATGCAATCCGGCGGATGTGCTGGCTTCCAAGCAGGCAATGCACAGCTATCATTTCTATGAGGATGTGCAGGCAAGAGGATACTATCCTTCCTACAAGCTCAAGGAATATGAAAGAGAAGGCATTGAATTCTCACTGACCGATGAAGAAAAGGAAACTCTGCTCAAGGGCACGGTTGACTTCCTTTCCATCTCGTATTACATGAGCTCTGTTTCCAGTACCGATCCGGAAATCCTCAAGCAGGTCGCAGAAGGAAACATGGGTCTTGGCGGACTGAAGAACCCGTATCTGAAGGCTTCCGACTGGGGCTGGGCAATTGACCCGACCGGACTCAGAATCGCTGTCAACGAACTCTGGGAGCGTTATCAGAAGCCCGTCTTCATCGTTGAAAACAGCCTTGGCACACAGGACAAGCTGGAAGAAGACAAGACATGCCACGACCAGGCTCACATCGATTATCTGCGCAGCCATATCGAAGCGCTGGCGGATGCCATCAACATCGACGGTGTTGAGGTCATGGGCTACACACCGTGGGGATGCATTGACCTTGTCTCCGCAAGCACCGGTGAGATGCACAAGCGCTATGGCTTCATCTATGTCGACTACCAGGATGACGGCAGCGGCGACGGTGCCCGTTACAGAAAGGATTCCTTCTACTGGTGGAAGAAGGTCATCGCCACCAACGGCGAAGATCTCTCCGACTGAGACTTTCTCACAAAAGTTCTTTCCTGAAATCCGGGAAAGAACTTTTTTTCATGGTGGAATTCAACTGAGCGGTGTATTCTGAAAGCGTAAGGAGTATTCACTCATGGAGAATAAATTTTTCATTTCATACAAAATAAATGATCATATCGAGCAGATTCTCGGTCAGGGCGGAGAACTCGCCTATCTTGTCAAAGGTGAAAACAGAGCCGTACTGATCGACGGGCTTGAAGGTGCCGGAAGCCTGAAAGCTTTTGTCAGGGAACTGACTGATCTGCCCGTCACCCTGATCCTCACCCATGGTCATCTGGATCATATCGGGGCGGCCTTTGAATACCGCCAATGCATGATCCATCCCGATGACATGGAGCTCTTCTATGATCCGCGTCATTTTTCCAGAGAATCCAGGCTCGGCTTTGCGAAAGTGCCTTCCCCGCTTGCCAGCCATCAGCTGGCCTCATTGTCCATTGATGATGTCGTTGAGGGATGCACAGTGCGCATGAAGCCGCTTTATGACGGGGATGTTCTGGATCTTGGCGGGATTGAACTGGAAGTGATCGGAGTGCCCGGCCATACATGGGGAACACTTGTATTCCTGGACCGGAAGGAACGGATTCTGTTTTCCGGGGATGCCGTCAATATCAATACCCTGCTTGGCATGAAGGGCTCCGCGAGTGTTGAGGATTATCTGGAAAGCCTGCATCATCTGAAAGAATATGATGATGCCTATGATGTGATGTATGGAGGCCATGGCACATCCTGTGTTCCGCGCTCCATCGTTGATGATGCGATCGCGATGTGTGAGCGCATCATTGCCCGCACGGATGAGAAGATTCCTTCATTTTCACTAGATCGTGAACAGGTATATTACGCTTCCGATCATAATCCCGACTACTCACCGAAATGCGGCGGTCTGGCCAACATCCAGTACAAGGAAGAAGAAATATTAAAAGGAACGGCGAAGAAATGCCGTTCCCTCTGAAGCAGGAAATCCTGCTTCTTTTAGTTCTAATTTCTGTAATAGTTGATCAGACAGCCGTCGGCGAGGATGTGCTTTTCCTCATTGGTCAAAGCGCCTAGGGAAACACTGATCTTTGCGACTCCTGTTCCGTTGACCGCATAGGCTTCAACCGGTGTGTCATTCAGCAGCGCTTCACGGATATTCTTCGCGAATACCCAGCTGTTTTTGGGCAGCTGTGCACCCTCTTCTGTCACAAACGGCAGGATACCCCAGTTGATGCAGTTGGAGCGGTAGCGCTTGGTGGCATATTCTTCGGCGAAGTTGGCAGCTGCGCCAAGCACTCTCTGACAGGAGGCAGCCTGTTCACGCGCGCTTCCGTCGCCCGGCTTTTTCGCATAGATCGCGCTGGCGATATTGGTGGTTTCAGGATTCACCGCAATGCCTGCTTCCTTGAGCGCCTCATAGACGGAGACAACGGTCTCATTGATCGTGCCGTTTGTTCTTTCATCCTCCAGCTGCTTTACAGCCTTGGCTTCGGAAACATAGGCGGGATCACGTCTGGACAGGGTGAATTCAGCCAGTCTTAACGGATTGGAACGGAAGGAGCTTGTTTCACCGGAAGGAATCAGTTCATCGGTCGTGGTGACCGGATCATCGATATGGCTGACAATCTTCACCAGCAGATCATCGCTGAGAGAAGGCTGTTCAGGCCAGTCCTTGATATTCGGTCCGAAACGCAGTTCAACCGATGCGTCTGCCTTGCCCCAGGCATTGAGCACACGCTTTTCATAGATGGACTGATCAAAGACCTGTTTCACTTCGCCCTCTTCCTCGGTTACAAGATCTGTGGCGGCAGTGAGAATGCCCTGGTTTGCGGCGGTGGCGGCGATGGATCTTGCGTCCATGAGTGCGACCGCGGCCATCTGTCCCTCACCGGGTTTGGAGCCTTCACGGTTGGGAAAGTTTCTGGTTGTATGGCGGATCGAGAATTCGCCGTTGGCAGGAGTATCGCCTGCGCCGAAGCACGGTCCGCAGAAAGCTTCGCGGAAGACGGCGCCTTCTGAGATCAGATCAGCGATGGTTCCGTCCGCTGCCAGCGCCTTATATGCGGGCATGGAGTCGGGATAGACGGAAAGCTTGAATTCGTCATTGCCGACATGATGGCCTTTGAGAATCTTTGAAGCGGCGATGATATTTTCATAGACACCGCCCGAGCAGCCGGCGATAATGCCCTGATCAGTGCGGATATCACCGTTTTCATCGATTTTGGACAGCAGATCGATTTTCACCTTGCCGCCAAGCTGCTGATTGGCACGCTCCTGCGCCTCGCCAAGATATTTCTGAGGATCCTTTTTCAGCTCATTGATGGCGATCGCATAGCTTGGATGCATGGGCAGCGCGATCATCGATTCAACGGATGAGAGATCAATCTCAATCCAGGAATCATAATATGCGCCTTCCTGCACGCTGAGCTTATGATAGTCGTCCGCCCTGCCGCGGATCGCATAGTATTCTTCAGTCTTCTCATCGGTTTCCCAGATGGAGCTCCAGCATGTGGTTTCGGTGGTCATGACATCGATGCCGTTGCGGAAGTCCTGGGAGAGACTGGCAATGCCCGGACCGGCGAATTCAAGCGCCTTGTTTTTGACAAATCCGCTCGCATAGGTTGCCCCGACAAGGGCCAGCGCCACATCGTGGGGACCAACGCCCGGTTTGGGTTTGCCGGTCAGCCAGATCAATACGGTTTTCGGCTTTGCCATGTCATAGGTGCGTTTCACCAGCTGCTTGGCCAGCTCACCGCCGCCTTCGCCGACACCCATGGTGCCAAGCGCGCCGTATCTGGTATGGGAGTCAGAGCCGAGGATCATCCTGCCGCAGCCGGTCATCATTTCACGATTGTAGGAATGAATGACCGCATAGCATGGCGGCACATAGATGCCGCCGTATTTCTTCGCCGCGGAAAGCGCGAACTGGTGGTCATCCTCATTGATGGTTCCTCCTACCGCACACAATGTGTTATGGCAGTTGGTCAGCACATAAGGCATCGGGAACTTTTCCATGCCGGAGGCACGGGCAGTCTGGATGATGCCGACATAGGTGATATCGTGGCTCGTCAAAGAGTCATATGTGATATGAAGCAGATTTTCATCGGTATGATTGTCATGGGCATCGAGAATGCCGGATACGATCGTTTTCTTTCTGCCTTGTGCAATATCGAAGCCATCGGGCACAGGGGCGGGTTTTCCATTGAGCAGCACAGCCGCTTCATCATGAAGTTTCATAGCGCTTTCCTTTCATTTTTTCTGAAATGTGTTTCTTATTTTACATGAAATCAATGAAAATTACTATATGAAAGGCTTGACCGCTCCATTCTGACGGATAGAATTATAGATATTATACGGAGGTGCCTATGATTTATCCCGATGTACCGGCCTTCTCGGCTGAAGAGATCGCCATCCTGTGCGATGCATACCGTGAAAACAACTTCATCGACCCGAAAGTTTCCGAAAAACTCGGCGTCAAGCGAGGACTGAGAAATCCAGACGGCACCGGTGTTCTTGCCGGACTGACCAATATCTGCGATGTTGTCGGTTATGAGCGCAAAGAGGACGGCACGATTGAGCCGATTGACGGAAAACTGATTTACAGAGGCATCGACCTGATGACCCTTGTCAATGAGGCAGTGGAGAATGACCGCTTCATGTTTGAGGAAGTGGTATGGCTTCTGCTGTTTGGTTCACTGCCGACCAGGGACAATCTGAGAAAGTTCTGTTCCCTTCTGGAAAAGCACCGTGAACTGCCGGACGGCTTTGCGGAAAAGATCATCATCTCCACCCCTTCCCCCAACATCATGAACAAGATGGCAAGGGCAGTGCTGTCCATGTACAGCTATGATGAGAATGCGGAAAACAGCACCCTTGAAAATATCATCCGCCAGTCAATCAACCTGGTGGCGGAACTGCCGACGATGATGGTCTACTCCTATCAGACCAAGAAGCATGCCTATGACCATGGTTCGCTTTATTTCCATTATCCGGTCAGCGGTCTGTCCACGGCGGAACATATTCTGGCCACTTACCGTCCGGATCAGGAATATACCCATGAGGAAGCCAAGCTGCTTGATTTATGCATGATCGTGCACGCCGACCATGGCGGAGGTAACAACTCCACCTTCACCGACCGTGTGCTCTCCTCTTCCGGCACTGATACCTATTCCGCAATCGGTGCGGCGATCTGCTCGCTCAAAGGTCCCAAGCACGGCGGCGCCAATCTGATGGTCATGCATCAGCTCGATGACATGCTGGAACATATCAATGACACATATGATGAGGAAGAGGTCAAGGAATATCTCAGAAAGATCATGCGCCGTGAGGCGGGCAACCATACCGGTCTCATCTACGGCATCGGCCATGCGGTTTATACCAAGAGCTATCCCAGAGCGCAGATCCTCAAGAAATATTCCAAGGATCTTGCCTATGAGAAAGGCTTCAAAAAAGAGTATGATCTGCTCTGCCTGATTGAAAAGCTCGGACCGGTCGTCTTCCGCGAGGAAAAAGGCCTGAGCAAGAATGTATGCGCGAATATGGATCTCTTCTCCGGTCTTGTATACAGAATCCTCGGCATTTCCGAAGATCTCTTCACCCCAATCTTTGCGATCTCAAGAGTTGCCGGCTGGTGCGCCCACCGTATGGAGGAAGTCGAATTCGCCAACCGCATCATCCGTCCCGCCTACCGCTATATCGGCCACGAACAGGAATATGTGCCGATTGATGAGCGCGAAGAGGATTGACACCATACAAAAATGAGCTCCCGTGCAATTGCACAGGAGCTTTATTATGCTCAGATTTTGTTCAGCGCCTCTTCCGGAGACATCATCAGCTCGCGGATGCGGTAATCCCCGTCCGCATATTCGAAGACGAAGATGCCGCCGTTTGGCATCGCCTGTCTGCCTTTGGAGAAACAGGATTTGAAGTACTGGTCACGGTCAATATTGAAGATCTGCCAGAGGATGTTGAGATAGAAGGTGCCATGGGATACCAGCAGCACATTCTCCCCGTTCTTTGCCCTTCTGCTTGTCAGATCAAGAATTTCAAGAATCCTCAGTTTGACTTCATTGGCATTCTCACCGCCGACATCGCCCCATGTCTCGGTGTTATGGCGGTTCATGATTTCTTCGCGCCATGAATCCGATACAACCCCGTCAAAATCGCCGAAGTCCACTTCCTTGAGCAGCGGGGTCATCTTGGCTTCAATACCATGGGGTTTTGTGATGATGGCCGCCGTATCTCTTGCCCGCTTGGACATGGATGTATAGGCGAATGCGAAATCGATATGTTTGAGTGCGTCCCTGGCATTTTCCGCCTGGTGGATGCCGTTGGCGGTCAAGGGAGAATCGCAGGCGCCCTGCATGCGGTTGTACATATTGAAGAGGGTTTCGCCATGGCGCACATAATAGAATGTAACCTTCTTGGGCTCATCGGGAAGATCGAATTTCTCGCTTTCCACGGGCATGCAGATCATGCGATATTCGCCGTCCTCATATTCAAAGACCATGATGCCGCCGTTGGGAATCGGGGAACGGTTTTCCTTTTCACGCTGGGCACGGAATTCATCGATATCAATGTCCATCAGAGTCTGCATGACAAACATTTCAAAATAGCCGTGGCTGGCAATCAGTACACGGTCGCCATCCGAACATTTATGAACAATCTCACGGAATGTTTCCCGGACGCGCACTTCGCATCTGGCTCTGCTTTCGCCGTCAACCGCCGAGAAATCCATTTCCTCAAAACATTTCTTCAATTCATCCGGATGGGATGTGTAACGGCTGCCCTCAAGTCTGCCGAAATCATATTCATGAAGGCCGTCAATGATCTCGATCTGCGCCTCCTGATCCGCAAGCACATAACTGGCGGTATTGATGCATCGCTCCGCCGGTGACACAAAAGCTTTGTCAAACCATACACTGTGCAGCGCCGCCCCTGCCCGCTTTGCCTGGACAACGCCAAGCTTTGTGAGCGGTGAATCACTGACACCGGAAACTCTTCCCTTACGGTTGAAGAGCGTTTCGCCGTGCCTGACAAAATAGAATCTGATTTTCATAAATGATGTCCTCCGGTTGTATTTACAGATATTTTACCACAGGATATATGTTCCTTACGCTTACACCGGTGTGTATCATCTGATGTTCTTTGACTCGTGGATCATAAAAAGCCCTGACAGGGTCAGAGCTTTGTTCTGTCATCCGTTAAGCTGATATGGGATCAGTCCATATCCTTCAGGAAAGCGATATATGCGCGGTATGCCTCATAGACATCGGCTTTGGAGACGACTTCGTTAGGCGCATGCATGTTCTGCACCGCGATGCCGGCATCGATAACATCCATGTTGAGGTTGGCAAGGATATAGGCGATGGTTCCGCCTCCGCCCGCGTCAACGGATCCGAGTTCACATGTCTGGAACATGACATCATTGTCGTCCATGACTCTTCTGACCTTGGCGACATATTCGGCATTGGCGTCATTGGAGCCGCTCTTGCCGCCGCGTCCGGTGAACTTGTTGAAGCAGATGCCCTTTCCGAAGTATGCGGAGTTCTTGGCTTCCATGACTTCCGGATAAAGCGGATCATAGGCAGCCGAGACATCGCTGGAAAGCATTCTGGAGTTGGAGAGGCAGCGGAACAGAGTCATCTGTGATTCGTCGCCCTGCTTTGCGAGCAGTTCAGCAACTGTATATTCGAAGAATCTGCTCTGCATGCCGGTGTTGCCGACGGAACCGATCTCTTCCTTGTCGACAAGGATGCAGCAGGCGGTTCTCTCCGGTGTCTCGATGTCAAAGATCGCCTTGAGGGATGTGTATGCGCAGACCTTGTCATCATGGCCATATCCCATGATCATGGAGCGGTCAAGACCGTAGTCGCGTGCCTCGCCGGCCGGAACAACCTCGATCTCAGCGGAGATGAAGTCATCCTCCTCAATGTCATATTCGTCTTTCAGCAGTTTGAGAATGTTTACCTTGACCGGATCCTTTTCCTCATCAGCCGGAATGGAGCCGACCAGAAGGTCGAGCTGCTCGCCTTCGACAACGGTGGAGCCTGTCTTGGCCATCTGCTTGGAGGCAAGATGGATCAGAAGATCGGAAACGCCGACCACCGGATCGTTCGGCCTGTCACCGATATTGATGTCAATGACAGTGCCGTCCTTCTTGCATACAACACCAACCAGCGCCATCGGTATGGCAACCCACTGATACTTCTTGATGCCGCCGTAATAATGGGTATCAAACAGAGCGAGTCCGTCCTTTTCATAAAGCGGGTGCTGTTTGAGGTCAAGACGCGGGGAGTCGATATGCGCGCCAAGCACGTTGAGACCGTTTTTGACGGGCTGTTTGCCGATCACAAACAAGCAGATATTCTTGCCGCGGTTGTTGACATAAACCTTGTCTCCCTCTTTCAGCTCATCACAGGTTTCCAGCGGTCTGAAGCCTGCCTCTTCAGCTGCCTTGACGGAATTGATGACGAAGGTTCTTTCGGTTTTGGACGCGGAGAGGAATTTCCTGTATTCCTCGTTGAAGGCGAAAAGTTTTGCCTTTTCTTCTTCATTCAGTTTGTTCCAGACGGTTTTGTTCACAATATAATCCTTCTTTCTATATGCGCATTGCTTTGAAAGCTGCTGTATATCTTTGCGGTCCGCTCAGTTCGCAGATCATTCCCTCATCGGTATGTTCGATCACTTTGATCAGCAGAACACTTCGGTAGGAATCGGCCATCGACATTTTATCATAGGGAATCAGAACCCGTACGGTCTCTTCTGCAGGATAAAGACGGTCAAGCAAGGTGTCCATGAATTCCTCCATGCCTTCGCCGGTTTTCGCGGAAATCAGGATGCCCTGCTCCATAACAATATCACCCTTTAAGAGATCGCTCTTTGTATATACTCTCATCACATCAATATCAGCGGCGCCGATCTGTCTGAGCGTATCTTCGGTGATATCGATCTTGCGGTCATATTGGGGATCGGACGCATCAATCACATGGATCAGAAGATCCGCATCCCTTGCCGCATCCAGGGTAGCCTGGAAGGCATCGATCAGGGTATGGGGCAGATCAGACACAAAGCCGACCGTGTCATAGAGAAGAAACTTTCTTCCTTTGAAAGGAATCATGCGCACGCTGGTATCAAGCGTCGCAAACAGCATATCCTCCTCATACACATCGCTTCCCTGCCCGCTGCCTGCCTTGATCATCGCATTCATGAGCGAGCTCTTGCCGGCATTTGTATATCCGACGAGCGCAACCCTGCGCATCATGGTGCGGGTGCGTCTTCTTTCATCCTGATATTTCTGTTTACGGATCTTTTCAAGATCTTTTTTGAGCGAGGCAATCCGTTCGCTGTATCTTCTCTGCACCAGCCTTGAGCGCATTTCACCGGCACCGCGGTTGTAGGCGCTGCCGCCCCGCTCATGGCCAGATTCATCAGCGGTGAAGTTGAGTACTCTTGGCAGATCATATTGAAGCCTGGCCATTTCCACCTGTAACTTAGCCTGGGTGGAACGGGCCCGTTTGGCGAAAATATCAAGAATCAATGCGGTGCGGTCAATCACATTGACGCCGGTGAAAGAGGAAACACGTTCACTGATCTGAATGCTGACGGGATTATGAAAGATGATCAGATCCGGTTCGCATTCGGCGCAATAGGCATGAAGCTCTTTGAGCTTGCCGCTGCGGAAGCCGGTATTGGGATCAATGGAACGGGAAGTCTGCGTAAAACGGGCAATCACGGTGATCTCACATGCTTCGCAAAGAGATTCGGTCTCCGCAAGCGCCGCGTTGAATTCACTTTCACTCTGATCGATTCTGATCGCTGCCAGGACTGCTTTTTTCATACTGCACTATGTTATCACGTTGTGAAGAAAAAAACCGGAATATTTCCCGGTTCAGCAGCCTTTGCCGTCCAGACGGCAGACTGTTTTTGTTTCAGATGTGATTTCAATTCCCTTTTCTTTGAGCCATGCCTCATAATCCAGGGTGATCTGATCATTGTCAATGATGCAGGGAATACCGACGGAACCGTTCTGACGGACCTCATCAAACAGTTCATTCTGATCGCGCAGACGTAAGAATGCTTTGAGATTTGCCATGGATGCATTGATGTCGATAAATTCATAAGGTATCTGATTCGCATCCAGATATCCTTTGAAATTCACGCAGTCGGGACAGTTGTGGCTTCCGTAATACTTCATTGCGTTCTCCTTTCAGATTGTGATGTTATGAGGTTTTTCAGGATTTTCAGCCGGTGCGTTGAGCCTTCTGAGGTAATAGGTCACACCGAGCCATTTGCCGAACTTGTATCCGGACTCATCGAACTCACCCATCTTTGCAAAGCCATGGGCCTCATGGAGTTTTTCCGAAGGCGTATTGCCTTTGGTGATGATGGAGACCATATTCACATAGCCTGCCTTCTCTGCGGTTTCAATGGCCGCTTTCATCAATTGATGACCGTAGCCCTTTCCCCTTTGCTCAGGATCCAGATAGATGGCAAGATCGCATGTCCAGTCATAGGCGGCTCTTGGAATGAATGAGGCAAGATAGGCATAGCCTACCGGCTTTCCTTCCTCCTCAAGAATGATCCACGGATAGGTTTTTGTGATCATATGAACCCGCTGTGCAAACTCATCATATGAGAGCTCTTCAGTCTCAAAGGTGGCTTCGGAATTGCGGATATACCAGTTGTACCAGGAAAGAATCAGGCCGATATCTTCTTCTTTCAGTGAGCGGATCATCTTTCGTATACCGTCCTGCCGTCCATGACTGTCATCATGACCTTTGTACCGGTGATCTCTTCGGGTTTCATGGTGCGGATGTCCTTGTCAAGAACCGTGAAATCAGCCATATAGCCCTTTGCGATCTTTCCGCAGCGGTCATTCATGAAGAACTGTTCATAGCCCTTGTCGCACATCAGTTCAATCGCCTCTTCCACATTCATGCATTCATCCTGATTCATCGTGTCGGATGTATGAATGGATGTTCTTGTGCAGGCAAAACGGATGGCCGCAAGCGGATCGGGAAGTTCAACCGGCGCGTCGCTGCCGCCGCTGGTCAGGGTGTTCTCAAACAGTGTTCTGAACGGATAGGATGTTTCCGCCAGCTGCTTTCCCGCACGCATTTCAACAACCGCCGCATCGGCATCGATGAACTGGGGCTGGATATAGCAGGACAGCTTCATGCGGATGATCCGCTCCATCTGTTCTTTGGACATGATCTGGCAGTGGACCAGGCCACTATGCAGCGGATTGCCCTCATAGACGGTATCTTCAAAGATATCAAGCATGGTTTCCACCGCGCCGTCGCCGATCGCATGGGCAATGGTCGGCATGTTGAAACGGTTTGCCAGACGGACAAATGTTTCGATTTCCTCTTCATCCATGACCATCATACCCTTGTTTCCAGGATCATCTTTGTAATCTTCCAGCATGGCAGCGCTTCTGCCGCCAAGAGAGCCGTCGGTGATCAGTTTCAGCGGGCCGATGCGGAAGAAATCATTGCCGACATCAAATGTATAGCCGTCATCCAGGAAGTTTGCGAATTCCTTCGGGGAGGCAAACTGACACTGTTCATTGACGCGGACCGTGAGCTTTTCCTGATAGGAAAGCTTCTCAAACAGATTCAGAGTATCGCGGTAATCCTCACTCAGGGTTCTCAGATCATCCGAGCCGACCAGGGTGATGCCATGGGCATTGCAGTATTTCATGCCTTCCTCAATATATCTGCCCACCGTCTTTTCATCGGGTTTGGGCATCTTTTCACACACATATGAGATGGCGTTTTCTTCCAGCAGGCCGCTGTCCATATGGATCGCGCCGCCATTCACTTCTGTTTCTTCTGTGAGTCCGGCTTCTTCCATGGCCTTTGAATTGATCACGGCAATGTGTCCGCAGGTGCGGATGATCATGACCGGATTGTCCGGACAGACTTCATCGATCAATTGCTTTGTCGGTCTGATGCCGTCCGCAAAAAGCTCCTCATTGTAGCCTCTGCCAAGAATCCACTCGCCCTTTTCACTCTGAATCGCTCTTCTGGAAAGTCTGTCTCTGAGCTGTTCTGACGACTTTGTGCCATCCAGACGCAGTGAACAGAGATGTCTTCCCAGTGAGATCAGATGCATATGGGTATCGACAAAGCCCGGCATGACAAGCATCTGATTGAGATCAATCACTTCCACATTGGATGCGATCATTTCTCTGATGGTTTCATCATTGCCGGTGGCGATGATCTCTTTGCCGTCAATCAGGAATGCGGTATCCTCGCTTTTATATATTCTGCAGTTGATATATGCTTTCATAAATTTACTCCGTAAGACAACCAATATTATATCCGGATTTACGGATGAAAAAAACCGGTGCGCTTCATCAGCACACCGGTTGTATACGGAATGAACGATTATTTGTCGAGCTTCGGTCCGGCTGCGACGAGTGCCTTGCCGGCTGCGTTTGTCTCATACTTCTTGAAGTTCTTGATGAATCTGGAAGCGAGATCTTCAGCCTTTGTGTTCCACTCTTCCGCATTTGCATATGTGTCGCGCGGATCGAGGATACCGGAATCAACACCCGGCAGTTCGGTCGGTACTTCGAAATCGAAGTAAGGGATCTTCTTTGTCGGAGCCTTGAGAACATCGCCGCTCAGGATTGCATCGATGATGCCTCTTGTATCCTTGATGGAGATACGCTTGCCTGTGCCGTTCCAGCCAGTGTTGACCAGATATGCCTTGGCGCCGCTCTTCTGCATCTTCTTGACGAGCTCTTCACCGTACTTTGTCGGATGGAGTTCGAGGAATGCCTGTCCGAAGCATGCGCTGAATGTCGGTGTCGGTTCTGTGATGCCTCTTTCTGTGCCGGCCAGCTTTGCAGTGAAGCCGGAGAGGAAGTAGTACTGTGTCTGTTCCGGAGTCAGGATGGAAACAGGCGGCAGAACACCGAATGCATCAGCGGAGAGGAAGATGACATTCTCAGCTGCAGGTCCTGCGGAAACAGGACGGACGATCTTTTCGATATGGTCGATCGGATAGGAAACACGTGTGTTCTCGGTTACGCTCTTGTCAGCGAAATCGATCTTGCCTTCTGCGTCAACAGTGACGTTTTCAAGCAGCGCGTCTCTTCTGATTGCGTTGTAGATATCCGGTTCGGAATCCTTGTCGAGGTTGATAACCTTGGCATAGCAGCCGCCTTCGAAGTTGAAGACGCCCTCGTCATCCCATCCGTGCTCATCGTCACCGATCAGCAGACGCTTCGGGTCTGTGGACAGAGTTGTCTTGCCTGTTCCGGAAAGACCGAAGAAGATGGCTGTGTTCTTGCCTTCCATATCGGTGTTTGCGGAGCAGTGCATGGAAGCGATGCCCTTGAGCGGCAGATAGTAGTTCATCATGGAGAACATACCCTTCTTCATTTCGCCGCCATACCATGTGTTCAGGATGACCTGCTCACGGCTTGTGATGTTGAAGGCAACGGCTGTCTCGGAGTTGAGACCCATTTCCTTGTAATCATCAACCTTGGCCAGGGAAGCTGTGTAGACAACGAAGTCCGGTTCGAATGTCTTGAGCTCTTCCTCAGTCGGCTTGATGAACATGTTTCTGACAAAGTGTGCCTGCCATGCGACTTCCATCATGAAGCGTACAGCCATGCGTGTGTCCTTGTTGGCGCCGCAGTAAGCATCAACAACGAACAGTCTCTTGTTGGACAGTTCCTTCTGTGCCAGTCCCTTGAGCTTTGCCCAGTTCTCTTCGGAGAGCGGGTGGTTGTCATTGGGATATTCCGGAGTGTTCCACCAGACAGTGTCCTTGGAATTCTCATCCATGACGATGTACTTGTCCTTAGGGGAACGTCCTGTGTAGATACCTGTCATGACGTTGACGGCATCAAGCTCTGTGAGCTGACCCTTTTCATAGCCGGTCAGTTCAGGCTTCATCTCCTCTTCGAAAAGGAGTTCGTAGGACGGATTGTAAACAATCTCAGTTGTTCCGGTAATTCCGTATTTTGTTAAATCGATAGACATATAATCCTCCATTCCTTAAATGTTTTTTAACATTTCAACGCGTATTTTAGTCTTTTTTAACTGAAATGAAAAGTGCTGAAATCACATGTTATGTGATTTTTCAAACAAATTTCACCGAGGCCGAAATGTATCCGTTTTCATTTGTGAAATACTGACATTTCTGCTCATTTTGATCAAGAAAAGTCACAGGCAAGCCCGTGACTTCAGCAGCGGATCAGGCGCCGAAAATCTTCAGCATGAAACCGGCTGCCACTGCCGAACCGATAACACCGGCGACATTGGGTCCCATTGCATGCATGAGAAGATAATTGGACGGATTGGCCTTCTGGCCTTCGATCTGGCTGACACGCGCTGCCATCGGAACCGCGGAAACACCGGCGGAACCAATCAGAGGATTCACCTTTCCTCCGGTCAGTTTGTACATGATCTTGCCCAGCAGCAGTCCGCCGATGGTGGAGAAGCTGAATGCGATCAGACCGAGAACGATGATCAAAATGGTGCGTACTGTGATGAATGTTGTGGCAACAGCCTTTGCGCCGACGGAGATACCCAGGAAGATGATGACAATGTTTGTCAGAGCGTTCTGCGCAGTGTCGGAAAGTCTGTCAGTCAGACCTGTTTCCTTGAGCAGGTTGCCGAACATCAGCATACCGACAAGCGGTGCTGTATCCGGAATCAGCAGGACAACAAAAATTGTAACGGCGATCGGGAAGATGATCTTTTCGGTCTTGGAGACCTTACGGGTCTGCTTCATGACAACCTTGCGTTCCTTTTCGGTGGTCATCAGGCGCATCAGCGGCGGCTGGATCATCGGGATCAAAGCCATATAGGAATAAGCGGCGATGGCAATCGCGGGCAGGTATTCCATGGCAAGCTTGGAAGCGGTCAGAATGGCTGTCGGGCCATCCGCACCGCCGATGACACCGATGGCAGCTGCGACCTTGGGATCAAAGCCAAGCGCCAGCGCCAGCAGGAATGCGGTGAAGATACCGAACTGCGCGCCTGCACCCATGATCAGGGATGAGGGGCTGGCAATCAGCGGTCCGAAATCGGTCATTGCGCCGGTGCCAAGGAAGACCAGTGACGGATAAATACCGTACTCGACGCCGAGTGAAAGGTAGTGGATCAGACCGTCTGTGATGCCGGTGCGCGGCAGATTGGCCAGCAATACGCCGAAGGCGATCGGGATCATCAGTAACGGTTCATATTTCTTCGCAATGCCGAGGTAGAGAAGCAGGCATGCGACGAGAATCATAACAATGTATCTGGGATCTTCCAGAAGCGCCGCAAAACCGGACTCCTGAAAAATCTTCAAAAGGACTTCGATAATATACATTCTCGCTCACCTCACTGCAGTGTCGCCAGAACCTGATCAGTCTGAATGGAAGCACCTTTCTCAACTGTGACAGAAGTAATCGTTCCCGCTTTCGGCGCAACGATTTCGTTTTCCATTTTCATCGCTTCAAGGATGAAGAGAACCTCACCCTCCTTGACAGCCTGTCCCTTTGTGACACGCACATCAAGAAGTGTTCCGGGCATCGGTGATTTGACCGGGTCGCCTGCGCCTGCAGCAACTGCAGCGGGTGCCGGTGCGGGTGCGGCAGCAGGTGCGGGTGCAGAAGCTGCAGCTTCAGCCGGAGCGGCTTTCATTTCATCCGCCTTGCCTGCGTAAACAGCTGTCGCATTGCCGTTTTCCACTTCGACTTCGTATTTCTTGCCATTTAAAGTAACAATGTATTTCATCTGTTATTTCCCCCTTAGTCCAACGCTCTGATCGATCTGAAAATCAGATGATCAAGCGGAATTCCTGATGAATCGCTGACAATTGCCATAATGCATGCCGCTGTCTTTTCATCAACGTCATACAGGGCGATCTCGCCGCCGTAGATTTCATGCGCCTTGACGGGCTGCTCTTCCGGTTCGCTCACTGCGATCTGCTCATTGGAGACAACCGGTTCCGCCTTGACTTCCGCAGTCTTCTCAGCTGCTGTGACAGCTTTGGAGATCAGGGCAATGATACCCCACAGAAGCACCAGCATGATAAAGACGACAAGGAATCCCGACACAGCGATCATGAGTGCCTGGATAATGTCCATATTACTCCGCCTCCTGGATGGAATAGCTTACCTTGAGAGCTTTCTTCTCCTGACGTTCCTTCAGATAAGCCTCCGCCTGCTGAGGGAAGGCAACATAGCTCAGTACATCTTCCTCACTCTCAGCCAGGGATCCCAGATATGCTCTTGCAGCAGGGATTTCCGGCTCGATGGTGTCGTCATAGCGGCCTTCGATCGGCTTTTCATCGCCGAGGGCGAGCTTGACGAGTTCCTGGTTCACTTCACCCGGAGCTTTTCCGTATTCGCCTCTGAGGTAGCTCTTGACTTCCTTGGAGATGTTCTTGTAGCGGCCGCCTGTCAGCACGTTTGTGACAGCCTGGACGCCGACCATCTGGCTCATCGGTGTGACCAGAGGCGGATAGCCGAGATCTTTACGGACACGCGGTGTTTCCGCAAGAACCTCATCCAGCTTGTCGAGCTTGTTGACGCTTGTCAGCTGGGCGATCAGGTTTGACAGCATGCCGCCCGGAATCTGGTAGTTCAGGGCATCGATTTTTGTGGTGAGCACGCTCGGGTTGAGTCCGCCCTCCTTGAGGAAGCGGGCCTGGACCGGCTTGAAGTGGTTGTTGATGGCCTGGCAGACCTTGAGGTCAACGCCGCAGTCATATCCCATTTCATCAAGCGCATAAACCAGGGACTCGGTTGCCGGGTGGGATGTGCCGCCGGAGAAGATCGAAATAGCGGTATCGATACCGGCTGCGCCAGCCTCAACCGCCTTCATCAGAGTCATCGGGCCGAGACCTGTTGTGCTGTGGGAATGCACATAAACCGGAATCTTTACTTCCTTGACCAGAGCGGATACCAGATCATAGCAGACCTGCGGGCTCATGATGCCGGCCATGTCCTTGATGCAGATGGAGTTGCATCCCATGGATTCCAGTTTCTTACCGAGCTTCACATAGCTTTCGAATGTGTGGATCGGGCTGATGGTGTAGCAGATGGTTCCCTGTGCATGTCCGCCGGCCTTAAGACACTCGTCAATGGCGGTTGCCATGTTCATCGGGTCATTGAGCGCGTCGAAGATTCTTATAATATCAATTCCGTTTTCAACGGACTTGCGTACGAATGCGCGGACAGTGTCATCGGAGTAATGCTTGTAGCCCAGGATGTTCTGGCCTCTTAAAAGCATCTGCAGTTTGGTGTTCTTCACCTTGGAGCGGATAAAGCGCAGTCTGTCCCACGGATCCTCATCCAGATAACGCAGACAGGAGTCGAATGTGGCGCCTCCCCAAACTTCCATTGAGTAGTAGCCTGCTTTGTCCATGGTTTCGAGAATATCCTCGAAATCGGATCTCGGCATACGTGTGGCAATCTGAGACTGATTGGCATCACGCAGTACTACTTCGGTGATATGAACCTGTTTATTCATAAAAATACCTACCTTCCTTATAAAGCCAAAATCGAGGCTATATTAACACAAAACGCGCATCTCTGCGCATCGGATTTGATATTTTGTGAAAAAATTCTGTTTATCATGAAACGATTCATATCAAAAAGAACCCGTTATGGGTTCCCTTTTGTTATGATAGCGTTTTCATTTGCTCAGCCGCGTGTCATTTCCTCATAGACCCGCTTGATTCTTGAGGCATTTATAAGCAGGTCTTTTGCCTTCACGGTGCCGTTTTTCAGGCCTCTCAGGATTTCATTGAGCTCTTTTTTCGATCCCGGCATGAACAGATCATTGCCTGCGGCTGCCACCTTGGCCCCATCGGGTGCGGGATACTTCGCATTTCTGGACAAGAGGAAGCCGGCTGTCACCCAGTCGGTCATGACAATGCCCTCATAGCCGAACTGTCTGCGCAGGATATTGATCAATAATCCTTTATGCTCAGAGGCATGCGTGCCGTTGACAAGATTATAGGAAGTCATCAATGAAACCGGATGGCTCTCTCTGATCGCAATCTCAAAGCCGCGCAGATAGATTTCTCTTAAAGCCCGCTCTGAAACGACTGAGTTATTGTTGTAGCGGTTGGTCTCCTGATTGTTGGCGGCATAATGCTTGACGCATACTCCCCTGCCTTTGTGCTGCTGCACGCCCTTTGTAATCGCCGCGGCAAAAATGCCTGAAACAAGCGGATCTTCCGAGAAATATTCAAAGTTGCGTCCGCATCGTTCATCGCGCTGGATGTTGAGCGCCGGCGCCAGCCAGATATCAACATTGAAGCGCTCCATCTCGCGGCCCGCAATATCTCCGCAAAGTTCGGCGAAATCCGGATTGAAGCTCTGGGCAATGGCGGTGCCGACCGGAAGTGCAGTGGCGTGCTGCTCAAGGACGGTATCCGTTCTGCCCGGCTTTCTGGCAAAACGCTGCACACCTCTGACAACCGGTTTTGGCAGAAGTTCGCTGATCGTTTCCGGAATCACCGGTCCGATGCCGTGCACCCTTCCCTTTTTGTCTTCAAAATAGAAGCGACTTAAACGCAGTCCGGCCGGACCGTCAGCCATGACGATCTGCGGATAGCCATAGTCTTTGAGTTTTGAGCTCGTTTCTCCGGCTGCCCCTGCCACCTGTTTGCCAGCCGCGCCGATGATGCTAAGAGAATCACCGCCGAATGCACCGATATTGGCCTGTGCGAGCTCTTCATCCTCCAGTCCGAGCAGCTGCGGATCCATGCGCTCATCCAGCGGATGCAGCGTGCATGTTTTGATTTCGGAAGAATCGATGATGATCACCGTATCGGGAATCTCACGGTCATTCTGCGGCAGCTTCAGATCTTCAAAGTCAGGTTTCACAAAGCTGTTGAGGGCCTTCTGTGTGATCAGATCCTCTTCGATATGGAAGGCGCCGATCAGCTCTGTATCCTCAACGCTTGTTCCAATGCGCATCAGATAATCGCCGGCAAAAAGAACATAGCTTTCCGATGTCTCATCATAGGACGCCAGATCACGCATCATAAAGGAAAGTGCTACTTCGTCTTCCTCTTCGGGCATCAGCTCTTTTGTTTTGGCAAAGGCCGCCAGTGCGCAATATGGCTGATCCAGTTTCGAAAGCGGCGCGGACACATAGAGCTGCACCGTTTCCTTTCCCTTATAGACACCGGTGTTTTTCACTTTGCATGTGGTGACGATCTTTTCGCCCTTCTGTTCAAATGTGCCCGGGGTCAGAGCGAATTCCGTATAGCCCAGGCCATACCCGAACGGATAGAGCGGTTTCTTTCCGATTGTGCTGTAATAGCGGTAGCCGACATAGATGCCTTCTTTGTAGCGGGTGTCATCCGCATTGCCGAATTCCGTATCCTGATAGAAATCATCATGGGAAGCCCAGGTCTTCGTCAGTTTGCCTGAAGGCACCGCTTTGCCAAGCAGAATATCCGCCAGCACATCGCCGGTTTCCACGCCAAGTTGGGAAAGAATGAGAATGTTTTTGACATGGGCAACCGGAGAAAGATCCAGATAGCCGCCCGCATTGATGACGAGCATGAAGTTTTGATATTGATAATTGATGCTCAGAATATCACGTACTTCCGTATCGGAAAGATGAAGATCCTCTTCCGTACGGTCGGATCCTTCGCCGCTGATTCTGCGCACAACATAAACGGCGGTATCCCCTTTCGCGTTTAAAGGAATGTAATATTCCGGCTCATGGACGGGTTTGCCCATTCCTTCAATCACCGCGAGCGTCTTATTGGCGCGGGCATCGCTTTTCAGATTGAGCAGATGATGTTTTTTCGCTCTTTCACTTAACCGTTCATAGGTATCCAGCCAGTCTTTGGATGTGACCGTGAAGCCGGCGTTTTCAAGGCCCTGTTCAACATTCACATAAAAGCGTGAGTTGACCTCACCGCTGCCGGTGCCGCCCTTTGCGGTATGTCTGACACCTGATCCGTAAGCGGCGATTTCACAAGGTTTCACAAGCGGAAAACTCCCGTCCTTTTTCAGAAGAACCGTGCATTCCGCAAGATGTTTTCTCAATAATTCAAGATGTTCCTTTTCGTAATCATTCATAATGAAACACCTCCCGATTCCATGATAATCCCATTTATGAAAAATAGTGTGTCTGAAACTGTTTCATGCATGAATCAAATCCAATATAATATTCTTATAGAAACGGAGGAATTTAAAATACAATGAGTTTTCCCAAAGGTTTTTTATGGGGCGGCGCAACCGCTGCCAACCAGTATGAAGGCGGCTATCTTTCAGGCGGCAAAGGTCTCGCAGTCGCGGACACACTGACCGGCGGTGACGGCATCCATGGCATCCCCAGAAAGTTCTCGATCATTCTCGCTGACGGCACAAAGACAACAATCGGCGGCCGCGAGGAAGTTCCGGCAGGCGCCAAGGCATACGTTGATCCGGATGTCTATTATCCCAGCCATGAGGCAACTGACTTCTATCATCACTGGAAAGAGGATATCGCGCTGTTCGCTGAAATGAACTGCAATGTCTTCCGTCTTTCCATCAACTGGACCCGCATCTATCCCAACGGCGATGATGAAGAGCCCAATGAGGAAGGTCTGCAGTTCTATGACAACGTGTTTGATGAGTGCAAGAAGTACGGCATTGAACCGCTCGTCACAATCTATCATTTCGACTGCCCTCTCCATCTGGCCAATGAATATGACGGCTGGGTTTCCAGACACACCGTTGATGCCTTTGAGCGCTATTGCCGCACTGTCTTCACAAGATACAAGGGCAAGGTTCATTACTGGCTCACCATCAATGAAATCAACATCAACACCAACTTCATGATGAACGGTGTCCATGAGCACATCTCCAACAAGCAGAATGCCGAGCAGTGCAGATGGCATCTGTTCGTGGGAAGCGCTCTGGCTGTCACAATCGGTCACGAGGTCGATCCGGACAACTTCATCGGTCTCATGATCGCTCATGGTGCAACTTATCCGTACTCCTGCAACCCTGAGGATGTCTTCTGCGAAATCACAACCGCCCATGATCAGAAATGGTTCTATGGCGATGTTCTGTGCCGCGGATACTATCCTGCATACAAGCTCAAGCAGCTTGAAAGAGACGGCATCGTGATCAAGAAGGAACCGGGCGATGACGAGCTGCTGAAGAAGGGTGTCGTTGACTTCTACTCCTTCTCCTATTACAGCTCCGCAACATATGCGGCTCATCCGGAAAGCATCAAACAGGTCGAAGGCAACCAGGTCAGAGGCCTGCAGAACCCGTATCTGACCGCTTCCGAATGGGGCTGGACAATCGACCCGCTCGGACTCAGAATCAACCTCAACCAGATCTATGACAGATATCAGCTGCCGATGATGATCGTTGAAAACGGTCTTGGCGCAATCGATGTCAAAGAAGCTGACGGCTCCGTCCATGACAGCTACAGAATCGACTACATGCGCAAGCATATCCAGGTTATGAAAGACGCCATCGAAATCGACGGTGTCGATCTGAGAGGATACATGCCCTGGGGTCATATCGATCTTGTTTCCGCCGGCACCGGTGAAATGAGAAAGAGATACGGATTCATCTATGTTGACAGAGATGATGACGGCAACGGTGACTTTGCAAGATCCAGAAAAGATTCCTTCTTCTATATGCAGAAGGTCTACGGCTCCAACGGCGAAGATCTGGAA
>CACWLH010000008.1 GCA_902761625.1 uncultured Erysipelotrichaceae bacterium
GAGTCCGCGGCCTTTGAGGTCGGCGTCCACAACCTGCATCCGGAACTGATCAAGCTTCTTGGAAGAATGAACTTCCGTACCTCTTACGGTCAGAATGCGCTGAAGCATTCGATCGAGGTGGCGGAACTCACAGGATTGATGGCTGCGGAGTGCGGCTGTGACGTGCGGCTTGCGAAGAGAGCCGGCCTTCTGCACGATATCGGAAAATCCATCGACCACGAGGTCGAGGGCTCCCATATCCAGATCGGCGCGGATCTCTGCCGTAAATATAAGGAAAATGCGACCGTTATCAATTCCGTGGAAAGCCACCACGGGGATACGGAGCCGACGTCTCTCATTGCATGTCTGGTTCAGGCAGCGGATGCGATTTCCGCCGCCCGGCCCGGCGCCAGAAGAGAGACGCTGGATACCTATACCAACCGTCTGAAGCAGCTGGAGGAGATCGCGAACGGCTTCAAGGGCGTGGAAAAGACCTTTGCCATCCAGGCCGGACGCGAGATCCGTGTCATGGTCATTCCGGAACAGGTGAACGACGCCAATATGGTCCTGCTCGCAAGGGATATTGCGAAGCAGATCGAGGCGGAGCTCGAATATCCTGGACAGATCAAGGTCAATGTGATCCGGGAGAGCCGCGTGACAGATTTCGCAAAATGAAAAAAGAAGAGCTTCGGCTCTTCTTTTTTTATTGGAGCACAACATCTGGGATGTAAAATATTATGTAAATCGATATCTTGTGGAAACCCGCAAAAAACCCTGAAAAACAGGCAAAAATCAGACCGTCCGCAAAAATCTGTTTGATTTTATGTCAATTAGATAGTATAATGAGGAACTGAACACAAGAGGGGTGTTATTTTTTTGCATTAAGGAAGGGTGAATTGCTTTTCGCCGCGCAGCATGGGAATCATAAGCCGCCGGAGCCGGGGAGGTGCGTCCGGGCGTGCGTCATTTATGCGCGGAAGATTCGGGATCGGAGCATCTTATCTCAATGGAAAATGCAGTTCAGGAATTTATCGAATATCTGCGGGTGACCAGAAAGTCCTCGGACAATACGCTGGTGTCATACCGCAGAGATCTGAATAAACTGACCGGATATCTCCAAGAAGTCCGGGAGATCAGCGACTGGAAGGCGGTTACAGAGACCGATCTGAACGCCTACCTGTTATATCTGGAGAAGGGCTCGTACGCCGCTTCTTCCATTTCCCGCAGCGTAGCGTCCTGCCACGCTTTTTTTCAGTACCTTCGTGACCGGAACCGGATCTCTTCGGATCCCTCCCGGATGCTCCGTCCGCCGAAAGCGGAGCGGAAGCTGCCGGGCGTGATCTCCGTGGAAGAGGTCGACGCGCTGCTCTCTCAGCCGTCGGAGACCACCGCAAAAGGCCTTCGGGACCGCGCCATGCTGGAGCTTCTGTACGCCACCGGGATCCGGGTCTCCGAGCTCATCGGCCTGAAGATGGAGCATCTGAATCTTCAGATGGAGTATGTGATCTGCGAGGACCGGACGAAGGAGCGGATCATCCCCTTCGGCAATACCGCGAAAAAGGCGCTGGCCGCCTATGCACGTGAAATGGATCTGCCGCGCTTTCTCAAACTCGGCAAAGGCGAAGAGAAGATGGGCGGACGCAACCGCGATGCGATCATTGCCGATATGTTTGAGGCGATGCTTGGCGCCCTGTATCTGGATCAGGGATATGGCGCCATCACAAATATTCTCGACGAGGTGATCACGCCGAGACTGGCTCATCCGGAAGAATCTGAAAGCTTCCATGATTACAAGACAAGACTGCAGGAATATGTGCAGGCGGATTCCCGCAGAACCGTACATTATGAGCTTGTCTCTGAAAGAGGTCCGAGCAACGCCCCGGTATTTGTCATGAATGCGATTGTGGACGGGGTCATCATGGGAACCGGAGAAGCTGGCTCCAAAAAACAGGCTGAACAAAACGCGGCTAAAGACGCGCTTTATAAAATGGCAGTTTAATAATCAGGAGGGATGCCTTATGAAACTCAGTGAATTGATTCAGAGTATCCGTGACGGAAAATTTGATGGAGTACTGAACGATCTGTATGGCGCAGAGGCGCTGGCGGATCAAAGGGAACGCTACAGCGGTGTGATTCAGAAAACAATTGATCTCTTCGGTGATCAGGAAGGTCTTGTATTCTCCGCACCCGGCCGTACGGAAGTCGGCGGAAACCATACCGACCACCAGCTTGGCAGAGTGCTGGCAGCCAGCATTGATCTTGACACGATCGCGGCTGTCATCAAGACAGATGACAACAAGATCAGACTCGCTTCACGCGGATTCAATATCCAGCCGGTGGATCTTTCCGATCTTTCCATCAATGCGGCTGAAAAGAACACCACCGAATCCCTGATCCGTGGCGTTGCGGCAGGTCTTAACGAAAGAGGATACAAGACAGGCGGCTTTATGGCATACAGCGAAAGCAATGTCATTGCCGGCGGCGGCATGTCCTCATCGGCAGCCTTTGAAGTATTGCTCGGCACGATTATCAGCTGGCTTTACAACGATGGCAAAGTGACACCGGAAGAAATCGCCAAAGTCGGCCAGTATGCGGAAAATGTATATTTCATGAAAGCCAGCGGTCTCATGGACCAGATGGCAAGTTCCGTGGGAAGCTTTGTCGCCATTGATTTCTATGAGAAGGAAAACCCGGTGATTGAAAAGGTTGCCTTTGATCCGGAAGAATATAATCTTGATCTGATCCTGACCGATGTCAGGGCAAGCCACGCCGATCTTTCCGATGAATATTCCGCCATTCCGACGGAAATGAAGGGGGTTGCCAAGGTATTGGGTGAAACGGTTCTGTCCAGATGCACGCTTGATCAGCTGATGGCCCATATTCCGGAAATCCGCGAAGCACAGGGCGACCGCGCATTCCTGAGAGCCTACCACTTCCTCAAGGAAACCCAGAGAGCTAAAGATGAGGCGGTTGCCTTAAGAGAAAAGGATATCGACCGTTTCCTGAAACTGGTCAAAGAAAGCGGAGAGTCCTCCTGGATGTATCTGCAGAACATCTGCCCGCCCGGATCCAGAAAGGAACAGCCGGTTGCGGTCGGTCTGATGATCTCGGATGCGGTGCTTGAAGGCGAAGGCGCCTATCGTGTGCATGGCGGCGGCTTTGCCGGAACCATCCAGGCATTTGTGCCCAAGACAAAGACAAAGGCTTATATCGAAGCGATGGAAAGTGCCTTCGGTCCCGGTGCGTGCTACATTCTGCACATCCGCGGCACAGGCGGCTGCCGTGTCATGGAATAAAGGAGAAAATACATGCTCAAGGACAATCTGATCTTTATCGGCAAGGCGGGCGACAGGGAAATCAGCATGATTCCCCGTCAGATGAACCGCCACGGTCTGATCGCAGGCGCCAGCGGCACCGGCAAGACCGTCACCCTCAAAGTCATCGCGGAATCCTTAAGTGAACTTGGTGTCCCGACTTTCATCGCCGACGTCAAGGGTGATCTGACCGGCATGCTGGTGCCGGGCAACCAGGAAGGAATCCAGGGAAGACTTGATTCCATGGGCGTCACTGACTTCGAAGTGCGCAAGTATCCGGTTCATTTCTTCGACCTCTACAGAAAGAGCGGCCATCCGGTCAGAGCCGTCATCCAGGATATGGATCCGCTGCTTCTGACCAGAATTCTGGATCTGACAGATGCCCAGCAGGGCGTTCTCAATATCATCTTCCGGGTTGCGAAAGATATGGAGCTCGATATCATCGACCTCAAGGATCTTCAGGCAATGACCGCATATGTCGGCGAGCATTCTTCTGATATGACCGTGAAATACGGCAATGTTTCAAAACAAAGTATCGGCGGTATCCAGCGCAAGCTGCTCGAACTGGAAAACCAGCAGGGCGATCTGATGTTCGGCATGCCTCAGCTCAATATCGATGACTGGCTGGAAAAAGAAGGCGGCATGGGCATCATGAATATGATGGAGTGCGAAGAGCTCTTCCAGCATCCGATGCTTTATTCGACCTTCCTGTTATGGCTGCTCGACAAGCTTTATCAGGAACTGCCTGAAGTCGGCGATCTTGACAAGCCGAAAATCGTCTTCTTCTTTGATGAGGCGCATCTGCTCTTCTCCAACGCGCCGCGTGCGCTGCAGGACAAGATCGTGCAGATCGTCAAGCTGATCCGTTCCAAGGGCGTCGGTGTCTTCTTTGTCACCCAGTCGCCAAGCGATATCCCCAATGATGTCCTGGCCCAGCTTTCCAACCGCATTCAGCATTCGCTCAGAGCTTACACACCGGCTGAAATCAAAGCCACAAAGCAGGCTGCGGACAGCTTCCGCGACAATCCGGATATCGATGAGCAGGAGCTGATCACCAACATGAAGACCGGCTATGCGCTTGTCTCCGTGCTGGATGAGGATGGTGCGCCGACAATTGTTCAGCATACCAAGATCCTTCCTCCCAAGAGCTCCATGGAGATCGCTCCGGAAGAGCTGCGTGAAAGATGCTGGAAGAATGACTCGATCTATGGCAAATATGAGCGTGACATCGATCCGGACAGCGCCTTTGAGGATCTGGAAAATGTGAGACAGGCGGAAGCGGCTGCGGAAGAAGCGGAAAAGCAGAGAATCGCTGATGAGAAGCAGGCTGCCAAGGAAGCGGCAGCGGCAGAGCGTGAAGCAAAAAAGGAAGCGGAACGCGAACAGCGTGAAAAAGACCGTCTGAAAAAGAAGTTCATTTCGAAAGCGGAAAACGAAATCATGAATTTCGGTATCCGCTCCGCAAAGAAGTTCCTGCAGGGACTTCTGAAAAAGTAAAACCAGATAGAGATCCGTGGAAGCGGATCTTTTCTGAACATTTCAAGTGCCAGAATTAAAAATGGCACTATAATGGAATCATGAAGAAAACATATTCGCTGGATTCAGAAGAGGATATCCTGCTGTTCAATGAACAGCTCAAAGCTTTCGGCATCACGATTGATCTGCAGAAACATGAGGCTTCGATAGATCCGCCGCTATTTCTCAGAATGAAAAACCGCAATGCGGGCAGACCGTATTCCATCCTGAAGGAAAACGGCTATCTGGCCCATATCACAAAAGGGGAAGTGAAAGAGCGGATGAAGAATGAAAATGCGGATCAGATCGCTTCTTCTCTGGGAATCTCAAGAAGGACGCTTTTCCGCCGTCTCAAAGAGGCGCAAAGCGATGAGGATGAGCTGCTTTGACAAAAAGAAAAGCCCGGCATGATCCGGGCCTGCAGAATCAGATGTTGATGAACTGGTTGCCTTCGTAGAGATCCTGGAGTTCGATGAAGTTGTATACCGCACCGATCAGATTGGCATCTGCCTGGAATCTGCATACCATGACATCCGGTTTGGGAATGACCGGGAAGATGGCATGATCGAATACCTGATCAACCGCTTCTTTGACCAGATCGATGAACATCGGCTCATTGGAGATGCCGCCGCCGATCAATACGCGCTCCGCATCCAGAACCGCCTGGAGATTGTAGATATGATGAGCCAGGTCAAGGCAGAATTCCTTCACGCCGGCCAGAGCAGCCTCATCATGTTCTTCCTTGATGAGTTTGAAAGCGGCCAGACCGTCGATCTCCTTTTTGCCAGTTGTCTTTTCCAGGGAGTTTTTGAAGCCCTGCACACCGTTGGTTGCGAAGAAGAGATCCTTCACATTTGTACGGTCATCCACATGTCCGCGCAGGAAAGAGAATTCACCGCTGGAGAAATGGGTTCCGTCGACCAGATTGCCGTTGACGATCACCGCGCCGCCGATGCCGGTGCCCAGAATGATGCAGATGCCGTTGGTGATATATTGCATGTTGCCGTAGCCGATTTCAGCCAGAGCAGCGCTTTTTGCGTCATTGCAGATGGTAACCGGCACGCCCAGCTCATCCGCAAGCATGGTCGCAATCGGCATTTTGTTCACCCATTTGTAAGCGCCGCCGGTATGGGCGAAGCCCTTTTTTCTGTCAATGACACCGGGCATGGAAATACATACGCCTTCAGTGCCTTCACCGAACTGATTATAGAGTTTGCGGATTTCCGAGAACAGCGCTTCCTTTGAATCAGTGGCCGCAACGATTTTACCGTGTTCAAGGAAATTCAGATCTTCATCGAGCACGCCGTATTTGATCGCCGTGCCGCCCATATCAATGGCAAGATACTTTTTCATGATTATGATCCTTTCTGTTTTTTGATATAAACATCGTAACATAAAACAATCTGCTGCTGTAATGATCCTGACGCATTCTTTGCCCGTTCAAACAGATGAGCGAAGTTGAAAACCAATTGTCGTGAGGATTATGCTATCATTACTAACTGTTAAGAGGAAAGCCATGACACTTCGAATCAATGAAATCGCCGGCGAATTAAGCGTCGGGGAATATGAAAAACTGAATGATGCATGCGTCAGCGCAGTCCGCTTTTTCCGTGCGGACAACCGTCTGGAAATCGACCTGGAAAGCGATGAGATTCTTCCCTGTGCCGCTTTCTGCGCGCTGCGCAATGCATTTATTGATAAAACCGGATCTTCCGTCACGCTGCGGGTGAAGCTGAAGAATCAGGATACCAGCAATGTTGAGCTGCACCGCTATCTCGAGGATCTTTATGATCAGAAACCCGAGACATCCGTTCTCAACCGGGCGGTGCTGCTGATTGAAAGCTCTGACAAAACAATCCGATATCTGTTTTCGGATGATGATGAGCGCGAAATGGCAAGTGCATTCATCGGCGATGTCGAAGCGATGCTCACGATGATCGGCTTGAGCGGATGGCATGCATTGTGCGATATGCAAAAGATCGAGGTTCCCGCGATCAAGGATGTGCATGTCAGCGTGCCACAGTCAGCGGAAGAGGCACCCGCGCCTAAACCTGCGAAAAAGAATTATTACCGCACAAAGCAGGAAGACTATACGAAGATCGAACTCAAGGATATCCATGATCCGATCGCCGACATCCAGTTTGAATGCGATGTGTTCAATGAGGAAATCACCGAAATCAAAAAGACCGGACGCATCATCCAGTCGCTTTCGGTATATGACGGCACCGATGCGATCATCGTCAAACGCTTTGAAAACAACCGCACCACCCGTGAGGAGATCCAGGAGATCGGAAAGGGAGACCGTATCCGGATCTTTGGAAGAATCGAATATGACACCTTTGCCCGCGATCTTGTATGCATGCCAAGCACCGTTGAAAAACTTGAGAAACAGAAGACGGTCGATCTTGCGGAAGAAAAACGCATCGAATGGCATATGCATACAAACATGTCAGAAATGGACGGCGTCTGCGATATCAAGCAAATCGTCAATTATGCTTTTGATATCGGACACAAAGGCATCGTGATCACCGACCATGCCGATGTGCAGTCCTTTGTCAAGGCGTTCAATGCCGCCCAGGGCTGCAAGAAAAAGGATCCGGAAAGAAATTTCAGGGTCGGTCTCGGCTGTGAGATGAACATGTGCAATGATGAATTGCTGATTGTCAGAAATCCTTCGGACAAAGCCATTGATGACTGTGAATATATTGCATTTGACCTTGAGACGACCGGACTGTCATGCCACTTTGACCATGTCATTGAATTCGGCGGCGTCAAGATCAGAAACCAGACGGTTGTTGACACCAAGCAGCTGTTCATCAAACCGCCGGTCATGATTCCCACCTTCATTTCATCCAAGACAAATATCACCAACAACATGGTTGCCCAGGCCCAGACCTTTGCCGAGGCTGCCGATGAAATCACCAGATGGATCGGAGATGCGGTGCTGGTTGCCCATAATGCGACCTTTGATATTCATTTCCTCAATGAGGAGCTGAAACGGATCGGCCGTGAGCCTTTGAAAAACACGGTCATCGATACCCTGGACATGTCCCGTGCCATTCTCAAGGAAAGAAGGGCATTCAGACTCGGCAATATCGCCAGAAACTACCATGTCTCCTATGATGAGGAAGTGGCCCACAGAGCCGATTACGATGCCGATGTGCTCGGTTCTGTATTCCTGTGCCTGCTCAGGGATGCCAAAAGCAAATTCAATGCGGAAACCATCCGTGATCTGCAGACAAAGATCCAGGCAAAGGATTCCTTTGCAAAAAGCCGGCGCATGCATGTGTGCGCGGTGGCGAAAAACCACGACGGCATCCGCGATCTTTACAAGCTTGTCACGGAATCCAATACCAAGACCCTGGCGGTCATGGGCAAGGCTTCCGGCAAGGAGGGCACCGATGTGGCTGCCGAAGCAAGAATTCTCAGATCCTCGCTTGCAGCCCACCGTGAAAACCTTCTGCTTGGCTCAGCCTGCATGAACGGCGAGGTGTTTGAGATGGCCTGCAATGGCGACGATGACCGTCTGAAAGAAGCGATTTCCTTCTACGATTATATCGAGGTGCAGCCGCTGAGCAATTTCTCCGTATTCCTTGCCCTGGGCAATGTGCCTGATCTCAACCGCCTCAAAGCGGTCATCCGCAGAATCATCGACACAGCCCGCAAAATGGGCAAGCCGGTCATTGCCGACAGTGATGCCCATTATTGCAAAAAGGAAGAGAAGATTTTCCGCGATGTCTATATCATGTCGCAGGGAGTCGGCGGTGCGACCCATCCGCTGTATATCCGCGATGATGCATTGCGCATGCGCACCCGCAATCCGGATCAGCACATCCGACTGACCAATGAGATGAAACAGGAATTTGCCTGGCTTGACGATGATGATCTGATCGATGAGATCGTTGTGCGCAATCCGCAGAAGCTCTTTGAACAGATTGAGGAAGTCAGACCCGTGCCAAGCGGAACATTCCCGCCGCATATTGAAGGCTCGGATGACAAGCTCAGACAAATCTGCCACGACACCGCAAAGCGCATGTATGAATTTGAGGGAAAGATTCCCGAGATCGTGACCAACCGTCTGGAGGAAGAGCTCGACAACATCATCCGCAACGGTTTCGGCGTTCATTATTACATCGCCCATCTGCTTGTCAAAAAGTCCAATGAGGACGGATATGTCGTCGGTTCCCGTGGTTCCGTCGGTTCCTCCTTTACCGCCACAATGTCAGGCATCACCGAGGTCAATGCGCTCAAGCCGCATTATCTGTGTCCGCACTGCCATTACAGTGAATGGATTGATGATCCCGAGATCAAGAGCGGCTTCGATCTGCCTGATAAGAAATGCCCGCATTGCGGCAGTATCATGAAAGGCAACGGTCAGAACATTCCGTTCCAGACATTCCTTGGCTTCAACGCTGACAAGACACCTGATATCGATCTGAACTTCTCCAATGAATATCAATGGCGCGCCCATGCCTTCATCAAGGAGGTATTCGGCGAGGACCATGCCTTCCGTGCCGGCACCATCGGCACGGTTGCCGAGAAAACCGCCTACGGTTATGTGACCGGATATTGCGAGAAGATGAATATCACCGACATGCGCCGCACGATGAAGGATTACCTTGCCCAGGGAACCCAGAATGTCAAGCGCACCACCGGTCAGCATCCCGGCGGCATTATCATCATTCCGGAAGAATATATCGCCGAGGATTTCACCCCGGTGCAGTATCCCGCCAATGATCCGACCAGCGACTGGAAGACAACCCATTACGACTTCCATGACATTCATGACAACGTTCTGAAATTCGATATTCTCGGACACGTCGATCCGACCGCGATGAGAATGCTGCAGAACATCGCCACCGTCAAGCCGATGGATATTCCGATGAATGATCCGGAAACGCTCTCGCTGTTTTACAGCGATGAGGCGCTCAAGGCTGACACCCGCATTTACAAGAAGGAGACCGGCGCGCTCGGACTGCCTGAGTTCGGCACACGGACAACCAGAAATGTCCTTGAGGAAACCCGCCCGCACAGCTTCTCCGATCTCGTCATCATTTCAGGTCTTTCCCACGGTACGGATGTTTGGAGCGGCAACGCCCAGGATCTTGTCAGGGCAGGCCATCCGATCGGCGAGGTTATCGGATGCCGTGACGATATCATGACCTATCTGCTTGACAAGCAGCTTGAACCGATCGATGCCTTCAAGATCATGGAGGATGTGCGAAAGGGAAGAGGTCTGCGTGAGGATCAGGAAGAGAAGATGAAGTCGCACAATGTGCCTGACTGGTATATTGAATCGTGCAAGAAGATCAAATACATGTTCCCCAAAGCGCATGCGGTCGCTTATGTCATGATGGCCATGCGCATTGCCTGGTACAAAGTGCATGAGCCGATCAATTTCTATATCCAGTTCCTCTCATTGCGCTGCGATGCATATGAAATCGAAACGATGTCAAAGGGCATCGAGGCAGTCCGCATGAGAATGCAGGACATCCAGTCCCGCATGCAGGACCGCAATGCGGCCGTACCGGTTACCAACAAGGAAAAATCTCTCTACGATACCCTTGAGGCCTGCGAGGAGCTTTATGCCCGCGGCTTCAGAATCGGCAATGTCGATCTGTATAAATCACTGGCGACCCGCTTCAGTGCGGATCCCGATGATGACAAATGCATCATTCCGCCGTTTACGGTCATTGACGGCCTTGGCGCCAACGTGGCAAGAACGGTTGAAGAGGCCAGAGAGAAGGCGGAGTTCCTCTCCAAGGAGGATATCATCCGCAGAACCCAGCTGTCGGCGACACTGCTGAAAAAGCTCGATGCGCTGGGATGTCTTGCCGGCATGCAGGAAACCAACCAGATGTCACTGTTTTGATTGACATTCTGTCACTGTAAGCGATATAACATAGTGGTAAATGCAATGAAGGGGACACGGTCTGTGCCCGATCCGATCAAGAGAGCCGGCGGCAGGTGAAAGCCGGTGAGGAACACTCAGACTACTACCCCGGAGCAGCGCCCGAAAGGGAAGGCCGTATTCCGCGTTAAGGATTCGAGGTGTCCATGGAATCTCCATGGGAATTAAGGTGGTACCGCGCAGTTCAGCGTCCTTTATCAGGACGCTTTTAATTTTCAGGAGGAAAACAAACATGATTAATTTCAAGGAAGATGCCGAGCTGAACATGCTCAATCACAGCTGTGCCCATCTGATGGCGCAGGCCGTCAAGCATCTTTACCCGCAGGCGAAATTCTGGGTCGGTCCGGTCGTTGAGGAAGGTTTCTATTATGATATCGATCTTGGCGATGATGTCATCCGCGATGATGATCTGCCCAAGATTGAGAAGGAAATGAAGAAGTGCGTCAAGAGCGCCAAGAACATTGTCCGTCATGAAATCAGCCGTGAGGAGGCTCTGGAACAGTTCAAGGATGATATGTATAAACTTGATCTGATCGAAAGAATGCCCGAAGGAACAAACATTTCCATGTATACACAGGGCGATTTCACCGATCTCTGCCGCGGTCCGCACGTTGAAAAAACAAAGCTCTTGAAGAACTTCAAGCTGCTCAAGCATTCCGGCGCATACTGGAAGGGCGATGAGCACAACAAGGTTCTTCAGAGAATCTACGGTGTCTGCCTGCCCACCCCGGAAGCACTTGAAGCGCATCTGCAGGACCTTGAGGACGCAAAGCAGAGAGACCACCGCAAACTCGGCAAGGATCTGGCTGTCTTCATGTTCTCCGAAACCGTCGGTTCCGGTCTGCCCATGTGGCTTCCCAACGGTCTGACCATGAGACGCGCGCTCAGCGACTATATCATGGACAAGGAGCTTGCCCAGGGCTATGTGCATGTCAAGACACCGGTGGTTGTTTCCACAAAGCTTTACAAGATCTCCGGCCATCTGGCTCATTACAAGGATGACATGTTCCCGATCATGGAGCGTGACAATGACGAATACTGCCTGCGTCCGATGAACTGCCCGGAACATATGATCATGTACAAAAGCACACTGCATTCCTATCGTGATCTTCCGGTCAGAATCGCTGAGATCGCCGATGACTTCCGCTTTGAGGCGGCCGGGGCCATCACCGGTATCGAAAGAAGCAGAGCATTCACCCAGAATGACTCCCATATCTTCTGCCGTCCGGATCAGATCGCATCTGAGATCAAGAATGTCACAAAGCTGATTCTGGATGTCTACAACGACTTCGGCTTTGAAAACTATTCCTTCCGTCTCTCACTCAGAGATCCCGAAAACGCTGAGAAGTACTTCGGAAATGATGAGCTCTGGGAAAGAAGCGAGGCGCAGCTGCGTGAAGTGCTGAAGGAGATGGGTGTGCCGTTCTATGAGGCAATCGGCGAGGCTGCCTTCTACGGTCCCAAGATCGACGTTCAGGTCAGAAGCGCGCTGGGCCACGATGTGACGCTGTCAACCATCCAGCTCGACTATCAGCTGCCGGAAAGATTCGAACTCGAATATGTTGATTCCACCGGCTCCAAGGTCAGACCGGTCGTCATCCACAGAGCCATCCTCGGTTCCATTGACCGCTTCATTGCCTTCCTGCTGGAAGAGACCAAGGGCAATCTGCCGCTGTGGCTTGCACCGCGTCAGGCGGTCGTGATTCCGGTCGCACCGGGCACTCATACCGAATATGCTGAAAAGATTGCCGATCTGCTCAAGGCAAAGGGTGTCAGAGTCAGCGTCGACAACCGCAACGAAAAGCTCGGCTACCGCATCCGTGAGGCGCAGACCTCCAAGATTCCGGTGGAACTGGTTGTCGGTGACAAGGATATCGAAACAAACAGCGTGACAGTGCGCCGCTATGGCCATAAGGAAGCAGTCACAAAGACGGTTGATGAGTTCATGAATGACATCATGGATGAAATCAATTCCAAGCGTTACGCATAAGAATTAATTTGGTTGCATTATTTCAAATCCGATGTATACTCAAATCGTTATCCGACCGCAAAGAGCGATCCCAGCGGGAAGAGACGGAATAAAGGCATCTGATTTAATAAAAGAAGTACCTTTGATTTTCAGTCCCTGTCCGGATGACAGGGACTTTCATTTTTATCCGGGAGGAAAAGAAAAAATGGAAACACGGATCGCAGTCATCGCCATCATTGTGGAAGACAGAGAAAGCACCGCCGCCATGAATGAGGTATTGCATCAATACGGTGAATACATCATCGGCAGAATGGGAATTCCTTACAGACAGAAGGGGATCTCACTGATCTCGGTCGCAATTGACGCCCCCAATGAAATCATCAGCGCCCTGACGGGCAAGCTCGGAAACATTCCGGGACTGACCGCGAAGGCGGCATATTCAATAGCATGAAAGGAAACACAGCAACATGGAAATGAAAAAAATTCTGAGTGCATCCCTCGCACTCCTTCTGGCTGCCGGATGCGCAGGCAGCACACCTGCTGAAACAGATCAGCAGACAGAAACCGTTGAAGCGGAAAACCTGAAGGTTCTTTCTCCCTCAGGCGCACCGGCTCTCTCACTTCTGCCGATTCTCAAAGGCGGCAAGAACACCGTTGATATCGTCGAAGGCTCTGATCCTTTGCAGGCAGCCTTTGTCAATCCGAATGCCGAATATGATGTCATCATTGCGCCGAGCAACCTCGGTGTCAAACTGGCCGCTGCCGGCAAGACAGACTATCGTCTGCTCGATGTCGTGACATGGGGCAACCTCTATATCATCGGTACCGATGAGAGCGCTCTGACTGAAGGCCACACAGTCGCCGCATTCGGTGAGCAGGCTGTTCCGGGTCTTGTCTTCAAGCATCTGTTCAGCGATCTTGGCGCAGATGTCAGCTTCGCATACCAGACCGGCCAGGAGACCATGGCTGCGCTGTTAAGCGGAAATGCCGATGCGGCTCTGATTGCTGAGCCGGCTGCCACAGCAGCAATTGCCAAGGGCAAGGAACAGGGAAAAGAACTCAAAGTCATCGCTGATCTTCAGAAGGAATGGGGCGAGGGCGGCTTCCCGATGGCAGGTCTCTTCGTCAACTCTGCAGTCTATGAGGAAAAGAAGCCGATGATCGACAATCTGGTTTCCCAGATGAAGGACTACGCAGCCAACGTCGATGCGGATGATCCGAGCAGCCTGGTCGCTGATATCAATGCGATCGGAGCAGACACATTCGGTGTTCCGAGTGCTGAAATCATCGGTAAGTGCTGGAGCAGAATGAACATCAACGTTCTCAATGCTTCTGAATGCATGGACAAGGTCGCTGACTTCCTCAAGCTCTTCGGAGTCGAGGGAATCGACAGCGCGATTGCCGGATAAAATCACCTTGATAAATACCAACTGAAACACACATCATTCATATGGAAACAGGGCGGATTGCACTCCGTCCTTTTCTGCTTACATGCATTGCGGATATTTGGTGAAAATTTTTACAATGATGCTATAATACTGACAGGAGTGAGTTTTCGTCATGAAAAAAGAGCATCTGATCACCTGTATCGTCCTGCTTGGTGCATGGCAATGCGCTGCATTGATGGTCTCAAATGACATACTGATTCCCACTGTCACACAGACACTTTCCGCACTCGGAGGCCTGTTGATGACAGCAAAATTCTATACGGCATTATGCGCCACTGTTTTCAGGATCGCATGCGGCTGGACACTTTCGCTTGTATGTGCGCTTGTGCTCAGCATCCTCTGCAGTCTGTACCCGCGTTTCAAGCTTTACTTTGAACCGCTTAAGGTGCTGACCCAGACGATTCCCAATGTCAGCTACATCATCATCGCCCTGATCTGGCTCGGATCGGAAGGGGCGGTCATGCTGGTCAGCTTTCTGATTCTGTTTCCGATCTTCATGAACGGATTCATGAACCGCATGGATCAGGAAAGCCGTGAGTGCCGTGATGCCGAAGCCGTTTATCCGGAAACGGTTCAAGTCCGTATTGTCAAAAAAATTCTGCCCGAGCTGGCCACGGAAATCCTTTCCACCGGCAAAACCGCCGCGTCGATGGGATTCAAAGTCGGGGTTATGGCGGAAATTCTCGGTTCGGTGCCCGAAGGAATCGGGAGGCAGATCAATTATTGCCGTATGGATCTCAACACTGCCGGAATCCTTGCCTGGACAATTGTTCTGATTGTTCTGGCGGGGTTAATCAATACTTTGTTCGGAAAGATTAATCAGAAAGTGAAGGAGGAACAAGGATGGAAAGACTGAATGCGGCTGCAATCGCAAAAATCGATGCGATCGTAGCCAGACACAAGGGTGAACCGGGCCCCTGCATCGTCATGCTGCATGACGTACAGAACGAAATCGGCTATGTGCCGTTTGAGGCAATGGAAAAGATTGCCGCAGCCTGCGGAACAAGCGTCGCCGAAGTTTACGGCGTTGTCATGTTCTATGCCCAGTTCACAACCGAGCCCAAAGGAAAGCATGTCATCAACGTATGTCTCGGTACTGCATGCTATGTCAAGGGCGGCCAGAAACTCATCGACCAGGCAGTTGAACTGACCGGCGCTCCGATCAACGGAACAAGCCCTGACGGACTGTTCTCACTCGATGCAACCAGATGCCTTGGCGCATGCGGTCTTGCACCGGTGGCAGTTGTCGACGGCAAGGTTATCGGCGCTGCGACAGAAGGCAACAAGCTGGTGACTGAGCTCAAGGCGATTATCAACGAAGAAAAAAGCGCTGCATTGAGGTCCTGATATGCTGGCAAAGGAAATTGCCGACATTCTTTGCGCCGCTCCGCTTACGGAGTGGGATGAAAAAATCATGAATCAGGATTACCGGAATGTATTCGCCACTGATCTGATGAGCGATGCTCTGGCAATGATTCAGGATAACGAGGAGTCGACTGTTCTTTTGACCGGTTTGTGCAATTCGCAGACACTGCGAACAGCGGAAATGCTTGATGTCAGATTTATTGTGTTTGTGCGCGGGAAATATCTGCAGGACATTGATCTGGAAATGGCCAAGAACATGGATATCACATGTCTGGCCACGGATCTGACCATGTATGATGCCTGCGGCAGACTTTATCAGAAAGGAGTGGCGGGAATCTATGGATAGTATTCTTCAAAAGGAATATACGGTTGTCCAGGACGACTATGTCAATGCCGGCAAGGTTTCATCCGACATTAAAACCACGCTCGCTGAAATCGGCATTTCTCCCAAAATACTCAGAAAAATCGCAGTCGCCAGCTATGAATCGGAAATCAATCTGATCATTCATGCATATGGCGGAAAAGTATACCTGGATGTCAGTGATGACGGCTATATCTCACTGGTGTTCAAGGACCCGGGTCCCGGTATTCCCGATCTGGAAAAAGCTCTGACGCCAGGCTGGAGCACAGCCAGTGAAAAAGCCCGCGGAATGGGTTTTGGCGCCGGTATGGGTCTGCCCAATATTCAGCGTGTCAGCGATGAGTTCGACATTGAATCCTCACCGCAGGGCACAACGCTCAAACTGGGCTTCAGGGCTGCGGTATGAGAAAGAGTGTTGTCCACTATACCCTGGAAAGATGCATCCGCTGCATGAAGTGTGTCAAGGCCTGTCCGACCAGCGCACTTTCCATGTCGGATGACAGGGTAATCATCGATCAGAAGCGATGCATCAACTGCGGGCGCTGCATCATGGCATGCCACAACCGCGGCATCCTGGCGCAGGGTTCGACACTCGACGATATTGAAAATTATGATTATACGATCTGCCTGGTGCCGGGTGCTCTGATCAGCCATTGCGCATCGCTGGATGAGGCGGAAGATCTCTTCCACGCCATCCGCCTGCTTGGTTTTGATGAAGTGGTGGATATCACCCAATACACAGCTCTGCACCTCAAGGAGATCTCACTGCTGGCTGAGGAGAATGAAGGGGATCCTTATATCGCCTCATTCTGTCCGGTCATTGCAAGACTGATTCAGAATTCGCATAAGTCGCTGCTTGACGCGCTGCTTCCGGTCAAATGCTGTTCGGAAATCGCCGCCAAGGATATCAGAAAGAAGTATGCCCACGTCAAAAACCTCGGCATCTTCAATCTGTGTGAATGCGAATCCAAGCTCGAGCTGGCCAAATATCCTTACGGAAATCCTCAATTCGAGGTTGACCATGCACTTGCACTCACTGACATTTTCCCCTTGATCCGCAAGAACATGCACAAGGGAAAGGATCCTGTATCCTTCTGCAAGGAAGGGCTGCAGGTATGCAATCCCCACCGCATTGTCAGACAGGACGGTTTCCTGATTGCGGACGGATTTGACAAGGTGTGCACCGTGCTGGATATGGCTGAATTCGGACTGCTGAATGAATTCAGACTGCTGATCCTGTATCCGTGTTTCAACGGATGCATCGGCGGTCATATGCTATGGGGCAACAGCTTCCTGGCAACCAACAACATCGATGCCCTGACCGTGAAAAACACCAAACCGGCCGCTGATCTGCCGTTTGATGAACTTTATACCGATGAATACGGCAAGGACGACGATGACAAGCGATCGTTTATGGAGAGAACCAGATTCTTCAAGGCGGTCAATGATGAATTTGAACGTCTGCCCGGATATGACTGCTCGGCCTGCGGCATGCAGACATGCAGAATCATGGCCGAGGAGATCGTCAAGGGAAACAGAACGGAAGACGACTGCAGGGTAATGAAGACCCTCAAGGAGACTGCACAATGACAATCAAGGAACTGATTGAACAGACAGGATGGAAACTCTCCACGCCTTCGCTGTCCACTGACATTGAAATCAAAGGCGCATATTGCGGAGACCTGCTCAGCTGGGTCATGGGAAACGGTGAGCCGCAGCAGGCATGGATCACGGTCCAGGTTCACGCGAATGTGATCGCGGTGGCGCTGCTCAGAGAATTCTCATGCATTATCGTTGCGGACGATGCCAATGTGACTGAGGAATTCGCTGCCAAAGCGGCTGCGGAAGAACTCGTTGTGCTGGAAAGCAGCATGCCCGTTTACGAAACTGCAAAGAAGCTCGTTGAGTTAGGAATCTGATATGTTTTACGATCTGCACATGCACAGCTGTCTGTCGCCCTGTGCGGAAGACGCCATGACGCCGAACAACATCTGCAACATGGCATTTATCAAAGGTCTTGATCTGATTGCCGTCACCGATCACAACTCGACAAAGAATCTTCCCGCGGTGGACAAGGTCGCCTCATCCCTGGGGCTGAAACTGCTCTATGGATGTGAGCTTGAAACCAGTGAGGAAGTGCATGTTCTGGGGCTGTTCAACACCCTGGAAAAAAGTCAGAAATTTCAGGAATGGATCGATTCGAAAATGCCGGATGTTCCCAATGATGAGGAATACTTCGGATATCAGTGGATCATGAATGAAAAAGATGAGAAGATCGGCGATGAGAAAAGGCTTCTGCTGGTTTCACTGAATGCGACACTGGAAGAGACGACCGATGCTGTGCACGCATACGGAGGCAGGGTGATCCTTGCTCATGTGCTTGACCGCGCCAACTCCGTTACCCATCAGCTCGGTTTCATCCCGATGGATCTGCCCTATGACGGGCTGGAAGTCAAAAGTGATGAGCAGCGGCTGAGAGTGATCGCAACCAACCCGTGGGTCACTGAGGACTCGACCAACTGGTTCATTGATTCAGATGCGCATTATCTGACCGATATCAATGAGCCCGATCACTTCCTCAGAGATTCCGTATTCAAAAAACTGTGGGGTGATGAATTATGATGGAAGATCTCGCCATGCACATTCTGGAAATCCTGATGAACAGCATCAAGGCAGGCGCAAGTCTGATCACGCTGAAAATCAGGGACAGCTTCAATGATGATGTGATCGCATTCACCATTGAGGACAACGGCAAAGGAATGGATGAGGAAATGGTGAAGAAGGCAGCCGATCCGTTCACCACTTCCAGAACAACCCGCCGCATCGGTATGGGCCTGGCCTTCATGAAGGGCCTGGCGGAAACCTGCGGAGGAGAATTCAATATACAGAGCACACCCGGAAAGGGAACCATCGTCTCGGCTTCGGTCCAGAAGCTCAACATCGACACGCCGGAGCTTGGCAACATCGGTGAAATGATGATGGAATCCATTCAGTCAGATGAATCCATCGACTATGTGCTCAATTATTCGACCGATTACGGTCAGTTTGTCTTTGATTCCCGGATCATCAAAGAGGAGCTGGCAGGGGTAAGCCTGCTGGAACCGGAAATTCTGATCTGGATTAAAGAATATATTAACCAGGGAATTGAACAGGCTAAGGAGGACACACAACAATGAAAAGCTTGGAAGATCTCAAGAAGATGCGTGAAGCAGCCCTGAAGAAGGTTGAAATGCGTGAAGGCGGCAAGGACTTCCGCGTTGTCGTCGGCATGGCGACATGCGGTATCGCAGCCGGCGCAAGACCTGTGCTGAACCGTCTTGTTGAGGAAACTGCAAAAAATGATTACAACTGCGTTGTAACACAGACCGGATGCATCGGTATGTGCGTTTACGAACCGATCGTGGAAGTATTCGGCAAGGATGGCGACCATACAACTTATGTGCATGTTGATCCTGAGAAGGCAGTCCGTATTCTGAAGGAACACATCGGTGAAGGCAAGGTTGTTGAAGAGTATACTGTCGAAGCTGCAAGGAAAGCGGATGGTAACGTTTAATGCCAAACTATCGTACTAATATTCTCTGCTGTGCAGGTACAGGCTGTACTGCCAGCAGCTCAGCTCTGATCTTTGACCGCTTCAACGAAGTGCTCAAGGAATACGGCCTCGACAGTGAAGTCAACGTCGTCAAGACCGGCTGCTTCGGCTTATGCCAGAAGGGCCCGATCGTCGCCGTTTATCCTGATCAGGTTTTCTACAGCCATGTCAAGGTTGAGGATGTCGACCGCATCGTTGCGGAGCACATCTACAAGGGACGTGTTGTCACTGATCTGCAGCTGTCCGATGAAGACCTTGAAACAAAGGAAAAGATCCTTGATATCAACAAGATCAAGTTCTATGAAAAGCAGAAGAGAATCGCTCTGAGAAACTGCGGCAAGATCAATCCGGAAGACATCAGCGAATATGTCGCAATGGATGGCTATGCAGCTCTCGGTAAGGTTCTGACTGAAATGACTCCTCAGCAGGTCATCGACGAAATCAAGGCTTCCGGACTCAGAGGCCGCGGCGGCGCCGGTTTCCCGACAGGTGTCAAATGGCAGTTCCAGAAGGATCAGCCGGGCGATGAGAAGTATGTCATCTGCAACGCCGACGAAGGCGACCCCGGTGCATTCATGGACCGTTCCATTCTCGAAGGCGACCCTCATGCAATCCTCGAAGGCATGGCCATCATGGGCTATGCGGTAGGCGCGCATCTCGGTTATATTTACATCCGTGCGGAGTATCCGATCGCGGTTGAACGTCTGAACATTGCCATCAAGCAGGCGCATGAATACGGCCTGCTCGGCAAGAACATCTTCGAATCCGGTTTCGACTTTGACATCGAGCTCAGACTCGGTGCCGGCGCATTCGTCTGCGGTGAAGAGACAGCTCTGATCTCCTCCATCGAAGGCAAGCGCGGTATGCCGAATCCGAAACCGCCGTTCCCGGCTGTTTCCGGTGTCTGGGGCAAGCCGACCAGCATCAACAACGTTGAAACACTGGCCAACATTGCCCAGATCATCAATAACGGTGCTGACTGGTACGCTTCCATGGGTACTGAAAAGTCCAAGGGTACAAAGGTCTTCGCGCTTGGCGGAAAGATCAAGAACACAGGTCTGGTTGAAATCCCGATGGGAACAACTCTCCGTGAAATCATCTATGAAATCGGCGGCGGCTGCCCTGACAACAAGGCGTTCAAGGCTGTTCAGACCGGCGGACCTTCCGGCGGCTGTCTGACAGAAAAAGAACTCGACACACCGATCGATTACGACAACCTCGTGGCTGCCGGCTCCATGATGGGCTCCGGCGGTATGATCGTCATGGACGAGGACAACTGCATGGTTGACATCGCGAAGTTCTATATGGAATTCATCTGCGACGAGTCCTGCGGTAAGTGCTCACCGTGCCGTATCGGTACCAAGAGACTGCTCGAAATGCTCACCAAGATCACCGAAGGTGAGGGAACTCTGGAAATGCTCGATGAGATGGAAGCTCTGTGCAACGAGATCAAGGATACAGCTCTGTGCGGACTTGGTCAGACAGCACCGAACCCGATTCTCTCCACACTTTCACACTTCCGTGATGAGTATATCGCTCACATCGTTGACAAGAAGTGCCCGGCCGGCGTCTGCAAGAAGCTGCTCACTTACACAATCGATCCTGACAAGTGCCGCAAGTGCTCCATGTGCGCACGCAACTGTCCGGTGGACGCAATCAAGGGCGTTCCGGGCAAGGAACCGTATGTCATCGATACAGAAAAGTGCATCAAGTGCGGTACATGTATCACTTCATGCCGCTTCGGTGCAGTTGAAAGAAAGTAAGAGGATGGAACAATCATGACAACTGTAAACTTAAAGATTAACGGCCGTGCTGTCACAGCCGAAGCGGGAATGACTGTTCTTGAAGCCGCACGTGCCAACGGCATCTACATCCCGACTCTCTGCTATCTCAAGGACATCAACAAATCAGGTGCCTGCCGTGTATGTCTGGTTGAAGTCGCCAGAGCAAGAACACTGTTAAGCGCCTGCACAACTCCGGTTTCCGAAGGAATGGAAGTCTTCACAAACAGCGAAAGAGCGCTCAGAGGAAGAAGAAATTCCGTCGAACTGATCATGTCCAACCACAACAAGAACTGCCTCTCATGCAAGAGAAACCAGAACTGCGAACTGCAGAGACTCTGCGAAGAGCTCGGCGTGCGCGAGAACAAGTATGAGGGCGAACATACAGCTCCGACATTTGAGGACGCTTCCTACGGTATCGTCAGAGACACATCCAAGTGCGTTCTGTGCGGCAGATGCATCGAAACCTGCAAGAAGGTTCAGGGCCTTGGTATCCTCGGTCTTGAGAACAGAGGCTTTAAGACCATCGTCGGTCCTGTCTACAACTCCTCATTCAACGATGTCAACTGCATGCAGTGCGGACAGTGCGTCACAGCCTGCCCGGTCGGCGCTCTGACTGAGAAGGAAGACATCCATGATGTCATCAAGGCTCTCAATGACCCGACAAAGACTGTCATCGTTCAGACCGCTCCGGCTGTCAGAGCTTCCCTTGGTGAAGAATTCGGCATGCCGATCGGCTCCAGAGTCACCGGCAAGATGGTCGCTGCTCTGAAAGCATGCGGTTTCGACCGTGTCTATGACACAAACTTCGGTGCTGACCTGACCATCATGGAGGAAGGCAACGAACTGCTCGAAAGAATCACTCACGGCGGAACTCTGCCGATGTTCACATCCTGCTCACCGGGCTGGATCAAGTACATTGAATATCAGTATCCGGAACTGCTGCCGCATCTGTCCACCTCCAAGAGCCCGCACATGATGTTCGGTGCGATTGCGAAGACATACTGGGCAAAGAACAAGGGTGTTGATCCGAAGGACATCTATGTTGTCTCCATCATGCCCTGCATCGCCAAGAAGTCAGAAATCAAGAGACCGGAATGCAGGACCGGCGAATACGTGGATGTCGATGCTGTTCTGACAACCCGTGAATGCGGACGTCTGATCAAGATGTTCGGTGTTGACTGGGATGAGCTCGAGGATGACACATTCGATCAGGATCTGCTCGGTGACTACACCGGTGCGGGCGTCATCTTCGGCGCAACCGGCGGCGTTATGGAAGCTGCCCTGAGAACTGTCAAGCAGAAGCTCGACGGCAAGAAGCTCGAAAAGGTTGACTTTGAGGCATGCCGCGGTATGGCAGGCGTCAAGGAAGCTGAAATCGACCTCAACGGCACAAAGATCTGGATTGCCATCACTTCATCCATGAGCGCTGCAAAGCCGCTCCTTGAAGAAGTCAAGGCAGGCACATCCAAGTACACATTCATCGAAGTCATGGGATGCCCTGGCGGATGCATCAACGGCGGCGGCCAGTCCATCGTTCCTTCAAAAGTGAAGAACGGCAAGCTCGGCTACGGCTATAAGGAACTCCGTATGAAGGCTCTCTATGATGAGGACGAGCTGATGGAACTCAGAGTTTCCAGCGACAACGTGCAGATTCAGCAGCTGTACAACGACTTCCTCGGTGCGCCGGGAAGCGAACTCGCTGAGGAGCTCCTCCACACAAGCTATTCACCGAAGAAACCCTTCAATATTCTCGGTTAATGAATTCAGAAGACTCCGGTCACACGCACCGGAGTCTTTTTTGTTGTAGAATAAAACCATGTTCATGGACTCACTGAATATGACCATGCATATCTTCTGCATGGTTCTGATGATTGCCCTGATCGTTTCGCAGCTGCTCAGGAAGATGAATGATCTGCAGAACCGGCTTTTTTTAATGATTCTCATCATCATGTTTCTCAGTGTCAGCGCTGACCCGGCCGTTTATTTTCTTGACGAACATCCATTCAGTCCGGGTGTGATGTATGCGTTCAAGCTGGCGGTTGTGTTACTGAATGCGATGCAGTATCCGGTTCTGTTTCTGTATCTGCTCATGAATGAGACTGAACCCAGCAGACCGTTTCAGAAGTCATCGCATGTCATATTGTGCGCATCCGCAATCAGCCTTGCTTCGGTGATTCTTTATCTCGTCAATCCGTTATGGGATCATCCCGTCTTTACCAGTGTGTTTGCCGAAGATACAACCGGCTATCTGTTTTTCAGCAAGATTGCCATCCTGATTGAGCATCTGCTGCTGGAGGGCTTTGTGCTTGGCAGCGGGGGAAGCTATCTTCCTTACGGGAAGGACATATTTTACTATGCCGTCACCATGTCATTCACGGCGGTGATGGATATCGGCTTTCCCAAGTTTGATTTCTGCTGTGCGGTGTCCGTCATCACGGTATTGAGCATTTATCTGAATTTCCAGCTGAAGGCGGAAAAACGGATGGAATCCAGCAAACTGAATCTGCTCAACTCGCGCATTTCATTGATTCTGGGCAGAATCCGTCCTGATCTGGTCGGTGATGTTCTCAAGGAAATTGAAAAACTTTGCCAGGAGGATACCGAAAAGGCGCAGAAGGCCATTTCGCTGCTCAGTGATTTTCTGCGGGGAAATATTGACCGCATCGGAACAGACGACATGATCCCTTTTGGCGAGGAACTGGATCATATCCAGAAATATGTCGAACTGCTCAGACTCACCGAACATCCGATCAGTGTCCGCTATGATCTCAGATACAGGGGTTTCTTTGTGCCTGTGCGCACGGTATGTCCGCTGGTTGAGGAATTTGTCGAAGGAGGAATCGCGGAACATAGGGAAAAGACATGCGTGCGGATCAGCACGCAGCGGCAGGGCAATGCATGCATCGTGGATGTGAGCGGACCTGCGCGCACCCATATTCATGATATGAAGTCTGCAATGACCCATTATGAAACGATCAGTGCGAGGCTGTCGCAGTTTGAGGGCACCTCATTGAGGCTGTACTGCACAAGAGAAGGGATTCTGCACGCGGTGGCCTGCTATCCCTTGAAAAGGAAGGTGAAAGATGATGCATGATTATGCCGTGAACATCACCCTGAACACCGGCTCCCTGATCGTGGAGCTTGAGATGCTTTACTCCGCCCTGCGCATGAATGCGAAGACAAAGGAATTAAGCAAATTCACGCGTCTGTTGTATGTGTATACCGCCGGCGCTCTCTGCGCTCTGATTATGACATTCACGCAGGGAAGGCAATGGACTTATGCGCACGCCGTCATGGAACTGGCAGGCTTATCGGTATATCTGCTTCTGGCATACGGAAGTCCGCTGTTTATTTCATATCTCTGCGGTGCCAGAAGAAGTGATTTTTCCCATGTCTCCTTAAGGTCAGTGCTGCTGAATACGATCTATATTCTTTCGGCAGTGATGGTGCTGTTCAATCTGATCAATCTGTATACAGGCTGGATCTATGCGATCAGCGCGGATAACCGCATTCTTCCTGGAAGATTCTTCACCGCCAACGAATGCATTGTGATGATCCAGATGGTGCTCATGATGATCCTGGTCGCCATTCATCCCAATATCAGACTCAAGAAACACGATCTCTGGCTGATTGCCTTTCTGCTGTTTTCGGCTTCCGCTCTGTCCGTATTCAAGAACCGCACGGGATATCTCTATCCGATCAGGGCACTGTCGCTTCTGCTGGTATATGCCAATGTGCATCTGGAGAATGAACATATCATCCGCCAGAATGAGATCGAACTGCGCCAGAACAGGCTTTCATTTCTGATCGGTCAGATCCAGCCGCACTTTGTGTTCAATGTCCTCAATACAATCTATTATCTATGCGATACGGACAGTGAGAAGGCTCTTGAGGCAACCCGCAATTTCCGTCTGTTTCTGGAAAACTCAGTCCAGAACATCGACGCCAAGGAAACCGTGCCGTTTGCGCAGGAACTTGAATATGTGACACGTTATACCGATCTTGAGAAACTGCGTTTTGATCAGATCGAGATCATCCATGATATCAGCACAGATGATTTCCGGATCCCGCCTCTGACGGTGCAGCCATTGGTTGAAAATGCGATCCGCCACGGATTAAGAGAGACGGAAAGGGGAACGGTCATCATTTCCGCATACCGTGACGCAGACGGGTATGTCGTTGAAGTGAAGGATGACGGCATCGGATATGTCGACCGTCCCAAAAACGACGGCAGAAGACATGTCGGCATTGAGAATGTGCGCAACCGGCTATCGATCATATCCGGCGCGAAGCTGAGCATTGAAGCGCTTCATCCGAGGGGCACATGTGCGAGAATCACCATTCCGTATACTGAAAAAGGATATCAGCGTGAAGATTGATCACACTGATATCCTTCTTTTTAATTCTGATTCAGAAACATCAGAAGAGTTTCTTTACTTCATTGACGGCATCTTCAATGGAAACTTCAACGGATTCGCCGATTCTTGGTTTCAGTTCAACCTTGCCGTCCTTGACGCCGCGGCCGACGGTGATTCTGTAAGGAATACCGATCAGTTCCATATCCTTGAACTTGACGCCCGGTCTTTCCTCACGGTCATCGAGAATGACTTCGATGCCGGCTGCCTGAAGTTCATCATGGAGCTTGTTGGCAATGGCAACCTGCTGTTCATCCTTCATCGAGATGATCACGATCGCAACCTGATAAGGTGCGAGATCCTTCGGCCAGTTGATGCCGTTTTCATCGACATTCTGTTCAGCCAGCGCAGCCATGGCACGGGCGGGACCGATGCCGTAGCTTCCCATCCAGACATACTGGAGCTGGTTGTTTGAATCAAGGTATTGCAGATCAAGCGCTTTGGCATACTTGGTGCCGAGCTTGAATGTGTTTCCGACTTCAATGCCATGGGCGAAGTGAACGCGTCCGCCGCATACAGGACAGATATCGCCGTCCTGGATATTTCTGAGATCCGCAACCTTTGCGGCTGTAAAATCACGCTGATTGACACCGGTATAGTGATAGCCGGTCTTATTTGCACCGGTGACGAAGTTGTACATATGGGAAACTTCCTCATCCATGATCAGTTCGCAGCCGATGCCTACCGGACCTGCAAAACCGATATCCGCATTGGTAACCTTGACGACTGTTTCCGGATCAGCAAGCTCGACATTGGCAGCTCCATAGAGCTTTCTGAGCTTAACCTCGTTGACATCACGGTCACCTCTGACCATGACCGCCACCGGAGTGCCGTCAATGTTGTAAATGAGTGTCTTGACAAACTTCTTGACATCTCTGTGCAGGAAGTCAACAACTTCTTCGATCGTTCTGGAGTTGGGTGTCTCAACGAGTGTGAGCTCTTCCAGTGTGTCCTCAACCGAAGCAAGTTCCGGTTTTGCGGCACAGACTTCGATATTGGAGGAGAGACCGCAGTCATCACAAAGCACCAGAATGTCTTCGCCAAGCGGCGCGAGCGCCTGGAATTCTTCGGAGAGCAGGCCGCCCATTACACCGGTATCGGCACGGACAATTCTGTATTCCAGATGGAGTCTGTCCATGATGTTTTTGTATGCATTGAACTGTTTCTGATAAGAAACATCCAGTCCTGCCTCATCCTTGTCAAATGTATATGCGTCTTTCATGATGAATTCACGCACACGGATCAGACCGTATCTCGGACGCGGCTAATCGCGGAACTTGGTCTGCAGCTGATAGAGTGAGAAGGGCATATCCTTATAGGAGCGGATCTGCATCTTCGCAGCAATCGCAAACAATTCCTCGTGGGTGGGGCCAAGCACATACGGCTGGCCTTTGCGGTCCTTGAGCGAGAACATGGAGGCACCGAAGCCGTCACGTCTTCCGCTGGCAATATAAACGTCCTCCGGAATGAGTGCGGGCATCAGAAGTTCCTGGCTGTCTGCCTTTTCCATCTCATCGCGGATGATTGCTTCGATCTTCTGCAGGATTCTCCATCCCAGCGGCAGCATCATATAGCATCCGGAAGAGCTCTTTTTGATCATGCCTGCGCGCACAAGCATGTTGGAACTGACTGAATCCTCATCTTTCACATTTTCCCTGAGGGTAAAAAAGTAGCTGTTTTTTAAGCGCATATAAGCTTTCTCCTATTTCCGATTGATTATAACATGAACCATATCAACATGATGAAAAAACATGTGTGTAAACCGACCTTTACATCCGGTTTTAAGTTGATATAATGAATAAAATTCAAAAGAGGAGGAATACGCCGATGGCAAGATATTGCAGTGAACCTTCACACACATTCAGTGAGTATCTTCTGATTCCGGGTTACACATCCGAAGAGAATATCCCCGACAACGTATCGCTGAAAACACCGCTCGTCAAATTCAGGAAAGGCGAGGAACCGGCAATTTCCCTGAACATCCCGATGGTATCCGCTGTCATGCAGTCGGTATCCGGTGACAGACTGGGTATTGCGCTGGCAAAAGAAGGCGGTATGTCATTCATTTTCGGCTCACAGTCCATCGCTTCCCAGGCAGCGATGGTTGCCAAAGTCAAGAATCATAAGGCAGGTTTTGTCGTTTCAGATTCCAACCTGACTCCCTCCATGACTCTCAATGATGTGCTTGCCCTGAAAAAGAAAAGCGGCCATTCCACCATGGCCGTTACCGATGACGGAACTGCCAACGGAAAACTGCTTGGCGTTGTGACCAGCAGAGACTACAGAATTTCAAGAATGAGCGGCGATGAAATGGTGGAGACATTCATGACACCGCGTGCAAAGCTGGTAGTTGGTTCCACTTCCAACACACTGTCCGAATGCAATGACATCATCTGGGACAACAAGCTCAACGCACTGCCGATTGTCGATGATGAAGACCATCTTGCATATTTCGTATTCCGCAAAGACTATGATTCCCATAAGGAAAATCCCAATGAACTGCTCGATGATGAAAAGCGTCTGTTAGTCGGCGCAGGCATCAACTCACGCGATTATGCAGAACGTATTCCGGCTCTGATCAATGCCGGTGTTGACTGCCTGGTCATCGACTCCAGCGAAGGATACAGCTGCTGGCAGGCAAGCACGATCAAATGGGTCCGCGACAATTACGGCGACACTGTCAAGATCGGTGCCGGCAATGTTGTCGATGGCGAAGGCTTCCGCTTCCTGGCGGATGCAGGTGCTGACTTTGTCAAGATCGGCATCGGCGGCGGTTCCATCTGCATCACCCGTGAAACAAAGGGCATCGGACGCGGCCAGGCAACCAGTGTCATTGAAGTGGCTGCGGAAAGAGACAAGTATTTCGAAGAGACCGGCGTTTATATTCCGATCTGCTCGGACGGCGGTATCGTCTATGACTATCACATCACCCTGGCGCTTGCGATGGGTGCGGACTTCGTGATGCTGGGCAGATATTTCTCCAGGTTTGAAGAAGCTCCGGGCGAAAAGCTCGTGGTCAACGGACACACTGTCAAGGAATACTGGGGCGAAGGTTCCGCCAGAGCACGCAACTGGGCAAGATATGATCTTGGCCAGGGCAAGAAGCTCTCCTTTGAGGAAGGCGTTGATTCCTATGTGCCTTATGCAGGTATGCTCAAGGACAACGTTGCCATGACAACCCTCAAGATCAAGAGCACCATGTGCAACTGCGGTGCGCTCACCATTGAAGAGCTGCAGAAGAAAGCAAAGCTCACGCTTGTTTCCTCCACCAGCATTGTCGAGGGCGGCGCTCACGATGTGCAGGTCAAAAACAGCGGCGAATCAATCAAATAAGCAGAATCTGTTATAAAAGTCATGCGCAGGCATGGCTTTTTTTGTATTTGTCAAAAAAGAAAAACCGGAAGATTTCCGGTCATCATTGATGCAGTGATTTCAGTTTTTTCTGATTTTCTTTGCGGTATTGTCTGATCTGTATCTTCAGATCCGCAAATACCGCTTTGTCGCCGCGCTTTGCAATATCGCGCAGAATGGCTTCCAGCGCCGCCGCGGTTTTTTCATGCATATAAAAGCGGTCGTTTCTGCTCAGATAGTATTCCAGCGCAGATGAATCGGTGTATTTTTCTTTCTGATATACCTTGCAGGCGGCAACCCGGTCGCAGACCATCTCAACCAGACAGTCAAACGGCATTTCCAGCGGCACCCACTTGCCGTCGATCATATCGTACCAGTATTCCCAGTGATGTCTGTTTCTTCCCTTATGGTGAAGCCATCCTTCGGAATAGCCGAAATGTTCCTTTTCATACATGTACGGAGATCTTGTTCCCTGGAAATAACGGACTGAAACATTGAACTCGCTGGGGCTGTATTTGGACAGATCATGTCTGATTCCCTGCATTGGAATTCCGCATGCGAAACAGTTTTTCATAACCTCGTAACGATGCGTGTCAACGGTGTTCAGATGCATAAATAAGCGCTTGAAATAAGGCATTTTTGTCGTATCATTGTTCATGCAGTTATTTTAACAGACTATTTGGGTTTGACAACATTTCCCACCGGTTTGCGCTTATGTTAAAATAACGTGGGAGACTTCATATGAACCGACACGAACAAAGAGAAAAAGCCATGATCACTGTTTACCAGTATCTTCTGGTTCCGCGTGATTTAAATGAGCTGATTGAAAATGAATATGAAATGAAGCCTGAGGAAATTGATCCGTATTTCCGCGATGTGATTCTGAAGGCAGTGGAGAACACGGAACGCTATGGCGGATATATCACCAATGTCCTGAAAGAGGGCTGGAGCTTTGCCAGACTCGGATATATCGAAAAAGCGATTCTTCTCAACGGATGCGCCGAATTCGATCTGAAGCAGATCGAAGCCGCGGTCATCATTGATGAATCGGTTGAGATGGCAAAGAAATACTGTGACGAGGATACATACAAGCTGATCAACAGTGTGCTTGACATTATATGAGTGAAAGAAGAATCATTCCCGTATCCAGACTGGTCGGCTATGTGCGCTCATACCTGGAAAATGATCCGGTGCTCACCGGCGTTCTGGTGGAAGGGGAAATCTCGAATCTGCGGCAGCCGTACAGCGGTCACTGGTATTTTTCGCTCAAGGATGCAAATGCGTCAATCAGCTGCGTCATGTTCGCCTCCAGCAACCGCAATGTCCGCTTTCCCGTCAGAAACGGCATGAAGGTTGTGGTCAGAGGCAATGTCAGTGTATATCCGGCCCAGGGAACATTGCAGCTGGTGGTCAATGCCATGCGCGAAAGCGGCATCGGCGATCTTTACAGACAGCTGGAACTGCTCAAGCAGAAGCTTTCTGCAGAGGGGCTCTTTGATTCCGCACATAAAAAACCGCTGCCGCTTTATCCGATGGATATCGCTCTTGTGACCGGCAACAACACTGCCGCCCGCGAGGATGTTCTGATCACATTTGAAAAACGCTGGCCGATCGCAAAGATCACCGAATATCCATGTCCGGTTCAGGGTATGGATGCCGCTCCGAAAATCATCGAGGCGCTCAAAAAGGCGGATCTTGGTCACCACCAGCTGATTCTGCTGGTCAGAGGAGGCGGCTCGATTGAGGATTTATGGTGCTTCAATGATGAAAATCTAGGACGCACCATCTATGCGCTGAATACGCCTGTGATCACCGGAATCGGACATGAAATTGATTTCACGATTGCTGATTTCACCGCTGATGTCAGAGCCAATACGCCCACCGGTGCGGTTGAAGTGTCCACACCTGATATCCATGAGGTTCATCAGGCCCTTGATAACAGGCTGGCCCGCATGCATGCGGTTGTGAACAGAAGACTATCTCTGGCCAGAGGCGCTTATGAAAGATGTGCCGCACATCCGGTTATGAACTATCCGGAACGGCTGATCAGCGATCAGTCCATGCGGCTTGATTATATGAGAGAACGTCTGATGAAGGGGGCGGATGCTGTTTCATATGCACGCAGCAGCTTCAATGATCTCGCTTCCAGGCTTTCTCATGATATGAATGCATATACCCGGCAGCTTCATACGGATATCATTGAAAACAGGATGCGTATGAATCATGCTTTAAGCACACAGCTGAGCAGCAGCCATATCAGACTGGATTCAGCACAGAAGGGTTTGCTTGACGGGGCTGTAAGAGCCAATGAGGCAAACCGTGCGCGGATTGCCAAAAACAGTGCTTTGCTGGATGCCTATTCACCGCTCAAGGTACTGGGCAGAGGCTACAGCATTGTCATGCATGATGAAAAGAGCGTGCGCTCTATCCATGATGTCAATACCGGCGATGAGATTGAACTCCGTCTTGCGGATGGAAAACTGAAAGCCGGCGTAACGGAAATAGAGGTAACAGATGAGCACAGATAAGAAAGAAATGACATTTGAGCAGTCGATGGGACGTCTGGAAGAGATTGTCCGCTTGCTTGAGACAAATGAGCAGCCTCTTGATGAGACCATCCGCCTTTTTGAGGAAGGACTTCATCTTGTCAAAAGCTGCGATCAGACATTGAAGTCATTTGAAAACAAAGTGAATGACCTGCTTGCGAAAAACCGTGAGGATGACAATGGAACGCTTTGAAAAACTTCTGGACAATTATATTGACCGGCTGCCTCAGAGCCGGGTGCGCGAAGCGATGCGCTATTCTCTGCTGGCAGGGGGCAAACGAATCCGTCCCTTGCTGCTGTATACAGCACTGAAAGGCTACGGAATCAGCGAAGAATGCGGTGATCCGTTTGCATCGGCGCTTGAAATGATCCATACCTATTCATTGATTCATGATGATCTTCCTGCGATGGACAATGACGATCTGAGAAGGGGCAGACCGACATGTCATAAGCAGTTTGATGAAGCAACCGCAATCCTGGCAGGTGACGGCCTTTTGACCTATGCGTTTGAAGTGGCTTCATCCGCTTCATGCGATGAACATACCCGGCTGGCTTGTGTGAATATTCTTGCGCGCATGGCCGGGGCAGGCGGAATGGTTCTGGGACAGGATCTGGACATGAATGAAATTGACGGGATTACGGACTGGGCGGATCTCAGGCGGATTCACCGTAACAAGACCGGCTGTCTTCTGTCCGCACCGCTGATGATGGCATGTGTGATTGCGAATCATGAGGATGATATCGATCAATGGCATGAACTCGGCGAAAAGCTCGGTCTTGCCTTTCAGATTCAGGATGACATCATGGATATCCGTCTGACTCCTGAGCAGTTCGGCAAGAGCACATCGGATGAAAACAATGATAAAGTGACAAGTGTCAGGCTTCTGGGGATAGAAGAAGCTGAGTACCTCATGAACAGACTTTATGAGGAATGCATGCAGATGGGGGACACTTTCAGCGGCTTTGATTCGCGTGCGTTGAAGGAATTGATCGAAAAAATCAAGACACGCACGAATTAGGAGGCCATATGAATCTCAACAACATCAAGAATCCGGAATTTCTGAAATCGATGAGTGTCAAAGAACTCGAATCGCTCAGCCATGAAATCCGGAATTTCCTGATCGAAAGCATATCGAAAACCGGCGGTCATCTTGCCAGCAACCTTGGTGTTGTTGAATTGACGATCGCTCTTCACTATGTCTTCAACTCACCGAAAGACAGGATTATTTTTGACGTCGGCCATCAGAGCTATGTTCATAAGATCCTGACCGGCAGAGCGGATCAGTTCCCAACGCTCAGACATTATCATGGCCTTTCCGGTTTCCAGAAACGCCGGGAAAGCGAACATGATGTATGGGAGGCGGGACACAGTTCCACCTCGCTTTCAGCGGCGCTTGGAATGGCGGTTGCCCGTGATCTTTCCCATGAGGACTATCACGTGATTCCGGTGATCGGCGATGGTGCGCTTTCCAGCGGTATGGCCCTGGAAGCACTCAATGAAATCGGCAGCGAACGCCGCAACATGATCATTATCTTCAACGATAACAAGATGTCCATTTCCCGCAATGTCGGCGGCCTGACTTCCGGTTTTTCAAGGCTGAGAAGCTCCAAATCCTATACGAAGATCAAGGCGGGCATGAAGAAGAACCTGCGCAGCAATTCATTCGGCAGCACGGTTTATACCGCTTTGAAAACATTCAAGGATACGGTGCGCAATGCGGTGATTGACGGCGGTGTTTTCGAGGAATTCAATGTTGATTATATCGGCCCTGTTGACGGGCATAATCTGCACGATCTGATACAGGTGCTGAGTGCCGCATCGATGCACGAAGGCCCGATCGTTGTGCACGTGATCACGCAGAAAGGCAGGGGATATCTGCCCTGTGAAGCGGACCGCGAAGGCAAATGGCATGGCGTCGGTCCGTTTGATATTGCCACCGGCAAACCGCTGACTTCCATTCCGGAAGGCTATGCGGCATACAGTCAGTTCATGGCTGACCAGGTGGAAAAGCTTGCCGATCAGGATGAAAAAATCGTAGCCATCACACCGGCAATGATGACCGGCAGTTCATTGCAGAAATTCTTCGCGAAATATCCTTCCCGCAGCTTTGACTGCGGCATTGCCGAGGAACATGCGGCAACATTCGCGGCCGGACTTGCGATTTCAGGCAAGCGTCCGTTCCTGGTGATTTACAGCTCGTTTTTACAAAGAGCTTATGACCAGATCAATCATGACATCTGCCGGATGGATCTTCCGGTAGTCATCGGCATTGATCATGCCGGACTGGTCGGAGATGACGGCGAAACGCATCATGGCGTCTTTGATGTCGGCATTCTGAGACCGCTGCCCAATATGATCATTTCCCAGCCGAAGGATGCTTCTGAAGCAAGGGATCTCATCCATCTGGCATTCAGCCAGAAACATCCGTTCGCAATCCGCTTCCCCAAGGGAACTGTTCAGGTGGATCAGCTGCGTGAGGAGGAAGAGATCAAGATCGGCACATGGACGAAATACAATGACCGTCCTGACAATAAAGTCTGTATTCTGACCTATGGCGATCTGGTTGACACGGTCCTTGACAAAGTCACCGTCAACAATCTGCCCGTGACAGTTGTCAATTGCCGTTTCTTCAAACCGCTGGATACTTCGATGATTGAGGAACTTGCGGATAGCGGCATGAAAATGGTTGTCTATGAATCGGATATGAAAGCAGGCGGACTTGCCTCGGCAATTCTGGAATACGCCTGCGATGAACAGATTCCTGTTCATCTGAAGAGATTCGGTATTGATGATGAATATATTAGTCAGGGCAGCCTGAATCTGCTCAGAAAGGAAATTCATATAGATCTTTCTTCAGTGCTTGCGGAAGTGCTGAAAGACAGTTCAGCGGCATAAATCTATGATCAGGAATCTCTATATTCAGAACTTCGTGCTGATTGACAGACTGAATCTTGAATTCGAAAAAGGATTCAGTTCGTTCACAGGTGAAACCGGAGCCGGCAAATCGGTGATGATCGATGCAATCTCTCTGCTTGCGGCGGAGAGAGCCAGCTCCTCTTTTGTCATGAAAGGAAAGGACAAGGCGATCATTGAAGGAACATTTGATCTTTCCGATGATGCCCATGCGCTTGAAGTGCTGAGTGAGGCCGGCTTTGAGACGGACGGAAATGCGACCTTCACACGTGAGATCAGTGCGTCCGGCAAATCAGTCGCCCGCATTGAGCACAGAATCGTTCCGCTTTCCCTGATGCGCAATGTGCTGATGAATCAGATTGATATCCATGGTCAGAGAGACAATGCATATCTGCTCAATGTTTCCTATCATGAACATCTTCTGGATGAATTCCTGAACAATTCGGCCGTTCTTTCTCAAACAAAAGAAGCCTGGTCCGTTTATGACCGTCTGAAAAGAGAGCGGGATGAGGCTCTGTCAGAAACATACAATGAGAATGATCTGGAATTCCTGACATATCAGATCAATGAAATCCGTGAAGCGGATCTGAAAGAAGGGGAGGAAGAGGAACTTGCGGAAAAGGAAAAGCAATACCGCTCGATCCGCTCATCCCTTGAAAAACTCAACGCCGCATTCACGATCTATGATGATGAGATTTCCGGCAGCTTCTATGAACTGAAACGGATTGTTTCTTCGCTTGATGGGGAAAAGGCTGAAGCAATTGCCGAAACCGTAAATGATTCTTATTACAGTCTCAGCGACGCAATGGAACAGCTGCACGATTACCTGAATGCATATGATATGAGCGAGGAAGATATCAATGCGATTGAGGAACGACTGTTTGTAATCCAGCGGCTCAAGCGCAAATACGGAAGAACCATTGAGGAAGTCAATCTCAAGGCAGCTGAAATGGAAGCGCAGGTCGAAATGATCACCCATCGTTCCGAATACCTGGCCCGCAAAAACAAAGAGGTCGACAAGGCCTTTGAAAAATATCTTGAAAAGGCGCAGAAGCTTTCTGCAATGCGCAGAAAAGGCAGCGGAAAACTCGATCGGCTGATTGCAGCCAATCTGAATGAGCTGATGCTGCCGAATGCCCGTTTTGTGACGCAGATCGCAGCGAAAGCGCCTGGCGCAACCGGCATTGATCATGTCGAATTCATGATTTCGATGAACCGCGGCGAAGAGCTCAAACCGCTGTCATCCACTGCCAGCGGCGGTGAGCTGAGCCGTCTGATGCTGGGCTTAAAAGAAATCTTCACACGTCTTCAGGGAATCAAGACGGTCATCTTTGATGAAATCGATACCGGTGTTTCCGGTCCGGTTGCCACAGCGATCGGCCGCAAGATGAAATCATTGTCAAAGGACTGCCAGGTCTTTTCGGTGACCCATCTTGCCCAGGTGGCAGCCTGTGCGGATCATCATTACCGTGTATATAAATCAGACGATCAGGAACATACCCGCACCTTTGTGAAACAGATGAATGAAAATGAGTTTATCGATGAGCTTGCCCTGATCGCCTCCGGTGAAATCACCCCGTCATCTTTGGCGGCGGCGAAGGAACTTCTGGAAAGGAACCGCGGGTAATGGGCAGAGTTTATTTCCATATCGATCTCAATGCTTTCTTTGTCAGCGCTGAAATACTGCTTGATCCTTCTCTTAAGGGAAAGCCGGTTGTCGTCAGCGGCAGCACCCGCAGATCGGTTGTTTCAACGGCTAGCTATGAAGCACGCAAATACGGCATTCACAGTGCCATGCCGGTCACTGAGGCGCAGCACAGATGCAAGGATCTGATCATTGTTCCCGGTCATTACAACTGGTACAGCGAACTTTCACATCAGTTCATATCGATCGTTTCATCCTATACAAAGCTGATTGAACAGGCCAGTATTGATGAGTGCTATGCGGATATGACCGATGTGATCGGAAAATATGAAAAGCCGCTTGATCTTGCCTGGGAAATCCAGCGAAGAGTGCTTGGTGAAACCGGTATTCCATGCTCAATCGGAGTCGGACCGAATATGTTTCTGGCCAAAATGGCTTCCGATATGAAAAAGCCGATGGGCATTACCGTATTGAGAATCAGGGATGTGCCGCTGAAAATGTGGCCGCTTGATATTTCGGAAATGCGCGGGATCGGTCGCAAAACAGTGCCGTATATGGAGGAACTCAATATACGTACGATCGGAGATCTGGCAAACTATAAGAACATTGACAGACTGCGCCCCATCTTCGGCAAGAACACCGATGAAATCCTCGCCCGTGCAAACGGACATGACAGCCGCGCCATTGTGACCGACTGGGATTCCAAATCCATGGGTGTATCTGAAACACTGCTTGAGGATATCGTTGATTATGATGAAATCCGCGGTCTGATCAGAACCCTCAGCCGCAGGCTTTCCGGCAGACTGAAAAAAGCCGGGAAGGCCGGTTACCGCGTCTCATTGCGCATCTGCTATTACGATTTCCGCAATGCCGACCGTTCTGTAAGGGTCAGTGAGCCGCTCTGGAAGGCGGATGATCTGTTTGTTCAGGCGATTTCCCTGTTCGATGACCATTGGGAGGAAGGAGAAGCCATCCGGCTTCTTGGCATATCCGTTTCTGATTTCACTGCCGATGCATTCTTTGTGTCGCAGATGAATCTGTTTGATGAAAATGAATACAGACGCGAAGAAATCCGCGAAGTCATGGCTGATCTCAACCGCCAGATGGGATCGAAGGCTTTCTTCAAGGCGAGCGCTCTGTTAAACGGCAGTAAACATGAAAACTGATCAGGCACTGAAAGAATATCTTGTGCATATCCGGGTCAATGAATCCAAGAGTCCGCGTACGGTTTCTTCCTATGTCAATGATCTGAACCAGTACATTTCATGGCTGAAGACACAGAAGATCTATGACACGGAAAAGATCCGGCCGCGTCATGTGCAGGCATTCATTCTGGAACAGCAGAAGACAAAATCATCCTCGAGTCTGGCAAGGATGGCCGCCAGCATCCGCTCGTTTCACCGCGATCTGTCCTTTATGTATCAGATTGAAAATCCGTCGCTCAATCTGCGTGTGTCGCGCAATGATGAGCGTCTGCCTGTATACTGCACAAAAGATGAGATCAGCCGGCTGATGAACTCATTTGATGATTCAAAGCCGGAAGAACTGATGCAGCATGCATTGCTGGAAATGATTTATTCCTGCGGTCTGCGTGTTTCAGAAGTGACATCTCTGAGCATTTCGAGAGTGGATCTTGATTCCGGCAGGGTCAGGGTGCTTGGCAAAGGAGAGAAGGAACGGATCGTACCGGTTGCGCATGGCTCCATTCCGCTTCTGAAACAATATCGGGATACTGTAAGAATTGTATTCATGAAAAAGAAAACCCAGCTCTTCTTCATCAACCGCTTCGGCAGAAAGGTGACCTCACGCTATGTCGAACTGCTGCTCAACCGGAAGTGTGAAGAGCTGAACTTTTCCAAAAATATCACACCGCACAAGCTGCGCCACAGTTATGCAACGCATCTGCTGATGGGCGGCGCGGACCTGAGAAGTATTCAGGAAATGCTCGGTCATGCGGATATTTCCACGACCGAGATTTATACCCATGTGGCTGATTCACAGCTGATGGACGGATACCGGAAATTTCATCCGGGATCCCTGGAAGGAGATCTTGATTATGACGATGAAGAATGAACAGAAGTACCGCCGTATTTTTACGATTGTGATTGATTCATGGGGATTCGGCTCTGCCCCGGATTCAGCGCTGTATGGCGATGAGGGAGCGGATACAGCCGGTCATATTGCGGACAGTGTGGATCATCTGAATCTGCCGAATCTGCAGAAGATGGGCACTTTCAATCTGAAACACGTGCGTCATATTGATCCGGTTGACAATCCCAACGGCTATTATCTGGAGCTGCGTGAGCATTCCAATTCCAAGGATACGATGACCGGTCACTGGGAGATGATGGGATTATATATTCCGGAGAAGTTTATCACATTCACTGACACCGGTTTTCCGGATGATCTGATCGCTGAGCTGGAAGAAAAGACCGGTCATAAAGTTATCGGCAACAAAGCCGCCAGCGGCACGAAAATCCTTGATGAACTGGGTGAGCGCCATCTTGAGACAGGGGAGATGATCGTTTACACATCGGCGGATTCGGTATTGCAGATTGCGGCAAGCGAAGAGACTTTCGGTCTTGATGAGCTGTTGAGATGCTGCGAAATTGCCCGTGAAATCACCATGGCACCCAAATGGAAGGTCGGCCGTGTCATCGCAAGACCGTTTGTCGGCAGAAAGAAAGGCCAGTTTGAGCGTACCCCGAACCGTCATGACCTGGCCCTCAAACCGACCGGAAGAACCGTTCTGAACAGCCTGAAAGACGCCGGTTATGATGTGATCTCAATCGGCAAGATCAATGATATCTTTGTCGGAGAAGGAATCACTGAGTCACATAAATCCAATTCCAGTGTCCATGGCATGGAACAGACAATCGAAGCAGCGCAGAAGGATTTCAGAGGTCTGTGCTTTGTCAATCTGGTTGACTTTGATGCCAAATGGGGACACCGCCGCAATCCGAAAGGCTATGCGAGAGAACTGGAACGTTTTGATGTGAAGCTCGGTGAGCTGCTGCCGTATCTGAGAGAGGATGATCTTGTGATGATCAGCGCGGATCATGGCAACGATCCGACCTGGACCGGAAGCGATCACACCCGTGAACTTGTTCCGCTGATTCTTTACAGTCCGTCTTTCAAAGGCCATGGCCTGTTAAGAGAAGGTGACACATTCAGCGACATCGGTGCCACCATCGCCGATAATTTTGGTACTGAAATGCCGGAATACGGCACTTCCATTCTGAAATATCTGATCTGAACCACGACTTTCCGTGCTGATGTGCCGGAAAGTCTTTTTCAGAAACAGTTTAAGAAATCACATCTGTTAAAAGAAGGATATAAGTATTAATATATTGAGAGATTGAGTGTCTTTTATTGTGTCTGAGGCTCTGCATTGCATAGCTGTATATGATTGATGAGACTGTAATATTATGAAAAAAATCTGGAAATTCATCATAGGCGGTATTGAAAACAAAATATTCAACCTGGTGCTGGTCACATTCCTGACTGTCGCCGGTGTTTATATGTCTGTGATCTGGTTCCAGTCATCCGAACTCTCAAGTCTGGTCAGCAGCACAAACAGCAGACAGCAGGAATCGATCCGTGATATTTCGGATCAGACCATGCGCAGCATGATCGAAAACAGTCTGGCAAGAATGACCAATCTGAATGCGATGAAGATAGATGAAACCTTCCAGACCCTTGAGTCTCATGTTTGGTTCATGAACGATTATGCGAGCCGTCTTCTGGCAAATCCGCAGAATTATGAATCAATCAGCGTTTCTGAACCTGATCCGGACAACGCAGGCATCACCTGCGCACAGATTCTCTATGATGAGAATGTTGACCGCGATTCCGCTTCGATCAGACGTACAGTCGGTCTGCTGGGCAATATGGCCAACCTGATGGAGACACTCTATAACAACTTCTACAATCTGAATTCATGTTTCATCGGCACTGATGACGGTGTCATGATGATCATTGATGACAAATCCGATAATAAATTCGATGAAAACGGAAAACTGCTTGAGTTCCCGTTCAGAGAGCGTGGATGGTACAAGAATGCCGAGAAAATCGGCGGTGTGCAGATTTCAGAAATCGGAACGGATTATTTCAGTGATCAGGCAGGCATCGTATGTTCCGTACCGGTTGTGGTTGACGGCGAAGTCGTTGCCGTCGTCGGAGCCGACTTCTATCTTGATAACATCAAGGCAGCTATCAATTCCAATGTCATCAGCGGCGGGTTCAGCTTCCTGGTCAATCAGCAGGAGGATATTATCCTTTCAAGTGAAAGCACCGGTTTCTTCCCGCTTGTGCCCGGTGATGAACCTGAGGAAATCAGCGGCACCAAAGAACTGATGAGTTTTATCCGGGATGCTCTGAAAGAGGACACAGGTGTCAGAGTGGTCAGAGTCGGCAATGAAACATATTATATGTGCGGTAAACCGATGAACAATGTCTCCTGGGCTGCGGTCACATGCATGAGCAAAGAAGTGACTGATCTGCCTTTGAAGACAATGTATTACGAATACAAGAAAATCAATCAGGAAGCGGAGAATACCTTCAGTGAGAGCATCTCACAATCCAGGATGACGCTTGTTGTCCTGCTGGTTATGATCTTTCTGATCGGTCTTGCCAATGCCATTGTGCTTTCCAGAAGAATCGTCAAACCGCTTGCCATAATGACCAAGGAAATCGGAACAATGGCAGGCCACGCTTTTGAATTCAGCATGAAGGATGATTATAAAACAGGCGATGAGATCCAGGTGCTCGCTGAATCATTCGAGGATCTCTCCCAGCGCATGAATTCGTATATCAACGAAGTCAAAACCGTAACTGCGGAAAATGAAAGAATCGGGGCGGAATTCCATCTGGCCAGAGAAATCCAGGCATCCGTGCTTCCTGATCCCTATACAGCCTTTGAAAACAGAAAAGATTTTGAAATCTACGCATCCATGGATCCGGCCAAGGAGGTCGGCGGCGACTTCTATGACTTCTTCCTGATTGATGACAATCATCTGGCGATGATTATTGCGGATGTTTCCGGTAAAGGTGTGCCGGCAGCGCTGTTCATGATGATTTCAAAAGCATTGATCAAAAACAGACTGCTTGACGGCGACAGTCCCGGTGAAGCCCTTGCCAATGTCAACAGACAGCTGGCAGAAGGAAACACACTGGATATGTTTGTCACAGTCTGGTGCGCTGTGCTAGATGTGCGAAGCGGAGAGGGCATCGCTGCCAACGGCGGTCATGAACATCCCGCACTGAAACGCAAAGACGGCCTGTATGAATTGATCAAATACAGACATTCACCGGCACTCGGTATGATGGGTGACCTGAAATATACGGAACATTCATTCCATCTTGATCCCGGCGATTCACTGTTTGTCTATACAGACGGTGTTCCTGAAGCAACCGATACATCCCTGGAACAGTTCGGCAATGACCGTCTGCTTGCGGCATTGAACCAGAATCCCAAGGCCGGTCCCCAGGAAATTGTATACAATGTTGCCAACAGCGTCGGAAAGTTCAGTTACGGTACAGATCAATTTGACGATATCACCATGCTGTCTCTCATCTACAATGGCAAAGAACAATAAGTATTCTGACCGTATGGTTCCGTTTGCGGACTGTACGGTCATTTCTTTCATTTGATGGCATCATGCATATTCAATTTTGAATCAGGAAAGGAATCAGCATATGAAAACAGCAATCATCGGCACAGGCATGCAGGGCAGCAGATATGCGGCAATGATCGCATCAGGAAAAGTCATTGGTATGGGCTTTCAGCAAATACCCGCTTCCGTGAGCAGTACTGTGAATTGCTCAGACCGGCCCTTGAGAAGGGGATCACAGTTTATCAGAGTGCGGATGCATTGTTTGAAGCAGTTGATGGCGGCAGTCTGAAAATCGATGCAGTCATTATCACAACACCGCATATCTCACATGAACAGATTGCCCTTGAAGCGTTTAAGAGGGGACTGCATGTGCTGTGTTACAAACCGGCCGGAGTATGTTCTGCTCAGGCACGCAGAATGAATGATACAGCACAGGCTTCCGGATGTATTTACGGAATGATCTTCAACCAGCGCGCACTGGCAGTCAATCAGAAGATTCATGAAATCATGCAAAGCGGCAGATACGGCAGCCTCAGGCGGCTGATCTGGACAGTCACCGACTGGTACAGACCTGAAAAGTATTATCAGTCCGGCTCATGGCTGGCCACCTGGAAAGGCGAAGGAGGAGGGGGCTGCTGAACCAATGCCCGCATAATCTGGATCTGCTCTGCTGGTTCTGCGGAATGCCTGAAAAAATCACGGCCTTCTGCAAAGAAGGGCACTATCATGATATTGAGGTTGAGGATGACGCAACCCTGTATATGGAATGGACAAATGGTGCAAGCGGAACATTCATCACATCCACCGGCGATGCCCCGGGAGTCAACCGTCTGGAAATCTTTCTGGAAGAGGCATTGATCAAGGCGGAAAACAGAAAGCTTGAAATCTTCGAGCTGGAACCGGAACTGGGCATGAAAGAATGTGAATACAGAAAAACAGCGGATGACTGCTTCCGCAAAATTCACGGCGTTCGTAAGGAAATCACACTTGCATTGGATGATAATCCATATTTCACAGTCTTCAGATCATTTGCCAATGCGTTTGAGGGCAAAGGTAATCTCATTGCGCAGGGAGCGGAAGGCAGAAACAGTCTGATGCTTTCCAATGCCGCATATCTTTCCTCCTGGAAATATTGCACAGTCACAATTCCAAAGCAGAATACACCTGAAGAGGAACAGTTTGAAAAAGAATTTGAAACCATGCTGAGGCAGAAACAAGGCTGACATAATCACACATGGACATTTCAATGACTTCATCCATGCCGAAATGCGGTTTCCTCTATTGGAAACAGACGAATAATTGGTATAATCAATCGTGGTTGAATTTTTAATAATGGAGGAATCATATGATATATCTGCTGTTCATCGGTATGCCTGTTGTGTTTCTTCTGCTCATGATCATTCATATGATCAGCTATCGGGGAATCCTTGGCAAAATGGGACTCAGGAAGTTCTATGCGCTCATTCCTTTCTGGGCGGAGAAGAAAATCGGCGACACGATGTTTGAAACACGATATGCCTTCAGGCATCCGTTTCTGTTCATGCTTCTGTTTATTGCAGCAGCGATGTATTTCAATCCGTTTGCGGCACGCGTCGCACCCAGCCAGAAGTTCTACGGTCTCTTATTTCTGGGCTTTGCCTTTATCAACTATTACGGATATCTGACTCGCCTGTACTGGAGACTTGGCAAATCATTCGGAAAGGGCATATTCTTCCGGATTTTTATGATTATCTGTCCGGCTCCGTTTCTGCTTGCGCTCGGATACACAAAGATCGCTTTCCTGCATGGCACACCGATCAGGCTCGGCCTGCTGCGTCCCAAGGCATGGTTCCGTTATCTGATGCGTTTTGGATCGATTCTGTTCTTCTTAGGTGAAGCAGCGCTGATCTCGATGCTTGTCGCCTTCATGATGATCAAAGTGAAAACACCGAGGATCATTATTGATTCGCTTCTGCAGGACAATTACGCAAAAACAAAAGATATCACTGGAGACGGGTCGGAAATTCTGCGTGAAGAGAATATGCAGGACAACTATGCACAGTTCGCCTCAATCAAGCCTTCCCGTGACAAATTCTTTGAAGATAAATCGGATGTTGAATCCGTGGTTGTCATGGAATATGTCATCGGATCCGACCTTGAAAACAAAATCGGCTCCGCTTCAGGCAATCTGAAACAGATCGCGGATGCGACAAAGCAGGGGAGTGCCCTGAAATTTGTCATGGAATGCGGCGGTTCCTACCGCTGGTTCACGAACGGTATTGAAGAGAATTCAGTCGGCCGTTATGTCATGGAAAACGGAAAACTGAACAAGGTGATGGATATTGATCAATATACAACCATGTCCAGTAAAGATGAGCTGCTTGACTTCATCAAGTGGACAAAAGAGAATTTCCCGGCGGACCGCTATATGCTGGTTCTCTGGGACCATGGCGGAGGCCTTTCTTCCGGTTATGGCCAGGATGATCTGAACAAACGAAAAGACGGTTCAGGCAGCACCATCATGGTGGATGAGATTGTTTCCGCAATCAAAGATTCCGGTATGAAGTTTGACTTGATCGGTTTCGATGCATGTCTGATGCAGGATATTGAAATTGCAAAGCTCCTGGAACCGTATGCGGATTATTATCTGGCTGCCGAAGAAAGCGAACCGTCGGGCGGATGGTTCTATACTTCCGCATTCTCAAAGCTTGCCAAAGATCCGACGATTTCCACTGAAGAGTTCGCCAGGGAAGTCATCGGAACATATGATGCATACAACGTGCATATGGCAGCTGAAACAGAGCGGAACAAATTCACGCTGTCTCTGGTTGATCTGACTTATGTCAATCCGGCATATGAAAAGCTTGAACAGCTCTTCACCAAACAGCAGGAAGCGATTCTTGCGTCTGAGGCGGATTATGCTGATATATCACTGGCCGCAAACAGTTCGTATACATTCATGAACAGCGAACAGATTGACCTGGTGAATTATCTGGATAATCTGCGGATGTCGGATTATAACGATTCGGTGATGAGCGAAAGTGAACTCCGTGAACTCACCGCTTATGTCCAGGCATGCATTGTGGCCCGCAACCGCGGATGCGCAGACGGAATCAACGGTCTTGCCTTCACATTCCCGTACCAATCTCTTGCAACATTCACCGATTGCTGGGAGCAGCTGAAAAGCAACGGCCTTGCAAAGCAGGAAGACTTCTATACGGATTTCTTCTCGATTATGGCAGCCAGCAGGGAGATCAGTATTCCTGAAGACAGTCCTTTGTATGATCTGATCGAACTGATCGATTTCAAGAAAGAGGAGTGGTATAAACCCGGATTTGAAAATTATGTCACCACCCAGCCGATCATTGAGATTCCGGTCCGTGAAAACGGAGAAGGCTATTCACTGGAACTCTCTGACAGTGTATGGGATATCATCTCCGATGAAAGACAGTATTTCTTCCAGGAAAGTGAAAAAGGCCTCAGATATCTCGGATCAGACTATCCGGGTATGAGAGACGAAAAAGGGCATCCCATGATCTCAACCGACGGAACCTGGATATCCATTGACGGCCATCCGGTCTTCTATGAACCGACCGGTATGCGTGCAGATAAAAACGGTGATGTCTATACAGGTTACACCAAAGCGATTCTGAACAGAAAAACAGAAGTTATGCTGTATATCGAATGGGAACCGTCTGATAATCTTAACGAGCCAACTTCAGGAAGAATCATCGGCTATGATGAGATTGATAATGAAGATGCCTTCATGGAGAAGGGACATAACCAGCTTGAAGCAGGTGAAACACTGGACTTCCTGTTTGATTACTATGATGAGGAAGGAAACAGTCTCGGTTCAGAAACCGCATTCCGCACATACCGCGTCAGGCAGCCTAACAATGTGAAAGTGACTGACGAGGCGCTCGGCAGCTGCACACTGCGTCATGGTATACTTCTTACTGATGTCTATCAGAGACAGTTCCAGTCTGAAATCATCGTGACTGATATCAACTGAACACTGCAAACACACAACAGAGATCTGATCCCGGCATATCAACGTGCCGGGATTTTTATATGGGGCACATCACTGCTGAACATGCGTACACGCAGCATTGATCTGTATTGAATCCTGAATCACTCACAGACAGATGCAGGAAACTGCGGATTGAATGATACAATGAGTTTAAGTACAAGGAGAATCAATCATGGCAAAATATGCTTGTTTCTGCACCGGCTGCAATACGTTTCAGTTTTCTCCATGGGGCGTCAGAGAGTGTCCGGCCTGCAGCGGCCGTCTGATTCAGTCAAGAGTTGAGCAATGGGGATTTGAATCCATGACCACGGAAAAGAAATATACAACTTTTCTGCCTTTGGTAAAGGAAGACTCACCTGAATACAAGCTGCTGCTTGCGGGAACTGAAAGTCATGAAAAAGTCAGATATCTTCAGCAGAAAATGTATGAGGATGAATTGTCCAAAGAAGAAGCGCGCAAGCATGCATTTGCAGAGATGACGATTGCTTTGGAATCTTCTTTTGAAGATGCAAAAATAGTGAAAAGGGGCGGATGCATTTTTGCGGAAGCGATCACGACTTTACCCAGAACTGTCAGCTTCGAGTCAGAATCCGGAAAGAATCAGCTGACCGATGCCATCGCAGAAGCCAGAAACAAGGCTTTGGAACAACTGAAGGAAAAAGCTTTTGAACTTGGCTGCAATGCCATCATCAGCCTGGATTTTGATTATTTGACACTGGATTGGGAAAGATCTCCGGCAATCGATAAAAGTGTCCATATCAAAGAGAATTATGTGATCTGTGCAACCGCCAAGGCAACGGCAGTCGTGCTGGAAAAAATCTGAATCTCTTATATAAACGGATACGGCAATCAAATCATTTACGATACGAGGAGGCTCTGAGCAGCTTCCTTTTTTGTGTGATTACGCAGACCGGTGCAATTCTTATTTTGATAAGACACGTGTTCCTGGAAGCAACATTCATGATCAGTCACAATTGTGATTTAGATGAATCACTGATTCTTATTTTGGATCAGATCCGAATCATTGTTACTCCGGGCTTGATTCATATTTGGTCATGATAGGGGCTTTTTTGATATAAGAGGTGGCATCAGCCCGGCCGTCTGAACAGGCTGATTTAATTCTCTATTAAATTCGCATAACATACATTATGCGAAGTAATAATGAATTACAATATAAATCGGTCTTAAAAATATCCACATTGAGTTTTCCACATTCAGCAAAGCCGTTTTCAACAGTTTTTAATGACTAGGTTGTCAATTGTGTTTCAGGTCTTTAACTGAGCTTTTTATGTATTGTTCTGTGATTGATCGCTGTATTTCATTTTCTGTTTTCGATCCATTCATTACCCGCTCATGAATATTCGTTATTTCATTACAATGCACGCTGATGTTTCAATTGATGACCAGTTGTATATTGATCCGAATATTATTTGTCAGAATCTTTCAGCAGCGTTTCATATATGCCTGATTCGTTCATCCAGTACTGGCTGATGTTTTGTTTTCGAAGATCTGGTGTTTTTGAATGTTGTATTGCGTATTGCTGACAAAACGATTTAAGAATTCGTCATTTATTCATACATCCGGCGCCGCACTGACAGATTTTAATGTGCAGCTGGCTTCAGCGGTCTGATCCGGCTGATTTTACATAAACTGATATCTATTGATATCTAGTAAAAATGTAAAAATTTTCATATAAATTGCATACAACATAAAAAAAGGCATCATAAGCAAATTTGCTGCTGAATGCCTTGTCAGTCTCTATAAAACGGTTTAAAACGGATCAGCCATTGATAATATCGTCGATTGAGATGAACGGACTTTCATCACTTGCGATGGCTTCTTCAGGAACTGTGATGACTGATACCTTTTCGGTTGACGCACCGGGATATGAAGCGATCATGCTGGCGACATACGGCTCTTTCGGCTTACTGGCCAGTTCTTTCTGCTTTTTGAGGAATTCCTCATTGATTGCGATCAGCTCGCCGATGGTCAGCTCATCCGGATCGAATTCATAATCGCTTCTGACATCGTCCTGACTGCTGCCGGTCAATGATTCGATTCTGTCATCGGTATGATCCTGGACCGCTTTGGTCAGATGTGTCATACGGGTTGCTGCGGTTTCATAATCCTTCAGCATTGTCGTATTTTCCATCCCATACATCATGGTCAGATCATTCAGTGTAAACGATCCGGTTGCACAGCTGTCGGTTTTATGATCTGTATATTTCCTGTACTCATTATCAAAGAATGAATTGTTTTCATCGAATCGATTGTTACGGTCTTCGCTCATAAATGCCTCCGGCTGTTTTATATAGTATAGCATTATGTTCAGAAACAATCTTCACACATTTACAGGCTGTTTCAGCTGATTTAAGGCATGGTTTCATTAATACGGGTATGTAATCATCTGATACGTAAAAAGCCCTTATACGGGCTTTCTGATGTGTTATCGCTTATTTTACGTACTCTTTCAGGTTCTTTGAGGCCTTGAATGCCGGAATCCTTACAGGCAATATATCGATTTTTTCCTTTGTCTGCGGATTGATTCCGGTTCTGCCGGCTCTTTCCCTGACTTCAAACTTTCCGAAACCGGAAATTTCAACTTTATTTCCATCTTTGAGCGTTTCACTGATCGTATCAAACAGAAGATCCACAATCGACGCTGCTTCTTTTTTTGTCAGATGATGTTCGGAAGCGATGATTTCCGATAAGACTTTTTTGTTGATTGCTGTCATATTTCAATTCCTCCGTTCGAATATCGATTATACAACGCACAAAGTTCAATACAATACTTGACATGCTGCGGGTTCAGTCTAAAAAAACGCCCGCAGGCGTTTTTCATTTCTGACCGTAATAGGCATTCGGACCGTGCTTGCGCATATAATGCTTGTCCAGAACATACTTTGCAATGGATGCTTCCGGATTGAGCATTAATGTTCTCAGATCCATCTCCGCCACAGTTTCCATGACCACCGCATTATATACTGCATTGGCCGGTGATGTGCCCCAGGCAAACGGTCCGTGATTCTTTACAACGATGCCCGGCACTGCCATCGGATCATAGCCGAGCGCATCGATCGTTTCAATGATCACTTTGCCGGTGTTCTTTTCATATGCTTCCTCAACTTCTTCACGGCTGAGCTCTCTGGTGCATGGAATATCACCATAGAAATAGTCCGCATGGGTTGTTCCGAGTGCCGGAATCGGCATGCCGGCCTGGGCAAAAGCCACGGCATTGATGCTGTGGGTATGGACAATGCCCTTGATATCCGGATATCTTCTGTAAAGCTCCAGATGGGTCGCGGTGTCACTGCTCGGCTTCCATTTTCCTTCGCATCTTTCGCCGCTTTCAAGATCAACTACGACCATATCCTCCCAGCTCATACCGTCATAATCAACGCCGCTGGGTTTGATCACCATATATTTCCGATCTTCACTGATGCCGGAGACATTGCCCCATGTATAGATGACAATTCCCCTTCTGACAAGTTCAAGATTTGATTCACAGACTGATTTTTTCAGTTCTTCAAGCATTTTCGGCCTCCCTGATCACATTGCGCAGGAATTCATTGGATTCCCTGATAACTTTCATATAGTCCTGACCGCTTTGATACCAGAATTCACCGGTGAACATTCTGACACCCATATCCAGGGCAGCTTTGACACACGGCACATATTCGGTATGTCCGCCGGTTCCGTAGTTCATATCACGGTAGATCCCCGGAAGTGTTTCCTTCAGATGAACCGCAAAGGTATGTCCCTTCCCCTTTTTCAATTCCTCAGTCACATCAAAGCCATACAGAACCGCGGCATTTTTCAGATTGCCGATATCGGGATAAACACCAAGCCACGGAGAGCCGATCAGATCCACATATTTCATGATTTTTGTGACGGTATCCATGAACGGGGTTTCCATCGATTCAAAGGCAAGAACGATGCCTTTTGATGCGGCATAGGTCGTCGCAATTCTCAGATTGTCCGTGAAATAGCGGACGGTCTGCTCATTTCCTTCCTCATAATAGACATCATAACCGGCCAGCTGAATGATCGGTATGCCGGCATTGGCGGCGAAATCAACCGCTTTGAACATGATGTACATGGAGCGCTCACGGATCTTAGGGTCCATCGATCCCATCGGATATTTTCTGTGACCGGACAGGCACATCGTACGGATCGGAGTATTCATCTTCCTTGCCAGTTCACCAAGCGCATTCTGTTCATCAAAGCTCATATCAAGACGGGCAAGGCGCGCATCGGTTTCATCGATGCTGATCTCAAAGCGGTCAAATCCGCATTCATGCGTGATCGCAAACATTTCCTCGAAGCTGAAGCCTGAAGGAATTGCCTTTTCATATAATGCCAGTGAAACACTCATATTCATTCCTCACTCAGCTCATACAGAGCAATTTCATCGGTTTCACGGTTGGCAGCCAGCAGCATATCCTTGCCTTCATATGAGTAATACATGCAGTTGGCCGGTCCGGCTCCCTGATCAAGAATGCTGACCTGATAGGAACCGTCTTTGTATTCCAGTGCGATCAGTTCCATCTGATCCTGCCGGTTGCCGACAAATGCGACATTGCGGCCATTGACAAAGCCGCCGTAAATGGCATGGATGAACGGCATTTTCACATCACGCTCATAGACTTTCTCAAATGAAACGTTGTTCTTTTTGTACACAGACAGCGTGTCGCCATGGAACGGAAACAGCACAAGCAGTTCCGCACAAGCAGTTCCCGTTCGCCGTCATTGTCAAAGTCGAGATACAGCACATCGCTTGCCGGTGTTTCCAGCAGACATTCGGCGCTGCACTCTGAATCATACAGTTCAGGCGGACATACTTTATAGACGCCGTTTTCAGTGCCGACCACCGCGAATGAGGAGCCGTCCGCATTTTCATGAACCGCGAATCCATGATTCTTATACAGGCCTGAAACAAGCGGAGTCAGCTCAAGCTGATGATCCTCATTGAATTCCAGAAGGCTTTCCGGCAGTTTTGCTGTCCAGATTCTGCCCGGACATGTCCAGTCATTTTTGAAGGCGTGGGCGGATTTCAATGTGCATGCGACCAGATACTTTCCGGTGATGTTTTCAATGATTCCGAAACGGTGCACAAACGGAAGATCACATAATACATGACATTTCCAGCCGCTATCTTCTCTTGTATAGTAGACAATCTTTGCCTGTGCGGAATCATTGGGAGAATAGAATTTCTGGGTTGCCAGCAGGACATCCTCAGTACCATGAAACTGCAGCAATGTCATGACGCCGCCGGGTCCTTCCCATAAGGTGTCCGCTTTTTCTCCGTCCATGGTGAATGAATAGCACGGATCCGTCTTTTCAGCAGCGACAATCAGATGATTCAGTCCGTCGTATTCATATGCTGCGCATGCATAGCACTTGTTCAGTGAGCCTATGACTTTCTTTTCAGCTTTCATATTCGTCCCCTTCTTTGATGACTCTGTAAAGTCTGTTCATTTTCTTCCGTTTGATTTCATATTCCGCATGCAGACGCATATCCGGAATAAATTCTTTCAGGATGTGATTGCCTCTGAGCGCCTGATAAGCATCAAAGACACTTTCATATTCTCCCAGTCCGCATAGAGCCACCATCAGACAGCCGTCAGCGGTCGCTTCGGGATCATCCGATGCATAGACCGGTCTGCCATAGATGTCAGCCTGCAGCTGATTCAGTGCGTTTGATCCGGAAAGACCTCCGCCAAGATTGACCCGCTCGACATTCACGGATTCATTGAGCCGTTCGATCTGGTTGGCAATCTCCATGAAGATGCTTTCCATGATGCTTTTGAACAGTTCGCTTCTTCTGGTTGCAGTGGTGATGCCGCTGAAAACCGCTCTGGCCAGCGGATTCCACTCCGGTGCTCCCCTTCCGGAAAAATACGGAAGCACCAGCGGTGTGCTGACAAAGTTTTCCTTATTCAGTTCTGATTCAAGAAATTGATAATCAGTCCTGTCCATCCCGTAGAGCTCATGTGCGCACCAGTCATAGGCGGCACCGCATGAGAGCACATTTGTTTCCAGGATATATTCATTTCTGATCGATGAGCGGTTGATGATCACCCCGTCAGGCAGAATTCCGGGCAGCTCTCTCATCGCCGCCGCAATGAATCCGCCGGTGCCGGCCGTTACAGAGACAGGACCTTCCCGGATGATGCCATGCCCGATTGCAGCGCATTGCTGATCGCCGCCGCAATGCAGTACCGGAATCCCCTGAACAATGCCTGCAGTTTCGGCAAATTCTCTACTGATATATCCTGCGATTTCACCCGGTTCGATCAGTCTGCACAGTTTTTCTTTATCAACTTCATACAGTTCCAGAATCGAAGGATCCCAGGATGCGGTCTTCAAATCCATCAGACCAGTCCTGGATCCGTATGTGGTATCAGACACAAATACATTGCACATGCGGCTCACCACATATTCGGGGATATTGAGAAACTTGTAAGTATGGGCATAGATCTCAGGAAGATTGCGCCGGATCCATGTCATTTTACTGCCCGAAAAGACCGTGCTGACCTCAGCTCCGGTCTTTTGGAACAATGCGTGATTGTATCGGCTGAGCTCTTTGCAGATATCACGGTTGCGGGTATCCTGCCACATGATGGCCGCACTTAAAGGACTGCCGTTTTCATCCACCGGAATCATGCTGGAACGCTGGGCAGTGATCGCAATCGCCTCAAAATTTTTCTGTTTGGTCTGCGATACAATATTGCGGATGATGGTTACGGTATTGTCATACCAGTCATCCGGGTTTTCCTCAATCAGACTGTCACCCATGAAAATCAGATGATTCTCACAGCGGTGCATGGCAAGGCGGGATCCGTCTTTTTCATAAAGAATCCCGCGCATGCTGGTAGTTCCGATATCCAAAACAAGAATACTCACGTCAGCACCATGAATTACAGAACAGAGCGGAATGGCACATTGGGCTCATAATCGAAGCAGTCATCGAAGCCGCGGTCATGATGATATGCCCTTCTGTCCTTGTCCTGCGGATAGATATATCTGCCGCCGACTTCCCAGAAGAACGGATGGAACTGATAATCCAGTCTGTCCTTTCTCATTTCATAAAGGACCTTGATCTCATTGACATCGGCCATGAAGTTTGTCCAGACATCATAATGAATGGGAATGACGACCTTGCATCTGAGCGCTTCCGCCATACGCAGAATATCGGTTGATTCCATCTTGTCCTGGATGCCCACCGGATTGAGTCCGAAGGAGCCGAAAGCGACATCGATATCATAATCCTTGCCGTGTTTTGCAAAGTAGATGGAATAATGGGAATCACCGCTGTGATAGATGTTTCCGCCGGGTGTCTTCACGAGGTAGTTAACGGCTTTTTCATCCATGTCCGTCGGGCATTTGCCGTAGAGCTCCTCACGGTCGGGTCCCTGGGAATCGGTTGTGACGATGCATGTTCTGTCAAACGAATCCAGAGCAACAATTTCAAGATCCTTGATCTTGATCACATCGCCGGGCCTGACGGTGATGCATCTGTCTTCAGGAACACCCCATTTCACCCATGTTTCAACGGATTTGGCAGGTCCGATAAACGGAACAGGAATTTCATTACCTTCATTGTCAGTGGTTGTCATGCCGCTCTGAATGACATGCGCAGCGAATTCAGCGGACATGTGGTCCTGATGATAGTGTGTCGCAAGCACCGCATCGACATGCTTTACCGCAAACGGATCGATGACAAACGGTACAGCTCTTAAATTCGGCTGCATCTTCCGCACACCGGCCATATTGGCCATCTGATGGCCGACCTTGATCTTGCCGTCGCCATGAGTGCGCTTGCCGTTGCCTGCCCAAAGGTCAATGGTGATATTGGCGCCGCCGGGTGTCTTGAACCAGATGCCGGTGCATCCCAGCCACCACATGCCTACGGAACCTTCCTTGATCTCGGTGTTTTCAATCTCTTCATTCAGCCATGTGCCCCATTCCGGGAATGTGGCCTTGATCCAGCTTTCTCTTGTTGTTTCGCTGACTTTGCTCATAATGTGTTTTTCTCCATTTCTGCACACACATTTTAGCAAATTGATGA